>NZ_CP020612.1:1523902-1877804 GCF_002105555.1 Paracoccus contaminans
ATGCCCCAGCACCCCGGCCGAGCGGGCGTTCAGCTCCGCCTCGAAGGCGGCGGGCGGCAGGGCGCGCAGCCGGGCGATCTCGGGGCCCCGCTCCATCCACACCACCGCCGAGGAATGGCGTCCCTCGCGGCCGGGCAGGGGAACCAGCGTGAACGGCCCGCCCGAGCGGTGGATCTCGGTCGAGACATTCTGGTGCGCGATGTCATGGGTCACCGCAAAGGCCAGCGCCCTTTGCCCATAGCGGATCGTGCGCACCCCGATCCCCAGCGCCCGGCGCACCGGCGAATCGCGCCCGTCCGCCGCCACGACCAGCCTTGCCCGCACTTGGCTGCCATCGGTCAGATCCACCAGCGCCGAATCGGCCCGCGCCATCAGCGCCGCCGTGCCGGTGCCGGGCGCAAAGCGCATGCCCGGCAGTTCGGCCAGACGCGCCGCCAGCTCACGCCGCAGCAGCCAGTTGGGCAGGTTGTACCCGAATGGCTCGGTCGAAATCTCGGCGGCGGCGAATTCGCGCACCAGGCGCGGCACCGGCTGCGCCCCTCCGGCATCGACGATCCGCATGACCTGCAAGGGTGTCGCAAAGGGGGCCAGCCGATCCCACAGCCCGATCCGGCGCAGCAGCGCCACCGATGGCTGCAGAAAGGCCGTTGTCCTGAGGTCGGCGCCCGCCGCGGCTTCCTGCGTGACAGGGGGCGCGGGATCGACGCACAGGACCGACAGCCCCGCCTGGCCGAAGGCCGCCGCGGCGATCAGCCCGGCGATGCCGCCCCCCGACACCAGAACGTCTACAGGGACCGGGCCGCCGGCCCGGACCGGCGGGCTCATCAGAACCCTGCCGCGTAGGCGATCAGCACCAAAAAGACGAGCGCGGTCGAGGCCAGCGCGAGGACGTTCAGCGCGACCAGCCCGAACTGGACGACCAGCAGCACGGCAAGGACCGCCACCACCAGCACGGCCAGCAGGATGCGGCCGGCCAGCACCCGCTCGCGCCGCGTCTGCAGCGCCTCATCGGGGCTGAGGGCATGGTTCACCGCCTGGGCGGAGGAGGAGTTCGACATGATGGCCTCGTGCTTGTGCCGCCTGACCGGATGGCGGCGTCAGTCTGCCACGGTTTGCAGCGCTGCGGCAAGCGCGGCCACGAAGCCGGGCAGGTCCTGGATGTGCCAGCGCACATGGGGGCCGGGGGGCTGGCCGGCGGGCAGGGCATCAGGCCCATGCCGCCCCGGACCCACCAGAATCGTCCGCATTCCCAGCGAAAACGGCACTTCGAGGTTGCGCGGGTCGTCCTCGAACATGGCGGCGCGGGACGGGTTGATGCCATGGGCCGCAAGGACTGCGGCAAAGGATCGCGGGTCCGGCTTGGGGTGAAAGCCGGTTTCCTCGATCCCGCAGATCGCATCGAAGACGGCCAGCCGGCGGCCCGCCAGCACCCGGCCCGCATAGGCCGCGTCGGCATTGGTGTGGATGATCCGCCGCCCCGGCAGCGCGGCGATGGCGCCCGCGAGGACGGGATCGGGCCTGAGCGGCGAAAGATCGATGTCATGGACATCGTCCAGAAAGGCGCGCGGATCGACCGCGTGGCGGGCCATCAGCCCGGCCAGCGTGGTGCCATGCTCGCGCCAGTACTGCGCGCGCAGGCGGCTCGCCTCGTCCGCGGAGGCGCCGGTCAGGCGGGCGACAAAGGCGGTCATCCGCGCCTCGATCTGCGGGAACAGTGCCGTTTCGGGCGGATAGAGGGTGTTGTCCAGATCGAAGATCCAGCAGGTCACGCCCGCGAAGTCGCGGGCCAGCGCGGCCGCGGTGGCGGTTGCCCTGCCGGGCGCCAGCGGGGCAGGCGCAGCTGCCTGCGGGGGGTGCGGGGCATCGCTGCCGCGCGTGCGCGGCGGGCGGGCCGGGGGCTGCGCCTTCAAGGCCGGCCGCCTTTGGGGCCGTGGGCAGGTCCGTGCCCGCCCGGCAAGGCCGCGGCCTGGCGCCCGGCCATGCCGCCTGCCGCGGCGGTGCCTGATGCCCCTGCGCGCGCCTGCGGGGGCGTTTCAGGGCCGTATGTCGGGATCGCCTGTCGCTGCATCGCCGCCCATCAAAGCAGATCGGCCGGGCAGATCAAGACTGCCCGTCCCGCTTCATCCCCCCTGCGGTCCGCGGCAGTCCGGCGCGAAAGGATATCCCCCAAGGGGCACGGGCCGGGCCGCCTTGCCTTTCGCGCCGCGCGCCGCGATCCTAGCAGGCCATGAAAGATGCCTATTCCCTGATCCTGTCGGCCATCGACAACGGCACTTATTGCCCCGGCGACCGGCTGGTCGAATCCGAACTGGCCGAACGCTTCGGCGTCAGCCGCACCCCCGTGCGCGAGGCGCTGCAGCGGCTGGAAACCCAGTCGATGCTGGCGCGCGACGGGCGTTCGCTGGTGGTGGCGACGCTCGACCACAACCAGCTGGCCGAGCTTTACACCGTCCGCACCGAGCTTGAGGCGCTGGCCGCCCGTCTTGCGGCGCGCCATGCCACGCGCGAGGAAACGCGCGTTCTGGGCCGGATGGTCGAGGAGGACCGGGCGGTGATCGACGATCCGCAGGCGCTCAGCCGCGCCAACCGGCGCTTTCACCACCAGATCCATCTTGCCTCGCACAACCGCTATCTGGTGCAGCAGCTCGACATCGTGCACCGGACCATGGCCCTGATGGCGCGCACCTCGCTGGCCGCCGCGGGTAGGGGGGAAAAGACGCTGGCCGAACACCAGCGCATCGTCGATGCCATCGCGGCCGGTGATGCCGCGGCCGCCGAAGCGGCGCTGCGCGAACATATCTCGACCGCCTTTGAAACGCGGCTGCGCGAATCCGCGCGCGCCTGGGCGGATACCATCGAACAGGAACGGCAATGAGGGTGATCGAAACAGCGGCCGATCTGGCCGAGGGCGCCGCTCATCTGGCCGCGGCCTGCCCGATCTGGGCAAAGATGCTGCCGCAGATCGGCCCCCTGCCGCTGCGCCGGCAACCCGGCGGATTCGGGGCGCTCCGCGATGCGGTCGTCTCGCAGCAGCTTTCGGTGGCCTCGGCCGCGGCGATCGGCCGCAAGCTGGCGGCGGCCGGGCTGGACGGGGCACCTGCGATCTTGTCCGCCAGCGACGAGGCGCTGCGCGCCTGCGGGCTGTCGGCGCAGAAGATCCGCTATCTGCGCGGGATCGCCACGGCCGATCTCGATTTCGATGCGCTGGCCTTGATGCCCGATGAACAGGCCATCGCCGTGCTGACGGCGCTGCCGGGCATCGGCCGCTGGACGGCCGAAATCTATCTGATGTTCGCTCTGGGGCGCGCGGATGCCTTCTGTCCCGACGATCTGGCCCTGCAAGAGGCGGTGCGGATGCTTTACGGCCTGCCCGAACGCCCGCGCGGGCGGGCGCTGGCCGACATGGCCCGGCCATGGCAGCCATGGCGTTCGGTTGCGGCGCGCGGGCTGTGGGCCTATTACCGCATCGCCAAGGGACGCGAGGGGATCGCATGACACGGACGCTGCAATCGGGACGGCGGGGGCCGCTAAAGGCGGGTTCTGCCGTGGTGTTCCTGCACGGCTATGGCGCCGACGGCCCTGACCTGCTGGGTCTGGCCGAGCCCTTGGCCCGCCATTTGCCCGATACCGCGTTCCACGCGCCCAATGCGCCTGAACGCTGCGCCAACAATCCGATGGGATACCAGTGGTTTCCCATCCCCTGGATGGACGGCTCGACCGAGGAACAGGCGCGCGCCTCGCTGATGCGGTCGGCGGCGGATCTGGACGCCTATCTGGACGGGGTTCTGGCGGCCGAGGGGCTGGCCCCGGACCGGATGGTCGTGATCGGCTTTTCCCAGGGCACGATGATGGCGCTGCATGTCCTGCCGCGGCGGCCCAGGCCGGTGGCAGGGGTTGTGGGCATCTCGGGGCGGCTGCTGGGGGCCGACCTGCTGGACGAGGTGCGTGCCCGTCCGCCGATCCTGCTGATCCATGGCGACCATGATCCGGTTGTCCCCTATGCCGACATGGCGCTGGCCCGGACTGCGTTGCAGGGCGCCGGGTTCGATGTCGCGGACCATACCATGCGCGGCACCGGCCACGGCATTGCGCCCGATGGCGTCGCCGCCGCGCTGGCATTCGTGCAGCGCGTGCTGGGATAGGCGCAACGCCGGCCGGCTTGCCGGCGCTTGTCGGAAAATCGTCACGAACATGTCATTCCCTCGTTGCTGCCGCGGGGCAGGACGGCTTGCGGCAGCACTTGCGCTGGATAAGGTAGGCCGCAAGGATGCTGCTGACGCCGGTGCCGCATGCACGGGAAGGGGGCAAGGATGCTGGACGAGCGACAGGGCGAGGCGGATTTTCGCAGCCACTTCGTGCGCGACCCGGCCGCACTGCGCCGCAACCCGGCGCTGGTGCTGAACGCCGATTACCGCCCGCTCAGCTATTACCCGCTGTCGCTGTGGCCCTGGCAGGAGGCGATCAAGGCCGTCTTTCTGGACCGCGTCACGATCCTGGCCGAATACGACGAGGTCGTGCGAAGCCAGCGCGAGGCGATACGCATCCCCTCGGTCGTGGTGCTGAAGGATTATGTGAAACCCAGGAAGCGCGTGGCATTCACGCGCTTCAATCTTTTTCTGCGGGACGAGTTCTGCTGCCAGTATTGCGGCTCACGGGGCGATCTGACCTTTGATCATGTGGTGCCCCGCTCGCGCGGGGGTGTGACCAGCTGGGAAAACGTGGTCGCCGCCTGTTCGCCCTGCAACCTGCGCAAGGCCAACAAGAGCCTGCGCGCCTCGGGGATGCGGCTGCGCCGCACGCCCGCCCGGCCGACGGCCGAGGACATGCACGCCATCGGACGGCGCTTTCCGCCCAATCACCTGCATGTCAGCTGGATCGACTATCTCTATTGGGACGCCGAGCTGGAAAGCTGAACCCTCAGGCCCCGGGCGTGCGATGCGAACCGGGGCCGAGGCCCCGGCCCGGACCCCCGCCCTGACGCGTCAGCAGATGGGCCAGCAAGGCCGCGGAACCAAGCCCCAACGCCAGGACGCCCGGCGGAACCCCGGCGGCCAGCGCCAGCAGCAGCGACGTTCCGGCAGCCAGAATCACCACGGCGACCAGCATGAGAAAATGGGGCAGGGGCATCGCATCCTCCGTATCGGAGAAATATGGGCGCATGGGCTGCGGATGAAAACCCTTGCGCCGTCCGGCGGCAGCAAGTTCCCCGCCGCAGCCCTGCGTTAAAGCGGGCGGCTTGCCGATATTCTTATATTGTTCCAATGTGCCGCTATGCTGCCCCCGCGCAATCGCCACGAATCGCCCAAGGGCCGCGGCGCGGTCCACCGCCCGGCCGGCCGGTTCGAGCCCTATCAGGCCGTGCCCGAGGATGACGGGTGGGACAGCCCGCCCGAGGAACGGCCCGTCCGCACCGAAATCGCGATCGAATCGCCGCGCAGCATCATCACCCGCAACCGCTCGCCCGATGTGCCCTTCGACCGATCGGTGAACCCTTATCGGGGGTGCGAACATGGCTGCATCTATTGCTTTGCCCGGCCCAGCCATTCCTATCTGGGCCTGTCGCCGGGGCTGGATTTCGAAACCCGCATCATCGCCAGGCCCGAGGCGCCCGCGCGCCTGGCCGAGGAGATCGCCCGCCCCGGCTATGCCGTTGCCCCGATCGCCTTCGGCACCAACACCGACCCCTATCAGCCGGCCGAATCGCGGCTGGGCATCATGCGGGGCTGCCTGCAGGTGCTGGCCGACTGGAACCATCCGGTCAGCATCGTGACGCGCGGGCGCACCGTCCTGCGCGATCTTGACCTGATCGGCGCGATGGCCGCACGCGGACAGGTATTCGTGGGGGTATCGCTGACCACGCTGGATGCGGCGCTGGCGCGCCGGATGGAGCCCCGTGCCCCGGCCCCGGCGACGCGGCTGGCGATGATCGGGGCACTGGCGGCGGCCGGGGTCCGCGTGCGCGTGTTATGCGCCCCGATCATCCCCGGCCTGACCGACCACGAGATCGAATCGCTGCTTGCCGCCGCGCGCGAGGCCGGGGCCGCGACAGCCAGCATGATCCCCCTGCGCCTGCCCCATGAGGTTGCGCCGCTATTCCGCGACTGGCTGGACCGCCACCACCCCGGCAAGGCCGCCCATGTCATGCACCGTATCCAGGCGATGCGGGGCGGGCGCGACAACGATCCGCGCTTTGGCACCCGCATGAGGGGCGAGGGGATCGAGGCCGATCTTCTTCACCAGCGCTTCCGCCTTGCCCGCAGGCGCCTCGGTTATGACAGCGACAGCCCGCCGCTGGACTGCTCGCGCTTTGCCCCGCCGCCGCGGCGGGGCGACCAGCTGACGCTGTTCTGACCCGCGGCGCGGCCGGACCGGGGGTTTCACACCCCCGGACCCCCGTGGGATATTTAGGGCCGCCCGAATGTCCCTCGGGCGGCCCCAAATATCCCGGGGGGAGCGCGGGACGCGCGGGGGGCAGCGCCCCCCTTACCGCCGCGCCGCGGGGATCATGCCCATGATCTCGCGCGCCTCGGCGATGATCGGCTCGGCAATGGCATTGGCGCGATGGGCGCCGTCCTGCAGGATGCGGTCGATCTCGTCCGGGGCGGCGGTCAGTTCGGCCATGCGGCGGGTGATCGGGGCGAGCATCTCGACCGCCAGTTCGGCCAGCGCGGGTTTGAAGGCGCCAAAGCCCTGACCCTCGAACCGGGCCAGCACCGCGTCCTGCGGCTCGCCCGACAGGGCGGCGAAGATGTTGACCAGGTTGCGCGCCTCGGGGCGGTCCTTCAGCCCGTCCATCGTTGCGGGCAGGGGGTCGGCATCGGTGCGGGCCTTGCGGATCTTCTGCGCGATGGTGTCGGCGTCGTCGGTCAGGTTGATGCGGCTGGCGTCCGAGGGGTCGGACTTGGACATCTTCTTCGTCCCGTCGCGCAGCGACATCACGCGCGTTGCGGCGCCCTCGATCACCGGCTCGGGGATGGGGAAGAAATCAACGCCATAGTCGTGGTTGAACTTGGCCGCGATGTCACGGGTCAGCTCGACATGCTGCTTCTGGTCCTCGCCCACCGGGACATGGGTGGCGTGATAGGCCAGGATATCGGCGGCCATCAGCGCCGGATAGGCGAACAGGCCCAGCGACTGCGCCTCGGCGTTCTTGCCGGCCTTGTCCTTCCACTGGGTCATGCGGTTCATCCAGCCCATGCGCGCCACGCATGACAGCATCCAGCCCAGCTCGGCATGGGCGGGAACGTGGCTCTGCGCGAACAGGATCGACTGCGCGGGATCGACGCCGGACGCGATGAAGCCCGCCGCCAGTTCGCGCGTCTGACGCCGCAGGGCCGCGGGATCCTGCCAGACGGTAATGGCGTGCAGGTCCACAAGGCAGAAGACCGTCTCGACCTTGCCCTGTCCGTCCGCGAACCGCTTGAGCGCGCCCAGGTAGTTGCCCAGCGTCAGCCCCCCGGACGGCTGGATGCCGGAAAAGATGCGGGGGGTTCGGTCGGGCGCCATGGGTCAAGCCTGCTGGAAAAATGGTCCCGGCCGGATTACCGCTAGGGCCGAACGGGCGCAACCGCCCCAGCAAAGGATGAACCATGCGCCCCGGATATGACGAAAGCCCCGTGAACCCGGTTCCCGCCGTGGTCTGGCTGCTGGCCCTGCCCATCATCGCATCCGAGGTTTATTTCGGTCTGGGACGGCTCGGCTTTCTGGCGGGGGGCACGGGGGCGGGATCGGTCGCGCGCCAGATCATGGTCGAACGCACCGCCTTTGCGCCCGAATTCCTGATCCGCGCCTGGGGCCGGCGCAGCATCGAGGGGGCAGAGCTGTGGCGCCTGCTGGCCTATCCCTTCGTGCATTATTCCCTGACCCATGCGGTCTTCGTGACCGTGTTCCTGCTGGCGTTGGGAAACATGGTGGCGCGGGCGATGCGTCCCCTTGCGGTCGCCGTGCTGTTCATCGCCTCGGCGGTGGGGGCCGGCATCGTCTATGCGCTGGTCGCGGCGCTGCTGCCGGGGCTGCGCTTTGATGCGCTGGTGGGGGGCTATCCGGCGGTCTATGGCCTGCTGGGCGCCTTCACCTTCCTGCTGTGGACGCGGCTGGGGCAGGAACATGCCAACCAGCTGAGGGCCTTTTCCCTGATCGGGATCATGCTGGCCTTCCAGCTTGTGTTCGGCATCCTGTTCGGCAGTTCGGGCAAGAACTGGATCGGCGAGGTCACCGGCTTTGCGATCGGGTTCCTGCTGTCCTTCGTGCTGGCGCCGGGGGGGCTGTCGCGCCTGCGCCGCACGATCCGCCACCGCTGAAGGGCGCTGCGCCCCCTTAGCGTCCGCGGCGCACGGCGCTGCGCAGCGCCTGTGTGCTGACCGCGCCTGTCGCAAAGCTCAGCGCGAAATAAAGCGCGGCGCCCGCGATGACCAGAACGGCAAGGCCGGCGGCATCCCCTTCGCCATCTGCGGCAAGCCAGCGGCGCAGGAACCACAGCCCCGCCGCCATGCCCGCGGCGCTGAGGATCATGCGCGGCACGGTGCGCAGCAGCCTTGCATCGGCGCGAGCGGCCTGTCCCATCCCGCGCGTGCCCCGCCACAGCTGGGCCACCATGACCCATGCCGCCGCCGTGGTGCCCAGCGCCGCCGCCAGAAAGCCCGCCGCGCCCATCAGGCCGAAGGCAACGGCCGCGTTCACCACCATCGAGATCAGCGCATAGCGGAACGGCGTGCGCGTATCCTCGCGCGCGAAATACAGCGGTTGCAGGATCTTCTGCATGACAAAGGCGGGCAGGCCCAGCGCATAGACGATCAGCGCCCGCGCGGTCTGCTGGGTGTCATGGGCGTCGAACTGGCCACGCTGGAACAGCGTCGCCACCATCGGCACGGCGATGATCGCGATGGCAAAGGCCGCCGGCAGGGTCAGGAACATCCCGAACTCGGTCGCGCGGGAATAGGCGGACTGCCCGCCCGCCTCGTCCCCCGCCCGCAGGCGGCGCGACAGTTCGGGCAGCAGCACCACGGCCACCGCCGCCCCCACCACACCCAGCGGCAACTGATACAGCCGGTCGGAATAGGACAGCCACCCGATCGCCCCGTCGAAGAAGGATCCCACCTGCCGCCCGACCAGCAGGTTCACCTGGACGACCCCGCCGGCAAAGATCGCCGGCACCGCGATGGCCAGCAGGCGGCGCATGTCCGGCGTCATCCGCGGCCGGCGCGGGACAAAGCGCCATCCGCTGCGCGCCGCGTCCCACCAGACCAGCCCCAGCTGGGCGATGCCCGTGACCGGCGTCGCCCAGGCCAGCGTCAGCCCCAGATCCCAGCCGAGCGCCCGGCCCGCCAGCATCCCGAGGATGAACAGCAGGTTGAGCAGCACCGGCGCCGCCGCCGCCGCCGTGAAGCGGCCATTGGCATTCAGCACCCCCGACACCATCGAGGCCAGCGAGATCAGCAGGATATAGGGAAAGGTGATGCGCCCGTATTCCACCGCCAGGCCGAAGCGGTCGTCCCCGGCAAACCCGGCCGCCATCAGCCACACCAGCGCCGGCATGGCCACCATCGCCACCGCCGAAAACAGCGCGACGACCCAGGCCAGCCCCGAAAAAGCGTCCTGCGCAAAGCCCTGCGGATCGTCCCGGCCCTCCAGCTTCTTGGAAAACATCGGCACGAAGGCGGTGTTGAAGGCACCCTCGGCAAAGAAGCGCCGGAACATGTTGGGCAGCGACAGCGCGACCAGGAAGGCCTCGGCCATGGGGCCGGTGCCCAGCCAGGCGGCCATCAGGATGTCGCGCACGAAGCCCGACAGCCGCGACAGGAATGTCCACAATCCGACCGAGACAAAGCCTCGCACCAATCCGCCGCGCATCCTGATCCTTTCGGCCGGGTTTCCGGCCCCCCGCCTAGACCTGCCGCCCCAAGGCCCGCAAGCCCCGGCGGCATGTCCCGGCCGCCATGGGCGTTCTTCTGCACGCAAATATCCTGGGGGGAGGGCGCGTCAGCGACCGGGGGGCAAAGCCCCCCCTTGCGCCGCGTGCCCGATCAGCTGCCGGCGCGCTCGGCCCCTTCGCGGATCGCCTGGCGCAGCTTCTTCTCCAGCGCGTCGCGGCGCGATTGCTGGTGCAGCTTCAGGCCGAACATGTCCTTGACATAGAAACTGTCCACGACCTGCGCGCCGAAGGTCGCGATCACCGCGCTGACGATCTGGATGTGGTTGGCCGCCAGCGTCCGGGCCAGGTCATAGAGCAGCCCCGGACGGTCGCGGGTGTCCACCTGGATGATCGTGTGGATCTCCGATCCTTCGTTGTCGAAGGTGACATGGGTGGGAAAGCGGAAGGCCCGCTCGCGCCGGCTGACCTTGTCGCGCCCGGCCAGCGCGTCGCGCGCCACCACCTCGCCCCGCAGCGTCCGTTCGATCATCCGGCGCAGCTGGGGCAGGCGTTCGGCGGCATAGGGGCGCCCCCCCTCGTCCTGGACCCAGAATACCGCCGTCGCATAGCCGTCCCGCGTCGTATAGGTCCGCGCATCCACCACATTGGCCCCCACCAGCGCCAGCGCGCCTGCCAGGCGCGAGAACAGCCCCGGATGATCGGCGATGGCAAAGGCGGCGCGCGTCGCATCGCGCCCCGGATCGGGCTCGAGGTCCATGCGCACCTCGGCCGGCGAGATGCCGCGCAGCAGCCGCGCGAACAGCTGCTGGGTTCCGGTCGGCAAGCCCTGCCAATAGCTGTCATAGTGCCGGCCCGTCTCGGCCCGGATATCGGCCGGGGGCCAGCCCTGCGCGGTCAGCAGGTGCCGCAGGCTGCGCCGCGCATCGTCCACGCGCTGGTCGCGGTTGACATCCTCGAGCCCGTTTTCCAGCGCATCGGCCGTGACCCGGTGCAGGGTGCGCAGCAGCTCGGCCTTCCAGTTGTTCCAGGTGTTCGGCCCCACGCCGCGGATGTCGCAGACCGTCAGCACCAGCAGCAGGTCAAGCCGCCTGCGCGTCTTGACCGCCTTGGCAAAATCGCGGACCGTCCGGGGATCGGCGATGTCGCGCTTTTGCGCCACGTCCGACATCAGCAGGTGGTTGCGCACCAGCCATTCGATCAGCTCGATCCGCTCGGCGGGCAGGCCGAGGCGCTGGCAGATGCGCCGGGCAAGCTGCGCGCCGATGATCGAATGATCCTCGGGCCGGCCCTTGCCGATGTCGTGCAGCAGAACCGCCAGATAGATCACGGTGCGATCGATGCCGCCCTGCATGATCTGGCTGACGACAGGCAGGTCCGGCGCCACCTCGCCCCGTTCGATCCGCGCCAGTTCCGCCACGCACTGGATCAGGTGCTCGTCCACGGTGAAATGGTGATAGACGTTGAACTGCATCATGGCGACGATGCGTTCGAATTCGGGGATGTAGGCGCCCAGCACGCCCAGCTCGTTCATCCGGCGCAGGCTGCGTTCGGGGTTGCCATGGCGCAGCAGCAGATCAAGGAAGATGCGCGCCGCCTCGGGGTCGGACCGCACGCCCTCGTCAAAGCGGCGCAGGTTGCGGGCGACGCGGCGCATGGCATCGGGATGCAGCAGGACGCGGGTGCGCAGCGCCTCCTCGAACAGGCGCAGGATGTTCAGCGGCCGGGCAAAGAAATGCTCGGGGTCGGTGACGGTCAGCCGCCCGGTGTCGATCCGAAATCCGGGGCGCACCCGCTTGCGGCGGAACCGCTCGATCAGGGGCACGCGATACAGGTGGCGCTGTTCCAGCGCGGTCAGGAATACCCGCGTCAGCTCGCCCACCCGCGTGGCGCAGCGGAAATAATCCTGCATGAAGATCTCGACCGCCCGCCGCCCGCCCGCATCGTGATAGCCCATCCGCTCGGCCACCGCAGGCTGAAGATCGAAGCTGAGCTTGTCCACCGGGCGCCCCGCGATCAGGTGCAGGTGGCAGCGCACCGCCCACAGGAAATCCTCGGCCGCCCAGAAGGTCGTGTGTTCGCCCCGCGTGAACAGGCCAAGATCCACCAGCTCGATCGCGCGGTCCACCTGGTGGATGTACTTGGCGATCCAGTAGAGCGTCTGCAGATCGCGCAGGCCCCCCTTGCCCTCCTTGATGTTGGGTTCAAGCACATAGCGCTGGCCGCCCTGGCGGAGGTGGCGGGCCTCGCGTTCGGCAAGCTTGGCTTCGATGAACTGGGGGACGGTGCGGGCGAAAAGCTCGGGCCACAGCCGCGCGCGCAGCCCCTGCGCGATCACCGCATCGCCGCAGACCAGGCGATGTTCCAGCAGGCTGGTGCGGATGGTGATGTCGCCTTCTGCAAGGCGCAGGCATTCATCCGTGGACCGGGTCGCCTGCCCGACCTTCAGCTTGAGATCCCACAGCATGTAGAGCATCGATTCCACGACGCTCTCGATCCAGCCCGAGGCCTTCCAGGGATGCAGGAACAGCAGGTCCACATCGGACTGGGGCGCCATCTCGCCGCGGCCATAGCCGCCGACGGCCAGCACCGCCAGCCGCTCGGCCTCGGTGGGGGCAAGGTTGGGATGCAGGTGGGTGGTGGCGACGTGGTGGACGGCGCGCACCGTGGCGTCGGTCAGTTCGGCAATGGCGCGGACCGTCTCGCGCCCCTTGCGCGGATGGGCGGCAAGGCCGGCCACGATGTCCGCCATCGCCCCGGCGCGGGCCGTGGCCAGCCAGGCTACGGTGCGGGCGCGCATCTCGCGCGCATCGGTCGCTCCCTCCAGCAAGGCATCAAGGGATGCCTGCGTGCCGGCCGCGTCAAAGAGCGGATGCGCCCCGGGCAGGGCCGGGGCGCTTTGGACGGGGGGCGGCGCAGGGCCGCCCCTAGCCGCTGCGGGGTCAGGCTCGGCCAAGGTCAGAAGCCGAGGCCGCCGAAGCTGCGGCGCGCGGGGTCGATCACGACCAGCTTGCCGCCCTGCAGCGTCGCGATGGACAGCTGGCGCTGGTTGGTGCCGTCCTGGCGCAGGCGGAACGCGCCCTGCACCCCGGCATAGCCGGCGCCCTGGGTCAGCCCGGCGGTCGTCACCGCATTCTTGCGGCCGGCCCGCACATTGGCCGCAATCGCCGAGACGCCGTCATAGGCGAGCGTGGCAAAATCATGCGGCGTCTCGCCGAAGGCCGCCTTGTAGCGGGCGTTGAACTCGGCCATGCGGGCCAGGTCGGGGACGGCGAACCAGCCGTTCTGCAGCTGCGGCAGGCCCGTCCGGCTTGCCGGCAGATCCCAGCGCGTCAGGCCCATCATCTGCAGCGACTGGCCGGTGACGCCGGCACGGGCCAGGGCGGCGGTGATCTCGGGCAGGGTGTCCTGGTGGTTGCCGGTCAGGAACAGGGCCTGCGCCTTGTTGGCCGCGGCGGCCGCGGCGATGGTGGGGGCGATGGCATCCATGTCGGCCCGCCTGTCGCCATGGGCTGTCTTGCCGACCATCGTGGCCCGGTTGCGGGCGATGGCGCTTTCGATGGCGGCCTCGCCCAGCTGGCCGGCCACGTCCTTTTCATGGACGATCAGATAACGCCGCAGCCCCTTGCCGACGCCATAGGACACCAGCCGGTCGGCAGTGTTGGCGAAGGTGTTGCCCAGCACGAACAGGTTGCCGCCGGCGATGTCGGCGTTGTTGGAAAAGGCCAGCACGTTGACCCGCCCCTTGACCGCATTGCCGACCGCATTGGCGGATTCGGCGTGCAGCGGGCCGACGATGACCTTGGCGCCCTCGGCCACCGCCTTGTTGGCCACCGCGACGGCCTGGGCCGCGTCATCGCCCGAATCATAGACGCGCAGGTCGATCCTGGCCCCCTGCGCGTCGGCGACCGCCATCCGCGCGCCGTTCGCCATCGAACGCGCCATATAGTCGTAATTGGCGTCGCCCGAGCCGCCCGGCACCAGCAGCGCCACCTGAACGGGCTGCGCGGGGTCGATCATCGGCCCGGTCTGCGGGCCGGATGCGAGCTGATCGCCGGCGCAGGCGGAAAGCACCAGCGCCGAAGCCAGCGCGGCAACACGCCTCAGCGAGCGGCCGAACAGATCGGTCGGACGACCGGACAGGATGGCGGTCATGCGGTTTGATTCCCTTATGCTGGGGGGCAGGATTGACCGAGGGTAGCCTTGTTGCCCGCCCTGTGGCAACCTGACGGGGCCTTGCGTGCATTGATTGCCGCGGCGGATCTTGCACGGGGCGGAAGGCGCGGGATGAGACAGGCTGACGGGGACCGGGCGCGGGGCAGTGACCGGAACGGCGCCGCCGCCGAGGGGCAGGGGGATGCCCGCCCGCTGCCGGGCAGGATCGCGGCCGCGGTCGAGGCCCCGCGGCTGGACCCTGGCCTTTACCTGGTGGCGACCCCGATCGGGACGGCGCGGGACATCACGCTGCGCGCGCTTGACGTGCTGAACGCGGCCGACCTGCTGGCGGCCGAGGATACGCGGACGCTGCGCCATCTTCTGGCGATCCATGGCATCCCCCTGCGCGGGCGGCGCATCCTGTCCCATCATGACCACAATGCCGAGCGTGCCGCCCCCGCCATCCTTGCCGCGATCGCGCAGGGCGGGGCCGTCGCCTATTGCTCGGACGCCGGAACGCCGCTGGTGGCCGATCCGGGCTTTACCCTCGCGCGCGATGTCGCGGCGGCGGGCGGGGCGGTCCATGCGGTGCCGGGGGCATCGGCGCTGCTGGCGGCGCTGACGGTGGCGGGCCAGCCGACCGACCGGTTCCTGTTCGCCGGCTTCGCCCCCGCGCAGGCCGGTGCCCGCCGCCGCTGGCTCGAGGATGTCTGCGCCGTGGAGGCGACCGCCGTCCTGTTCGAAAGCCCCAGGCGCGTTAAGGCTTTGTTGAATGAATTATGCCAGATCGATGCGGACCGCGCCGTGTCGGTGTGCCGGGAACTGACCAAGCGGTTCGAGGAAGTGATGCGCGGCACGGCCTGCGCGCTGTCTCAGGCCATCCCCGACGAGGGGCTGCGCGGCGAGGTGGTGGTTATCCTCGGCCCACCGGCCAGGGGCGCGGCCGATGACGGGGCGGTGCGCGATGCCCTGCGGGAACGGCTGGCCACGATGACAGTGCGCGATGCCGCCGCGGCGGTCGCGGCCCAGACGGGGCGGCCGCGCAAGGATGTCTATCGCATGGCCCTCGCCATGCAGGAGGGATGAAGCGATGCAGGCCCCCAGCCCCCGCGCCGGCCTTTCGCGCCCGCCCGCCCGCGGCCCCGCGGGCGCGCGCAAGGAGATGCGGGCCGTCCGCGGCCTTGCCGCCCATGTCAGCGGCCATTCGGCCGAGGCCCGCGTCGCCGCCCATTACGAGGCGCGCGGCTGCGCCATCCTTGAACGCTGCTGGCGCAGCCCTGCCGGAGAGGTGGACCTGATCGTCCGCGACGGCGCGCAGATCGTCTTTGTCGAGGTCAAGAAGGCCCCGACGCATGACATGGCCGCCAGCCGCCTGTCGCGCCGGCAGATGGACAGGATCTGCGCCGCGGCCCTGCTTTACGTCTGCCGCCTGCCGGACGGGGCAATGACGGATATCCGCTTCGATGCGGCGCTGGTCGACGCGCAGGGGGCGCTTGGCATCGTTGAAAACGCCTTTGGCGCGGACTGACCTGCGGGTTGCATTGCGCCCGGCGGCGCGCGACAAGCGGCCGACGCAAACAGCCTGGGGGAAGGTGTGGCCATGGGCCTGAAGGTCGCCCTGCAGATGGACCCGGTCGAGCATGTCTCGATCGACGCCGATTCCACCTTCCGCATCGGGCTGGAGGCGCAGGTGCGGGGGCACAGCCTGTTCCAGTACACGCCCGACCGGCTGGTCTTTGACGAAGGCCGGCTGCTGGCCCATGGCCGCGACGTGACCCTGCGGCGCGAACAGGGCAACCATGTTGCCTTTGGCGACTGGCGCATGGCGGACCTGTCGGATTTCGATGTCGTCTGGCTGCGCCAGGACCCGCCCTTCGACATGGCCTATGTCACCTCGACCCACCTGCTGGACCGCATCCATCCGCGCACGCTGGTGGTGAACGATCCGTTCTGGGTCAGGAATTCGCCCGAAAAGCTGATGGTGCTGGATTTTCCCGAGCTGACGCCGCCGACGATGATCGCCCGCGACATCCAGGCGGTCCGCGCCTTCCGTGCCCGCCACGGCGACATCATCCTCAAGCCGCTTTACGGCAATGGCGGGGCGGGGGTGTTCCACCTGCAGACGGGGGACGCCAATCTTTCGGCGCTGCTGGAACTGTTCGGGGGCATCAACCGCGAACCCGTGATCGTGCAGAAATACCTGCCTGCCGTGGTCAGGGGCGACAAGCGCGTCATCCTGGTGGACGGCGAGCCGGTGGGCGCCATCAACCGCGTTCCCGCCGAGGGCGAGGCGCGGTCCAACATGCATGTGGGCGGCCGCCCCGAACGGGTCGCCCTGACCGAGCGGGAGCGGGAGATCTGCCGGCGCATCGGACCCGTGCTGCGCGACAAGGGGCTGATCTTCGTCGGCATCGACGTGATCGACGGCTGGCTGACCGAAATCAACGTGACCTCGCCCACCGGCATCCAGGAGCTGGAGCGTTTCGACGGGGTGAACGCCGCGGCCCTGATCTGGCAGGCGATCGAGCGGCGCCGGCAGGCCGGCTGAAGGGCGCGCAGGGGCATTGCCCCCGGCCCGCGGCGGCCCGGCGCCGCTGCCTGTGCCGCAGGCGCCGCGCGGCGAAGGGAGGCCCCATGTCATCGCCAAGGCCGGCACGGCAGGGCTGCCGGTGATCGCAGCGCGCGGTGACGGCGCCTGCCCGCTGATCGGGGGTGGCGAGGCGGGCCTGCTTGTTGCGCCTGATGATCCCCTGCTACCGAGGTGGCGATCCGTTGCCTTGTCGCTGGCCACGGGCCGCGCCACTGGCCGCGCGCCCATGCCGGAGCGAGCTGTTCGCCCAAGGCGATCCTGCCGCAGCGAGACCGCCTGCTCGCCGCGATGCTGGCCGAGCGCCCGTGGGGATCGCCCCTTGCCCGGTTCATCCCGGGCGGGGCAGGGGCCGCGCCCCGTTCCCGGTTCCCCAGCAGCCTTTGCGTCGGGCTGCGCGGCCGGTTCCTGCGAAGGCCGTTAACCCTTTTTCAACCTTCGCGCCCTAGCGTTCCTGCAAAAAGGGACCAGCGGGGCGCAGGGATGGTGGCGATCGCCTATAGTGTCGCCTTTGACGGGATCGAGGCGCGGCTCGTCGAGGTTCAGGCGGCGGTCGCGCCGGGCCTGCCCGCCTTCAACGTCGTGGGCCTGCCCGACAAGGCGGTGAGCGAGGCGCGCGAGCGCATCCGCGCCGCCTTTGCGGCAATGGCGGTGGCGATGCCTTCGAAGCGGGTGACGGTCAATCTTTCGCCGGCCGACCTGCCCAAGGAAGGCTCTCATTTCGACCTGCCCATCGCCCTTGCGATCCTCGCCGCGCTGCAGGTGATCCCGGCCGAGGAGCTTGCCACCGTGGTCTCGCTGGGCGAGCTCGCCCTTGACGGACGGCTCGTTCCCGTGGCCGGCGCCCTGCCCGCCGCGATGGCGGCGGCCGAGGAACAGCGCATGCTGATCTGCCCGCCCGCCTGCGCGGCCGAGGCCGCCTGGGTCGGCGCCGTCCCGGTCATCGCGCCGCAGGGCCTGCGGCAGGCCGTGGACCACCTGACCGGCCGGGCGCCCCTGGCGCAGGCCGCGCCGGGCAGCCTGCGCCGCCCGCCGCCCGGCCCGGACATGGCCGATGTCAGGGGGCAGGAGCGGGCCAAGCGCGCCATCGAGATCGCCGCCGCCGGGCGGCATCATCTGCTGCTTGTTGGCCCGCCCGGTTCGGGCAAGTCGATGCTGGCGGCGCGCCTGCCCGGCCTGATGCCCGAACTGACGCCCGCCGAGGCGCTGGAAACCTCGATGATCCATTCCCTTGCGGGGATGCTGGTCGATGGCGGCATCTCGCGCCAGGCACCCTATCGCGACCCTCACCACACCGCCTCGGTCGCGGCCATCGTGGGCGGCGGCAGGGGGGCCAGGCCGGGCGAGATCAGCCTTGCCCATAACGGCATCCTGTTCCTGGACGAGCTGCCCGAGTTTCCGCGGCAGGTGCTCGAGACGCTTCGCCAGCCGCTTGAGACGGGCGAGGTGGTCGTGGCCCGCGCGAATGCGCATGTCCGCTATCCGTGCCGCTTTCTTCTGGTCGCCGCCGCCAATCCCTGCCGCTGCGGCCATCTTGCCGATGCGGGGCGGGCCTGCGCGCGGGCGCCCCGATGCGGGGCCGATTACATGGGCAAGCTGTCGGGTCCGCTGATGGACCGCTTCGACCTGAGGATCGAGGTGCCGCCCGTCGCCATCGCCGATCTGGGCGCCCCGGCGCAAGGAGAGCCAGGCGCGGCGATTGCGGGGCGCATCGCGGCGGCGCGGGGGCGGCAGGCGGCCCGCTTTGCCGCCCATCCGGGCCTGCGCGTGAATGCCGATGCCTCGGGCGCGCTGCTCGAGACGATCGCCGAACCCGATGCCGAAGGGCGCGATCTCATCGGGCGCGCGGCCGATCGGCTGGGGCTGAGCGCGCGGGGCTATCACCGCATCCTGCGGACCGCCCGCACCATCGCCGATCTCGACCTCAGCGAGCATGTTCGCGCCCCGCATCTTGCCGAGGCCATCGGATACCGCATTCCCTTTGCCATGGCGGCATGAAGGGCGGCGCCTTGCTTGCCAGCGGGCGGCTGTCGCGGCTAAGGTTGCGCTTCATCACAGGCGAGGGGGCGAGAGGGCAGATGACGATCCATTTCGGCAGGGGCATGGGACGGCTGGCGCTGTCGGCCGCGCTGGTTGCGGCGCTGAGTTCCTGCGGGATCAGGGTTCCGGTCGGCGTCGGCACCGGGCCGGGTGCGCCTGCGCCGATCCCCGCGACCGACCCTGGAACGGCCGCCGGGTTCCAGCGCTGGGTCAACGACTTCCGCCCCCGCGCCATCGCCTCGGGGATCAGCCCGGCAACCTATGACCGCGCGATGTCCATCGCCCGCTACAACCCCGAGGTGATCCGCCTCGACCGCAAGCAGTCCGAGTTCTCCAAGCCCGTCTGGCTTTATCTCGACGGGGCGGTCAGCGATGTGCGCGTCGCGACGGGGCGGCAGATGCTGGCCCGCTATGCCGAACCGCTTGCCCGGATCGAGGCGCAATACGGCGTCCCGCGCGAGATCGTCCTTGCCGTCTGGGGGATGGAATCGAACTTCGGCGCGAACCGCGGCAAGATGCAGATCATCCCCTCGCTGGCCACGCTGGCCTATGACGGCCGCCGCTCGGCCATGTTCCAGGAACAGCTGATCGCCGCGCTGCGCATCATCGAGGCGGGGGACGTGGATGCGCAGCACATGCTCGGCTCATGGGCGGGGGCGATGGGGCATACGCAGTTCATGCCGACCTCGTATCTGTCCTATGCCGTCGATTTCACGGGGGATGGTCGGCGCGACATCTGGTCGGACGATCCGACCGATGCGCTGGCCTCGACCGCGGCCTATCTGGCGCGCAACGGCTGGGTGCGCGGGCAGGCCTGGGGGACCGAGGTGGACCTGCCTTCGGGCTTTGCCGCCGTCGGGAAGGGGACGCGGAAATCCTCCTCTGCCTGGGCCGCGATGGGTGTCAGCCGCAAGGGCGGGGGCAGCCTGCCCAATGGCAGCGGCTCGATCATCCGCCCGGCGGGGGCGAATGGTCCGGCCTTCCTGATCCTAGACAATTTCCGCTCCGTGCTGCGCTACAACAATTCGGACAACTACGCGCTAGGCGTGGTCTATCTGGGCGAGGCGATCGCCGGGCGGCAGGGCATCATCGGCGCCTGGCCCCGGTCAGACCGTCCCCTCAGCCAGGCCGAACGGATGGAGGTCCAGCGCCTGCTGACCGCCCGCGGTTTCTACCGCGACGAGATCGACGGCAAGCTGGGCACCGGAACGATGGAGGCGGTCGCCGCTTATCAGCGTTCGATCGGGGTCGCGCCCGACGGCTATGCGACATCGACCCTGCTGGGCCGTCTGCGCCAGGGCTGACCGGCTTGCATGACTGCGCCGGGAACAAGCGGCTTGTTCCCGGCGCAGCTTTGTGCGGCGGCTGGCCTGCCGTCAGGCGAGGCCCTGCACTACCCAGATCATGAACATGGCACCGACCAGCGCCGCGATGCCTTGCGCGATCGCGTTGCCCGCGCGCATGTTGATGCCCGCCAGTCCCAGCAGCCAGTTGCCCACCATCCCGCCGACGATCCCGACGATGATATTGGCGATGACGCCCGTATGCGTGCCCATGATCGACGAGGCGATCCAGCCCGCAAGGCCCCCCACGATGATCGAGGCGATCCAGCCCAATCCTTGCATTGCATGATCCCTGTTGCTGAAGATTGACCAGTGAACGCCCGGAAGGCCGCGGGGTTGCATCGGCGTCGTGCCTTCCGCCAGGGGGCCGCGTCTTTTCGTGGTCCCCGTCTCCTGGTCCCCGTCGGTGCCCGGTTAAAGGCCGGCGGCCGATCCTGCGCCAGGATCGGATGATCTTGAGGAGGAACGGATCAAAGGCGCTGGATATCCCGCAACAGACACTCATCGAACAGCGGGTGGGCCATGGCGCGAAATCGCCGCTGATCGCCTGTCTGGTGCTGGTATCGGTGGGCGGCTTTGGCGCGCATCGCCGCTATCTGGGCTAGGGCGGCTCGGCCGCCGCGATTTCGGTGCTGTGGGTGCTGGGCCGGATCACCCTTCCCCTCGGGATCGGCATTGTGCCGCTTGCCATCCTTTGGGTCTGGGTGCTGGCCGATCTTTTCCTGGTCCCCGTCCTGATCCCGCGCGACGGGGACGGGCTGCGCAGCAGGCTGGGCCAGGGTTTCGCCATGGCCGCCCTGGGCGCGCCGGCAAGGGCTGACGCCGTGCCGGCCGATGCGTGATCGCGGCGGCTGATCCGCCGCCGCCTTCAGTCCCGCAGCAATTCGTTGATGGATGTCTTGGCGCGGGTCCGGGCATCCACCCGCTTGACGATCACCGCGCAATAAAGGTTCACGCCGTTCTTCGAGGGAAGCGAGCCCGAGACGACGACCGATCCGGCGGGAACCTCGCCATAGGTGATCGCGCCGGTCTCGCGGTCAACGATCTTGGTCGACTGCCCGATATAGACGCCCATCCCCAGGACCGAGCCTTCGCGCACGATCACGCCCTCGACCACCTCGGAGCGGGCGCCGATGAAGCAGTCATCCTCGATGATGGTCGGGCCGGCCTGCATGGGTTCGAGCACGCCGCCGATGCCGACACCGCCGGACAGATGGACGCGCTTGCCGATCTGGGCGCAGCTGCCGACCGTTGCCCAGGCATCGACCATGGTGCCTTCGTCCACATAGGCGCCCAGGTTGACGAAGGACGGCATCAGCACGACACCCCTGGCGATATGGGCCGAGCGACGCACGACGCAGTTCGGCACGGCACGGAAACCGGCCTCGCGCCAGCGGTTTTCGCCCCAGCCCGCGAACTTGTTGTCGACCTTGTCCCACCAGGTGCCGCCCTGCGGCCCGCCCGCATGGATTTCCATGTCCTTCAGACGAAAGCCCAGCAGCACCGCCTTTTTGGCCCACTGGTTCACATGCCAGTCGGCCCCGCGCCTTTCGGCGACGCGCAGTTCGCCCCGGTCCAGCGCATCCAGCGTCGCCTCGATCGCATCGCGCGATTGGCCGCGGGTGGCGGGGCTGATGGAATCGCGCTCGCTCCATGCCGTTTCGATGGCGGCTCCCAATGCGGCGTCGGACATGGCGGCTCCTTCCAAGGGGGCGGGTGGCATTGTCTGCCGATGGGCTATAAGCCGGTCGGCAGGGGCCGCGCAACGCCGACCGGCCGCTTGACGAGGGTCTGACGATGCCTGCCGATGAAAACCGCACGGAAGTGCTGCGCTCCAGCGATCTGGACGCGCTCATCACTGCCCATGAACCCGACACCCCGCAGACCCGCGCGCCGTCCTATCGGCTGGCCTTCACCGACACCGACTTCCTGCTGCGGGACGAACTGAGGCCGGTGCGCCTGCAGCTCGAACTGCTCAAGCCGCAGATGATCATGGATGAACGCGGCGTCCGCTCGACCGTGGTGATGTTCGGGGGCGCCCGCATCCCCGCCCCAGCCGAGGCGGCGCAGGGCCGGACCGCGGCACTGGCGCGCTATTATACCGAAGCTGAGCGGTTTGCCCATGCCGTCACGCAGCGCAGCCTGGCGACAGGCGGCGGGGACTGGGTGATCTGCACCGGCGGCGGCCCCGGTGTGATGGAGGCCGGCAACAAGGGCGCGCTGGAAGCGGGCGGGCAGTCGATCGGGCTGGGGATCGTGCTGCCGCACGAGCAGGCCCCCAACCTCTATGTGACGCCGGCGCTGTCGTTCAACTTTCACTATTTCGCGGTTCGCAAGATGCACTTCCTGATGCGGGCGCGGGCGATCACCGTGTTCCCCGGCGGGTTCGGCACACTTGACGAGATGTTCGAGGCGCTCACGCTGATCCAGACGCGGCGCATGGCGCGCCTGCCCTTCGTGCTGTTCGGGCAGGGTTTCTGGGAAAGCATCATCAACTGGCAGGCGCTGGTCGAGGCGGGAACCATCTCGCCCGAGGATCTGGACCTTTTCAGCTTTGCCGAAACCGCCGAGGAGGCCCTGGCGATCATCGACGGCTTTGATGCGCAGGTCGCTCCATGAACGCGCGCCGCCTGGCCGCTCTGTCGATGGGAGGCCTTGCCCTGATCGCGGTCGCCGGCGTGCTGCTGCGCCCGGCGCTGCCCATCGACGAGACGCGCTATCTGTCCGTGGCCTGGGAGATGGCGCAGTCGGGGCAGTATGTCCTGCCCCACAAGAACGGCGCACTCTATTCGGACAAGCCGCCGCTGCTGTTCTGGCTGATCCAGCTGGTCTGGGCGGTGGTCGGCCCGTCCGGGGTCGCCGCCCGCTTGGTCGCGCCCGCCTTCGGCGTGGCGATGCTGTGGCTGACGGGGGTGCTGGGCCGCCGCCTGTGGCCGGGCGAGGATACGGGCCGGGCCGCGATGGCCGTGCTGGCGGGCGCGCTGGGGTTTCAGGTCTATGCCGGGCTGACCATGTTCGACACCCTGCTGGGCACGGCGACGCTGCTGGGCCTGCTGGCGATCCGGCGCGCCGCCGCCGGTAACAGGGCAGGCCCCTGGGCCTTGGTCGGCGCCGCGCTTGCCTTCGGCATCCTGGCGAAAGGCCCGGTCATCCTGTTCCATCTCGGCCCTGCGCTGGCGAGCGCGCCGCTGTGGGTGCCGGGCTGTTCGGGCTGGCGCAGCCTGCTCAGGGGGGCGGCGGTGGCGCTTGGCTCGGCGCTGGTTCTGGTGGCGCTGTGGGTGGTGCCCGCGATCGTGCTGGGCGGGCCGGAATACCGCCATCTCATCCTGTGGAAGCAGTCCACCGGGCGCATGGTGTCCAGTTTCGCCCATGCGCGGCCATGGTGGTTCCTGATCGCCGGCCTGCCGCTGATGCTGTTTCCCTGGCTGTGGATGCCGGGGATGTGGAAGGGGCTGGCGCGGCTGCGATGGTCGGACCGGGGGATCAGGCTGTGCGTGATCTGGGCCGGGGCAGGGCTGGCGCTGTTCAGCGTGATTTCGGGCAAGCAGCTGCACTATCTCCTGCCTGAGATGCCGGCCGCGGCGCTGCTGGTGGCGCGGGCGGCGGGGCTGGCGGATCTGACGGGCTGGCGCGGTGCGCGGGTCGCGGCGCTGGTCGTCATCGGGGCCGCCGCGGCGCTGGCACTGGCGCCGCTGGGCCTGCTGGGGAACGGGGCGCAGGCGGCCCTGTCCCCCTTGGCCGGTCCCCTTGCCGCAAGCCTTGCGCTGGCTCTTGCCGCAGTGGCGGCGCTGGCGCTTGCGGCGATCCCGGCAGGGCTGGCCCTGGGGATGAGCGTCATGCTGTGCGCCAGCGTGGTGATCGGCACGACCCGGATCGGCCGCGAAAACGATGCCGGCCGGATCGCCCGTCTGCTGGCCCCCCATCAGCGGCAGGGCCTGGCGGTGGCCGGCGGGCGCTATGAGGCGCAGTTCAATTTTGCCGGGCGGCTGCCCGGCCCGCTGGACGATCTGTCGCCCGCCGATGCGCCGAGCTGGCTGGCCGCCCATCCCGGCGGGGCGCTGGCCGCGCGCTGCAAGGACGTGCCGCTTGGCCCGCCCGCGCACCAGCTGCGCTTTTACGGCGAGGACTGGTGCGTCTGGACGCCGCAGCCCTAGGCCCGGTGATACGGCCCGCCCGCCAGGATCGTGGCCGCGCGATAAAGCTGTTCGGCCAGCATCACCCGCACCAGCATGTGCGGCCAGACCATCGCCCCGAATGAGATCACCAGATCGGCCTGCTCGCGCAGCGGCGGATGCAGCCCGTCGGCGCCGCCGATCAGGCAGGCCGTCTCGGGCCTGCCCTGATCCCTGAAGCGTGCCAGCGCTTCGGCAAGGTCGGGCGAGGACAGGACCCGGCCGCGTTCGTCCAGCGCGATGATCGCCGCGCCTTCAGGAATCTGGCGCGACAGCAGCGCAGCCTCGGCCACCCGGCCGCCGCCGCGCCTGTCCTCGACCTCGGCCACCGTTGCCGGCCCGAGGCCGAGGCCCCGGCCGACCTGGCCGAAGCGGGTCAGGTAATCCGCGACCAGCGCGGCCTCGGGCGCACGGGCGGGCAGACGGCCGACCGCCGCGATGCGGACCCGCATCATCCGCCGCGCGTCCGCTCAGCGCGTCAGCGAAACGGCAGCGTCCTCGCGCGCCGCATCGGCGCGCAGCCCGCCCAGCGCATCGGCCGGCATCCACATCCGTTCGAGCTGATAGAACTCGCGCACCTCGGGGCGAAAGACGTGGACGACGACATCATCCGTGTCGATCAGCACCCAGTCGCCGGTGTCCTTGCCTTCCACGCGGGCGGTGCGCCCGGTGTCCTGCTTGAGGCGGTCGATCAGATGCTCGGCGATCGAGGCGACCTGGCGGGCATTGCGGCCCGAGGCGATGACCATGTGGTCGGCCATGGCCGAACGGCCACGCAGGTCGATGGTGACGATGTCCTCGGCCTTGTCGTCGTCAAGCGAGGACAGGATGCGGTCCAGCAGGCTGGGGCTGGGTTCCGCGGCGGTCGCGGTCGCCGGTCGGGGCGACGGGACAGTGGTGGACAGGGGCTTCCCTCCGGTCAGCGCGCCGCACGTCCCGGCGCCGGGATGGCACAAAGATAGCATGGCGCGGCCGTTTCTCAACCGCATCCGGGGATTTGTTGCAACAGGGCCCGTCCGCGGCAAGCGGCCATGCACCCTGTTCCCCCTTGCAGGCTGGCCGCAAGGCGCGTTAGCGTGATGGAATGTTCCGGTATTTCGACATCCATGATCGAATCCGCCTGCCCGGCCGCTTTTACGGCGTCAGCCGGACCGTGACCGCGCGGGCGTGAGGGCCGCCGCGTCCCGACGGGCGCGCCCGATGTCCCCTGCCTCGCCAGCCAATCCGAAAGTGACAGCCATGACCGGCACCCCGAACGCCAGCGGCCCCCGCACGCTTTACGACAAGATCTTCGATGCCCATGTCGTCGATCGCCAGCCCGACGGCACCTGCCTGCTGTATATCGACCGCCATCTTGTGCATGAGGTGACCAGCCCGCAGGCCTTCGAGGGGCTGCGGATGTCCGGCCGCACGGTGCGCCGTCCCGACCAGACGATCGCCGTCCCCGACCACAACGTGCCCACGACGCCCGACCGGGTGATGGGCATCGAAAACCCCGAAGGCCGCATTCAGGTCGCCGAGCTGGACAGGAACGCCCGCGACTTCGGCCTGAACTATTACCCGATGAACGATGTGCGCCAGGGGATCGTGCATATCGTCGGCCCCGAACAGGGCTGGACGCTGCCCGGCATGACGGTCGTCTGTGGCGACAGCCACACCGCGACGCATGGCGCCTTCGGCGCGCTGGCCCACGGCATCGGCACGTCCGAGGTGGAACATGTCCTGGCCACCCAGACGCTGATCCAGAAGAAATCGAAGAACATGAAGGTCGAGATCACCGGCACGCTGCGCCCCGGCGTCACGGCCAAGGACATCACGCTGGCCGTCATCGGCCGCACCGGCACCGCCGGCGGCACCGGCCATGTCATCGAATACTGCGGCGAGGCGATCCGCGCCCTGTCCATGGAAGGGCGCATGACCGTCTGCAACATGGCCATCGAGGGCGGCGCCCGCGCCGGCCTGATCGCCCCCGACGAGACGACCTTCGCCTATGTCAAGGGCCGTCCCCACGCCCCCAAGGGCGCCGCATGGGAGGCCGCGGTCAACTGGTGGCGCACCTTGTCCAGCGACGAGGGCGCGCATTGGGACAAGGTCGTGACCATCCGCGCCGAGGACATCGCCCCGGTCGTCACCTGGGGCACCTCGCCCGAGGACGTGCTGCCGATCACCGCCGCCGTCCCCGCGCCCGAGGATTTCGAGGGCGGCAAGGTCGAGGCGGCGCGCCGCAGCCTCGACTACATGGGCCTGACGCCCGGAACCCCGCTGGACAGGATCGCCATCGACGCGGTGTTCATCGGCTCCTGCACCAACGGGCGGATCGAGGATCTGCGCGCCGCGGCCGAGATCGTGCGCGGCAGGCATCTCGCGCCCTCGGTGCGCGGCATGGTCGTGCCCGGCAGCGGCCTTGTCCGCGCCCAGGCCGAGGAGGAAGGGCTCGACCGCATCTTCACCGAGGCCGGGTTCGAATGGCGCCTTGCGGGCTGTTCGATGTGCCTTGGCATGAACCCCGACCAGCTGGCCCCCGGCGAGCGTTGCGCCGCCACCTCGAACCGCAACTTCGAGGGCCGCATGGGCCGGGGCGGGCGCACCCACCTGATGTCGCCCATCATGGCGGCCGCAGCCGGCATCGCGGGCCATCTGGTCGATGTGCGCGAGGTGTTGGCCGAGCGCGCCTGATGCGCCTGCCCGGCAGCAGCGCGCACCCCGTCCCATGGGCCGCGTCTAGCGCGGGAGGGGCCTTGCGCCGCGGCGCGGGGCCGCCCCGACGGGCCCGTGCCTCATGCAGGGCGCAGGCCGCCCTGGCCGCTGCCACCCGACCTGTTCCGAAACCGCAAACGGGATGCGGTGATGCGTCCCGTGCCGTTTGTCGCCTGAGAGGCCATCCATGACCCCCTTCACCACCCTGACCGGCATCGCGGCGCCCATGCCGCTGGTCAACATCGACACCGACATGATCATCCCCAAGCAGTTCCTCAAGACGATCCATCGTTCGGGGCTGGGCAAGAACCTGTTCGACGAGATGCGCTATTTCCCCGACGGGTCGGAAAATCCCGATTTCGTCCTGAACAAGCCGGCCTGGCGCGATGCGCAGATCATCGTCGCGGGCGACAATTTCGGTTGCGGCAGCTCGCGCGAACACGCGCCTTGGGCGCTGCTGGATTTCGGCATCCGCTGCGTGATCGCGACCAGCTTTGCCGACATCTTCTACAACAACTGCTTCAAGAACGGCATCCTGCCCATCATCCTGCCGCAAGAGGCGGTGGATGCCCTGATGGCCGATGCCGAAAACGGGGCCAATGCCCGCCTGACGGTCGATCTGGAAAGCCAGACCGTCACCGCCCCGGACGGCACCGCCCATCATTTCGAGATGGACCCGCATCGCAAGCACTGCCTGCTGAACGGCCTCGACGATATCGGGCTGACGATGGAAAAGGCTTCCGCGATCGAAACCTATGAAAGCCGCATCGCGCAGACCCAGCCCTGGGTTTGAGGCGGTGATGCGGGCAGGGGCCGCTGCCCTGATGCTGCTGGCGGCGCTGGCCATCGCGCCGGGCGCTAGGGGCGCGGCGCCCGTGCCGCAGGAAGGGCTGCAGCCGCCGGCCGAGGGATCGGTCCGGCTGGCGACG
This sequence comes from Paracoccus contaminans, assembly GCF_002105555.1. Taxonomy (NCBI): domain Bacteria; kingdom Pseudomonadati; phylum Pseudomonadota; class Alphaproteobacteria; order Rhodobacterales; family Paracoccaceae; genus Paracoccus; species Paracoccus contaminans. The sequence goes on from NZ_CP020612.1 coordinate 1,551,694, forward strand.
TGGTCGCCCGAGCTGACGCGTGCGGGGCCGGGGCTGCTGCTGAGGGACATCCGTTCGGGCACGGACCCGCAGGTCGCGGCTGCGGTGCAGGTGATTGCCGCCGCCGATCCCGACGTGCTGGTCCTGACCGGGTTCGACTGGGACTGGGGGGGCGAGGCACTCGCCGCCTTTGCGGCGCTGCTGGCCAAGGCGGGCGCGGATTACCCCTATCGCCATGCGGGCCAGCCCAATGCGGGGCTGGCGACGGGGCTTGATCTCGACCAGGACGGCCGGCAGGGCGGGCCGGGGGATGCGCAGGGCTTCGGGCTGTTCACGGGGCAGGGCGGGATGGCGGTGCTGTCGCGTCATCCGCTGGGGCAGGTGACGGATCATTCGGGCACGCTCTGGCGCGATCTGCCGGGCAACCTGATGCCGCCCGCGCCGCCCGAGGTGGCGGCGGTGCAGCGCCTGTCCTCGGTCGCGCATTGGCAGGTGCCGGTTTCGCTGCCGGCTGGAGGGCTGACGCTGCTGGCCTGGTCGGCGACGCCGCCGGTCTTTGACGGGCCCGATGACCGCAATGGCCGGCGCAACCATGACGAGGCGGCATTCTGGCTGCGCCACCTGCCGCCGGGCCGCTTTGCCTTGATGGGCAAGGCCAATCTCGATCCCGAGGACGGCGAGGGGCGGCCCGAGGCGCTGCGGGCGCTGATCGCTGCCGCCCGCGACCCGGCCCCGCGCAGCGAAGGAGCCGCCGCCGCTCCGCAGGCGGGCGTCAATGCCCGCCAGCGGGGCGATCCGGCGCTGGACACGGCCGACTGGGCTGACGAGGGCGGCCCCGGGAACCTGCGCGTGGATCTGGTGTTGCCGTCCCCTGATCTGGCGGTCACCGGATCGGGCGTATTGTGGCCCCCGCCGGGGATGCCGTTGGCCGAGGCTGCCGCGGCGGCATCGCGGCACCGGCTGGTCTGGGTCGATGTAAGGATGGCGCAATGACGGATGAAAGGGCGGGCGAGGGCGCGATGTGGAAAGGGCCGGGGGCGCCGCTGCCCCCCGCCGTCACGCCGCCTGCGCCCGAGGATGGGGTGCCGCGCACCGCCATCGCCGGCCCGGATGCGGCCCTGCTGCAAGCCGATGGGGCCGAGGCTGCCCCGTCCGCCGACCCACCGCGCAATGCCGCCCATCCGCTGGACCAGCCCGCCATCCAGCCTGCCGCCGGACAGGCCGCGACCCTGTCGATGCGCCTGTCCGATTTCGATTCGGCGCAGCTTGGCGCGATGGCCCATCTTTACCGGGGCGAGGTCTATCGTTCGACCGTGTGGCGCACGCGGCTGGACAATACGACCAACTGGTCGATCGTCATGATGGGCGTGGCGCTGACCTCGGCCTTTTCCAGCCCTTCATCCTCGTCCCTGCCGCTGCTGGTGGTGGGCATGCTGCTGCTGGTCTTTCTGGTGTTCGAGGCGCGGCGCTATCGCTATTTCAACGTCTGGCGCGCCCGCGCCCGCTGGATGGAAACGCATCTTTACGCCCCCATGCTGCGCGGCCAGCCTGTTGATCCGGCCTGGCGCGACGTGCTGGCGCGCGATTACGAAACGCCGGTCCACCATATCAGCTTCGTGCAGGCGCTGGGGCGGCGGCTGCGCCGCAACTTCATCTGGATCCTGGCGATCCAGTCGGGGGCCTATTGGGGCAAGATCGCCATCCATCCCTTTCCCGCGCAGGATATCCATGACCTGATCGGGCGTGCCGCGATCGGTCCAGTGCCGGGGGTTGCGGTGCTGATCGCGGGGGTCGTCTATAACGGCATGTGGATTGCCGTCGCGCTGTGGTCCTGGCGGGTGGACCGCGCCCGCTGGGGGCCGGACGGCGGCGGGGGCAGCATGGGCTGAAGGGGCGTCCTTACCGTCCCGCGCCTTCGGCCGCGCCCCCCATCGCCCTGAGCCTTCCGATCAGCCCGGCGGCCGTCGGCCCGACCCGGTCGCAGGCCCCCGGATCGTCCAGAAGGCGGAAGGCCGGCGCATAGACCTGCCGGTCATAGGCCGAGGCGTCCAGCCCCAGCTGGGCGGCAAGCTGGTCGCCCGTGCCGGTGAGCAGCGTCCAGTCGGCATCGCCGAGCGCATAGGCGGGGCAGTTCGAGGTGATGACATTGACCTGGGCAAGCTGGGTCAAGAGGGCGCGGGCCTCGGCCGGGGGCAGGGCAGAGGTGTCGGGCAGCACCACGGTCGCGCCGGTATCGGCTGCCGCAGGTCGGGCCAGCAGGGATGATGCCAGCAGAACCGCCAGCAGGGCGGCAGGCATGCGCGTCATGGTGCGTTCTCCTTCCATGCAGCTTGGCCATAGGGGCCCCTGCGCCGCCCAACCGCAAGCCAAATGGCCGTGAACTTGACCGTCCGTCCGGCCTTGGCTAGGCGGTAGGCAGCCTTTTCGCCTTCCTGACCATCGCCGCGGAGCCATCATGTCCCAGCCCTATTCCCTTCTGATCCTGCCCGGCGACGGCATCGGCCCCGAGGTGATGGCCGAGGTGCGCAAGGTCATCGACTGGTTCCAGGCGAACCGCGGGATGCGCTTTGACGTGTCCGAGGATCTTGTCGGCGGCGCTGCCTATGACCGGCACGGCACGCCGCTGGCGGATGCCACGATGGCCAAGGCCCAGCAGGTCGATGCGGTGCTGCTGGGCGCGGTCGGCGGGCCGGCCTATGACAGCCTCGATTTCAGCGTCAAGCCGGAACGGGGCCTGCTGCGCCTGCGCAAGGAAATGGACCTGTTCGCCAATCTGCGCCCGGCCCAGTGTTTTGACGCGCTTGCCGATTTTTCCTCGCTCAAGCGCGAGGTGGTCGCCGGCCTCGACATCCTGATCGTGCGCGAGCTGACCTCGGGCGTCTATTTCGGCGAACCGCGCGGCATCCATGCCGACGACAACAACCCGGACAACGAAGGCGGGCGGGTGGGCATCAACACCCAGCGCTATACCAGCGGCGAGATCCGCCGCGTCGCCCGCGCGGCCTTCGATCTGGCGCGCAAGCGGTCGAACCGGGTCTGTTCGATGGAAAAGGCCAATGTGATGGAATCGGGCATCCTGTGGCGCGAGGAAGTGCAGTGGGTCCACGACAACGAATATCCCGATGTCGAGCTGACCCATATGTATGCCGATAACGGCGCGATGCAGTTGGTGCGCCGCCCGTCGCAGTTCGACGTGATCGTGACCGACAACCTGTTCGGCGACATCCTGTCGGATGCGGCGGCGATGCTGACCGGCAGCCTCGGCATGCTGCCCTCGGCCAGCCTTGGCGCGCCGATGGCCAATGGCCGTCCCAAGGCGATGTATGAACCCGTCCACGGCTCGGCCCCCGATATCGCGGGGCAGGGCAAGGCCAATCCGATCGCCTGCATCCTCAGCTTTGCAATGGCGCTGCGCTATTCGCTGGGCGAAGGGGCGGCGGCCGACGAGCTTGAACGGGCGGTGGAAAAGGTTCTGGCCGACGGCGTGCGCACGGCCGATCTGATGGGCCCCGAGGGCGGCACGCCCGTCAGCACCGCACAGATGGGCGATCACATCGTCGCCGCCCTGGCAGGCTGAGGGGCCAGAACCGGGCGCGGCCCAGCCGGCCAGGCATGCCCCTTGCGCCGCGATGCGGGGGGGCGCGATGACGCCCGGCCGGTGGGGCGCAGGATGGGTGGTCGCAGGCCCGGCCGCGTCAGGAAGCCGGCTTGATTTGGGCCTTTGTGACGGACCCGCCGCTCCGCATCCCGTGGCTTGGGCCAAGGGCCGCCGCGCCTTGACGCTTGGCGACGGAACAGTTCAGGGCACGGGGTGACGGCCCGCCGCAGCCCGCCGCGTTCAGGCCGCCGCCGTGATGGCCGCGCCTTGGCCCGATGATGACGTCAACCCAGGCGAATGCAGGGGGGCGGGGCCTTCCTCAGCGCGGCGGCGCTGCCTCGATCAGGATCGCGCGGAAATCATTGACATTGGTCAGGGTGGGGCCGGTCACGACCTGCCCCCCGATCCGGCCGAAAAAGCCATGCGCATCGTTGCGGGCCAGCGCCGCGGCCGCATCGGCGCCCAGCGCCGCGGCACGCGCCAGCGTGTTGGGGCCGATCATGGCCCCCGCGATCTCGGCCGCCCCGTCCACCCCATCGGTATCGCAGGCCAGCGCATGAATGCCCCGCGCGCCATCCAGCGCGAGGGCGAGCGCCAGCGCATATTCGGCATTCGGCCCGCCGATGCCGTCGCCGCGGCGGGTTACGGTCAGCTCGCCCCCCGACAGGATCACCAGCGGCCCGCCTTCGGCCAGCGCCAGCCGGGCATGGGTGGCGGCAACCGCGCGCGCCTCGCCCTCGACCGCGTCGCCGAGGCAGCGCACCGCATAGCCCCCGGCCCGCGCAAGCTCGGCAGCCGCGTCCAGCGACAGCGAGGGCGCCGCATAGACGACGGTCTGGGTGTGCCCCAGCCGCGGATCGCCCGGCGCCACAACCCCGCCCGGCGCGCCCAGCGCCGCCCTGACCCCAGCCGGCGGGGTGATGCCCCAGCGGTCCAGGATCGCCAGCGCATCGGCGGGGCTGGACGGATCGCCCACTGTCGGCCCCGATCCGATCAGGGCCGGATCATCCCCCGGCACGTCCGACAGGCACAAAGCGAGCATCCGCGCCGGCCAGGCGGCGGCGGCAAGCTGTCCGCCCTTGACCCGGCTGAGATGCTTGCGGACGATGTTGATCTGCCCGATGGGTGCCCCGCTTGCCAGCAGCGCGCGGTTGACCGCCTGCTTTTCGGCAAGGCCGATCCCGCGCCGGGGCGCGCATAGCAGCGCCGATGCCCCGCCCGAGATGAGCGCGAGCACGAAATCCTGCGGCCCCAGGCCCTGCAGCATGGCCAGCATCCGTTCGCTGGCCGCCAGGCCGGCGGCATCGGGAACGGGGTGTGACGCCTCGACGATCTCCACCCCGCGGGTGGGCCGTCCGTGGCCGCGCCGGGTGATGATCAGCCCCTCGCATGGCCCCCAGGCGGCCTCGACCGCCTCGGCCATCCGGGCGCTGGCCTTGCCGGCGCCGACCACCAGCACCCGTCCCGGCGGCCGGGGCGGCAGAAAGCGCCCAAGGCCGATCATCGGGTCGGCGACGGCCACGGCGCGGTCGAACATCGCGCGCAGCAGCCCGGCCGGGGTCATGCGGGCATCCTCATGCAAGGCTCCCCGCTCAGCCGAACATGCCCGTCACCTGCGCCAGCAGCCGGAAGGCCCGGCCCGAACGGCTGTCGACCGCGGCGGCAAGGGTCGGGTCGTTCATGTCGGCCGCCGCGCGGGACAGGGTGCGGTCATACTGGCGCAGGAAGTGGTGGCCGGCATCGCGGAACACCTCGTCCTCGCGCATCAGCATCGCCGCGGTGTCCAGCGCGGCCGGGTCGCCGATGTCGCCCAGCGCCTGCGCGCCGCTGCGCTGGCCCTCCAGAAAGCGCCGCCAGCCCTGTGCATCGGCGCGGCTGTCGGGCAGGTCGTCCATATAGACGCCGTGCCCGGCCAGCAGGGTGATGACATCCTGCGCCGCCCGGATGCAGCGCGCCGTTTCCGGGTCGGCCAGCGCCTTGCGCAGCGCCGCAATGGCCGCATGGTCGTCCGGCCCGTCCGGGAAATCGAAGGCCGCGACAAGCTCATCCGGCGAGATCCGGACCGCCTCGGGCGGGTCCAGGGGCAGATCGCTCTGCCTCGGCTCGCCCTGCCGCAGGCCGGCCTGCTTCTGCTCGGGCCGGGCGGGGCGCGGGGCCGGGCGCAGCGCGGCAAGGGCAGTGCGGCCCGGCGCGGCGGGCAGGGCGGCGTCACGGTCGGCCGCGGCACGCTCGTCGGGGCGCAGCGCCTCCATCCGGGCGCGCAGCATGGCCGCTTCGGCACGCAGGTCGGCCAGCATCCGGGCCAGCCCGACCGCGGTCCAGATCAGCACCAGCGGCAGGACCACCCCGACCAGCGCGGCCAGCCGCCCCAGCCCTGACGCGGAGCCATCCGACGGCCCGGCCAGCCAGAACAGCAGCACCAGCAGCACCCAGGCCAGCGTGGCCGCGGCACCCGCGATCGACGCGCGATCCCCGCCCCGCCGGCCCGCCAGGCGGGAACGCAGCCGCGCGATCGCCTCATTCATAGCGGATCGCAAGGATCTCGTAGGATTTCTGCCCCCCAGGCGTGACCACCTCGACGCTGTCACCCTCGTCCTTGCCGATCAGGGCCCGTGCGAGGGGCGAGCGCACGTTCAACAGGCCGCGTTCAAGATCGGCCTCCTGCTCGCCCACGAGCTGGAACAGCTTTTCCTCGCCCGTGTCCTCGTCCACCAGGGTGACGCGGGCACCGAACTTGATGCTGCCCGACAGCTTCGAGGGGTCGATCACCTCGGCACGCGACAAGATGCCCTCAAGCTCCTTGATGCGGCCTTCGATGAAGGACTGCTTTTCGCGGGCGGAATGATATTCGGCGTTCTCGGACAGGTCGCCATGTTCGCGCGCTTCGGCGATCGCGCGGATCACGGCCGGGCGGTCATTGGCCTTCAGCCCGCGCAGTTCCTCGTCCAGCAGGTCAAAGCCTGCCCGCGTCATCGGTATCTTTTCCATCGCGCCCTCGTGCGGAAACGCCCCCGGCAATGTCGCGGGGGCGTCTGGTTCGGGCCGCATCGTGGCGCAGTGCCGTTCCTGACGCAAGCGCCCTTGCCCGGCGGCGGGCCAGCGGCGGGCGATTGCACCGCAGCGACACGGAGCCTTGCGGTTGTTTCACGCCCCGGATGTGAATATGCAGCTATCAACCGACCAAGCCCCGCCACCGTCACGAGGAAAGCAGCCATGGCCGATATCGAACGCGAATCGATGGAATTCGACGTGGTGATCGTCGGCGCCGGGCCGGCGGGCCTGTCAGCGGCCATCCGCCTCAAGCAGATCGACCCCGATCTGAATGTCGTGGTGCTGGAAAAGGGGTCCGAGGTGGGCGCCCATATCCTGTCGGGCGCGGTGCTGGACCCGGTGGGGCTGAACGCGCTGATCCCCGACTGGAAGGAAAAGGGCGCCCCCATCCGCACCGAGGTCAAGTCCGACAGCTTCGTCGTCCTTGGCCCGTCCGGTTCGGTGCGCATCCCCAACTGGCCGATGCCGCGCCTGATGTCCAACCACGGCAACTACATCGTCAGCATGGGCAATGTCTGCCGCTGGCTGGCCGAGCAGGCCGAGGGGCTGGGGATCGAGATCTTTCCCGGCATGGCCGCCTCGGCCCTGGTCATGGAGGGCGAGCGCGTCGCCGGCGTCGTCGCGGGCGAAATGGGCAAGCAGTCGGACGGCACCCCCGGCCCGTCCTATGAGCCGGGGATGGAGCTGCGCGGCAAGTATGTCTTCATCGCCGAGGGCGTGCGCGGCAGCCTCGCCAGGCAGCTGATCGAGAAATACGACCTGTCCGCCGGGCACGAGCCGCAGAAGTTCGGCATCGGCATGAAGGAAATCTGGGAGATCGACCCCGCCAAGCACCGCGAGGGGACGGTCGTTCACACGATGGGCTGGCCGCTGGGCAAGAATGCGGGCGGCGGCAGCTTCATCTATCATGCCGAGAACAATCAGGTGTTCATCGGCTTCGTCGTTCACCTGAACTATGCCAACCCCTATCTTTATCCCTATGCCGAGTTCCAGCGCTTCAAGCACCACCCGATGGTTGCCGAACTGCTCGAGGGCGGCAAGCGCGTCGCCTATGGCGCGCGGGCGATCAGCGAGGGCGGCTGGCAATCGATCCCGAAACTGACCGTGCCGGGCGCGGCGCTGCTGGGCTGTTCGGCGGGCTTCGTGAACGTCCCCCGCATCAAGGGCAACCACAATGCCATCCTGTCCGGCATCGCCGCCGCCGAGGCGGCTGCCGCCGCAATCAAGGCCGGGCGCGAGGGCGACGAGCTGACCGACTATGAGGCCGATGTCCGTTCGGGCGAGATCGCGCGCGATCTCAAGCGGGTGCGCAACGTCAAGCCGGCCTGGTCGCGCACCGGCATGATCGGCAGCCTGATGCTGGGCGGGATCGACATGTGGGGGGCGGGCATCTTCAACCGCAACGTCCTGTTCACCTGGAAGCACGGCAAGACCGACGCTGCCGCGACCGGCAAGGCCGCCCGATACAAGCCGATCGACTACCCCAAGCCCGACGGCAAGCTGTCCTTCGACCGGCTGACCAATGTGGCTTTTTCCTTTACCAACCACGAGGAAAGCCAGCCCTGCCACCTGCGGCTGAAGGACCCGAGCGTTCCGATCCGGGTCAACCTGCCCGAATATGCCGAACCGGCGCAGCGATACTGCCCGGCGGGGGTCTATGAGGTGGTCGAGGATGCGAGCGTTCCTGAGGGCGCGCGGTTCGTCATCAATTTCCAGAACTGCGTCCATTGCAAGACCTGCGACATCAAGGACCCCTCGCAGAACATCGTCTGGACGACCCCCCAGGGCGGCGACGGGCCGAATTATCCCAACATGTGAGCGCATCGCCCGCAGACCCGGCGTTGCCGCCGCCTGCGGCAATCGCTAGGGTCGGGGCTCGTCCATCAGCCGATGCGGGGCCGTTGCCAGCGATGAAACCTATCCTGATCCTCGCGGTGGCCGGCGGGCTGTGCGCCCCGGCCATGGCCCAAGCCCCCGCCGCGCTTTCCGCCGCGCCCCGCGCCGCATCCCTGACCGGCTTGCCGCTGCGCCTTGCGCAGGCGGAGGCCGCCCCGGCCGGAACGCAGCCCCGCACCGCCACGGACGGCGCGCGCGATCCGGCCGCGCCTGCTGCCGCGATGGCGCCCGTCCCCGGCCGCGCCGGCCCCTACCTTGCCGCGCGCCTTGCCGCGGCGCGCAGCGATTATGCCCCTGCCGCGCGCTATTTCCGCCAGGCCGTGCGGAACGATCCGGCCGACATCTTCCTGCAGGATGGCGCGCTGGTGTCGCTGGTGTCGGCTGGTGAGATGGGCGATGCCGTCGCGCTGTCGGACAATCTCGTGCGCTCGAACAAGGCGACCGAACTGGCCGGGCTGATCGCGCGCGTGGAAATGGCCCGCAAGGGCGACTGGGCGGGCGTCCTGAAATCGCTGGACGAGCGGCCCTCGACCGCCGACGGGGCGGCGGGGCCGCTGCTGGACGGCATGATCCGCGCCTGGGCGCAACTGGGCGCGGGCCGCGCCGGGGATGCCTTCGCCACGCTGGAGCATCTGTCCAAGACCCGCGGGGCGGGGGGGATCGCGCAGTATCAGCTCGCGCTGGCCAAGGCCAGCGTGGGGGATTACGAGGCGGCCGAAAAGGCGCTGCGCGCGCCCGAGGCGTCGGGCCATCTGGGCGGCATCACCGCGCGGGTCCAGGTGCTTTCCCAGCTGGAGCGCAATGACGAGGCCATCAAGGTGCTGGATGGCGTCGACGCGCTGGAGACAGAGCCGTCGCTGAAGGCGATGCGCGCCCGGCTGGCGGCTGGCGAAACGCTGCCCTTCGACGTGGTCGGATCGCCGGTTGCGGGGCTGGCGCAGGTCTTCGTCACCTTCGGCGGGGTGCTGATGGGGGGCGAGGATACCGATCAGCTGGCGCTGATCTATGCGCGGCTGGGGCAATATCTTGACCCGCAGATGGCCGATGCGCAGTTGCTGGCGGCCCAGTTGCTGCAATCGGCCGGCCAGTTCGACCTGGCGGAAAAGGAATTCGACGGCCTGCGCGCCAAGGGCGACCTGCGCCCCGGCGCCGAGCTTTCCCGCATCGACGCGCTGGCCCGCGCCGGCCGGGGCGATGATGCCGAGGCGGCCGCCCGCCGCCTGACCGAGGCCTGGCCCGATCTGCCCGCAGCCTGGATGGCGCTGGGTGATCTGCTGCGCCAGCATGACCGCTTTGCCGAGGCCGTGCCCGTCTATGACGAGGCGCTCAAGCGGCTGCAGAAGACGGATGATCCGCAGGCAAGCTGGTTTGCGCTGTATGCGCGCGGCATCGCCTTGGAACGCACCGGCCAGTTCGACCGGGCGGATGCCGATTTTCAGGCCGCGCTCAAGCTTCAGCCGGAGCAGGCGCCGATCCTGAACTATCTCGGCTACAGCTGGGTCGATCGCAACATCCGGCTGAACGAGGGGCTGAAGCTGATCGAAAAGGCCGTGGCGCTGCGCCCGGACGATGGCTACATCCTCGATTCGCTGGCCTGGGCGCATTACCGCATGGGCCATTATGCCCAGGCCGTCGATCCGATGGAAAAGGCGGTCGCGGCCATGTCCTCGGACAGTCTGGTCAATGACCATATGGGCGACATCTACTGGATGGTCGGGCGCAAGCGCGAGGCCGAGATCCAGTGGAAACGGGCGCTGAGCCTTTACAAGCCCGACGATACCGACACCGACCTGAACCGCATCCGCGCCAAGCTGGAGGTCGGGCTGGATGCGGTGCTGGCCGCGGAAAAGGCCAATGGGGGCAAGCTGCCGCAAGGGTTCGGCCAGCCGCCTGCGCCCCCCGCCCCCGGCCCGGCGGCCGCCCCGGCCGAGGCCGCCGATCCGTCCCTGCCGCCTTCCGCCCCTGCGGACGCGCCGCCCAAGCCGTGACCGCCCCCGCCCGCGAGCCGGCGACCCAGCCGGCCACCCAGCCGGCGCCGGCCAAGATCAACCTGGCGCTGCACGTCACGGGGCGGCGGGACGACGGCTATCACCTGCTCGATTCGCTGGTGGTGTTCACGGCGCTGGGCGACAGGGTGACGGTTGCGCCCGGCCCCCCGTCGCTGCGCCTGACGGGACCGTTCGCCCATGCTGTCCCCGGCGGCGAGGACAACCTGGTGCTGCGCGCGGCGCGTGCGGTCGGGGCGGGGGCTGCGATCACGCTGGACAAGCATCTGCCCCCCGCCTCGGGAATCGGGGGCGGCACGGCCGATGCGGCTGCGGTGCTGCGCGCGCTCGGCCGTGTGCCCCGGCGCCCCGAGATGCTGGGCGCCGACCTGCCCGCCTGCCTGGTCAGCGCGCCCTTGCGGATGCGCGGGGTGGGCGAGCTGCTCGACCCTGTGGCCGGGCTGCCGCTGCTGGATCTGGTACTGGTCAATCCGGGCATCGAGGTGCCCACCCCTGCCGTCTTCGCGGCGCTGGAGCGGCGGGACAATCCGGGGCTGCCGCCTTGGGGCGGGGGCACGCGCGCGGCGCTGCTGGAATGGCTGGGGCAGACGCGCAACGACCTGCAAGGCCCCGCGCTGCGCCTGGCGCCGGTCATCGGCGACTGCCTGGCGGCACTGGCCGGGCAGGGGGCGGGCTTTGTCCGCATGTCGGGTTCGGGGGCGACCTGCTTTGGCATCTTTGCCGATGGCGCAGGCGCCGAGGCGGCCGCGGCGCGCCTGGCCGCAGCGCGGCCGGACTGGTGGGTCAGGGCCACCCGCACCATCGAGGGGCTACCCCTCGCATTGCCGCAGGGCTAAGGCTGGTGCAGCAGGAAAGGGGGGCGTGATGCTGCGTCTGGGTGTGAATATCGACCATGTCGCCACCGTGCGGAACGCGCGCGGCACGCCATGGCCCGATCCGCTGCGCGCCGCGCTGATGGCCCAGCAGGCCGGCGCGGACGGCATCACCGCGCATCTGCGCGAGGATCGCCGCCATATTTCGGATGCCGACATCGCGCATCTGGCCGATGCGCTTGACGTGCCGCTGAACCTTGAAATGGCGGCCACGGCCGAAATGCAGGCGATCGCCCTGCGCCATCGCCCCCATGCTGTCTGCCTCGTTCCCGAAAAGCGCGAGGAACGCACGACCGAAGGGGGGCTGGACGTGGCCGGCGATCTGGCGCGCCTGGCCGATTATGTCGCCCCCCTGCGCGAGGCGGGCAGCCGCGTGTCGCTGTTCATCGGCCACGATCCCCGCCAGATCGAGGCTGCGGCCGCCGCCGGCGCGGCCGTCGTCGAACTGCACACCGGGGCCTATTGCGATTTCGACACCGCAGGCGACATCGCCCGGCGCGATGCCGAGCTTGCCGGCCTGGCCGAGGGCGCGCGCCTGGCCGCCTCGCTGGGGCTCGAGGTGCATGCGGGCCATGGGCTGACCTTCGACACGGTCGGCCCGATCGCCGCGCTGCCGCAGATCGCCGAACTGAACATCGGCCATTTCCTGATCGCCGAGTCGATCTTTACCGGCCTTGGTCCCGCGATCGCGCAGATGCGCCGGCGCATGGATGCGGCGCGGGCGCCGGCATGATCCGGCCGGTCCTGATCGCGGCCGCGGCCCTCGCCCCGCTGTCCGGTCATGCGGCGGCGGTGCGCCAATGCGACGGAACCGCCAGCGCCTGGAACCTGGCCGAGCCGTGGGAGCAGCATTCCGCAAGCTATGCCCAGGGCGCCATCCGGGTCGCGGTGCTGGACACGATTGAGCCGGCAGGCGCCCCGGTGCAGCTTTTGGTGCTGGCGCCGCCGCTCGATGAGATCGGCGCGCGCCGCTGCCGGATCGTCTCGCTTAGCGCCGAGGGGTCGGGGTTCTACGATCTCGACTTTCCGGGGCGCAAGGGCAGCTATGACCCCGCGCGCGGGCTGACGCTGACCATTCCGGCCAAACGCTTTGACCCCCGGTCAGGGCAGGGCCGCCCCGCCACGCTGACCGTGACCATCGACCAGAACTCCGGCGCGATCGCGGCCGATCTGGTGCCCTGAACCATGCGGTTGCTGCGCGGGTTGCTGCGCGCCCTGCGCTGGACGCTCGCGGCGCTGGGCGGCATCTGGTCGGTGCTGATGATGCTGCTGATGGCCGGCTCGCTGGCGCTGAGTGTGGCAATAGCGGTGGTGCCTGCAGTCTTTGCGGCCGTATCGGGCGCAGTCGAATCGGTGACCGAGATCCGCTCGCTTTATAGCCGGCAGGTGGCGCGCGAGGCAGGATTGACGGGCGATCTTGCCCGCGCCGAGCGCCGCGCCGCAGCCGAGGCGGCCGAGCGGCGCGCCATCAGCGGCCGCGCCGACAACCTTGCCCGCGCGCTGGCCGAAAGCCGCGCCGCCGGTCCGCGGCTTGCGCGCGAGGCCGCCGACAGCACGGTGACCTATCGCGGCCAGCGCATGGCCGCGCGCGCTGCCGTCAAGGACACCGCCGCCCGCGTCTCGCGCCGCACCGCATTTGCCGCGACCCGCAATGTCGGCAGCATGGCGGGCGAGGCGCTGCCCGTCATCGGCATCGGCGTCATCGCCGCCGCCACCGCGTGGGAGATGCACGACGCCTGCCAGATGATGGGCGAGATGCGGGCCCTGGACGCGGCCTTCAACCCCGAGAACCCGATTTCCGATGACGAGGTCTGCGGGATGAAGGTTCCCTCCCGCGCCGAGCTTTGGTCGATGGTAAAGGCCAGCCCCGCGACCATATGGGACAGCACGCGCGCCATGTATGCCGGGTTGCCCGAGCTGTCGCTGACCGGAGCCTATGACCGCGCCCTTGCCTGGCTTGGCGGCACCTGGGGCTGGGTCTTCGGTGAAGATCCCGCCCCCGAGGCCGCCGCCGGGGCGGGTGCCGAAGCCGAGCCGCCCGCCCCTGCCGCCCTCAACCCGCTCGACTGGTTGGGTGGACGATGATCCTCGGCATCGGCACCGATCTGTGCAACATCGACCGCATCGCGGCCGTGCTGGAACGCCACGGCGACCGCTTTCGCAACCGCGTGTTCACCCCGACCGAACTTGCCCGTGCCCGCCGCCGCCCGCACGAGGCGGCGACGCTGGCCAAGCGATGGGCGGCCAAGGAGGCCTGCAGCAAGGCGCTGGGCACCGGGCTGGCGATGGGGATCGCCTGGCGCGACATGGCGGTATCCAACCTGGCCTCGGGCCAGCCGGGCATGGCCCTGACGGGCTGGGCCGCCGAACGGCTGGCGGCGATGACCCCGCCGGGGCACCGCGCCCGCATCCATGTCACCCTGACCGACGATCACCCCTGGGCGCAGGCCTTCGTGGTGATCGAGGCGCTGGCCGAGAATGGGCCCCACCCATCCGGCGGCGCTTGACTTCCCCGGCCGGGCCTGCCCAAGAACCCGCTAATAAGAACCGACGAGGACGACATGGCGCGCAGCACGGCCAGGGAAAAGGGCGGCATCTGGGAAACGGTCAAGACCGTGTTCTGGGCGCTGCTCATCGCGGGCGTGTTCCGCACGCTGTTCTTCCAGCCGTTCTGGATCCCCTCCGGCTCGATGAAGGACACGCTGCTGATCGGGGACTTCCTGTTCGTCAACAAGATGGCCTATGGCTATTCGCGCCATTCCTGTCCCTTCTCGCTGTGCCCCGTTTCGGGCCGCATCCTGGGGCGCGAGCCGCAGCGCGGCGACGTGGTGGTGTTCCGCCACCCCACGCGCGGGGTCGATTTCGTCAAGCGGGTGATCGGCCTGCCGGGCGATACGATCCAGGTGACGCAGGGGCAGGTGATCCTGAACGGCCAGCCCGTTCCGCAGACCCCGAACGGGGTCTTCGCCGAGGCCAAGCTGCCGCAGGGTCCGGGCCGCAACCTGCCGCGCTGCTGGAACGAGCCGGTCGCCGAGGGGGGGCTGTGCGAAAAGCAGCGATTCACGGAAACCCTGCCCAATGGCGTCGAGCATGACGTGCTGAACATCCTTGATGACTGGCCGCTGGACGACACCCCCGTCTTCACCGTCCCGGCGGGCAGCTATTTCTTCATGGGCGACAACCGCGACAATTCCGAAGACAGCCGCGTGCCTGCCGTCGCCGGGGGCCTGGGCTTTGTCCCGGCCGAATATCTGATCGGGCGCGCCGACCGGATCATGTTCTCGGCCGCGGGCAGTTCGCTGCTGTATTTCTGGACATGGCGGGCGGACCGTTTCTTCCGGGCCGTGCACTGATGGCATGGCGGCGGTGAAGCTGTCGGCCGAGCTGCGCGCCTTTCAGGCGCGGCTGGGGCATGATTTCGCCGACCCCGCCTTGCTGGTGCGCGCCCTGACCCATAGCAGCCTGTCATCGCCCACGCGGCCCGACAACCAGCGGCTGGAATTCCTGGGCGACCGCGTGCTGGGCCTGACCATTGCCGAGGCGCTGCTGCGGCAGGACCGCGGCGCGAGCGAGGGCCAGCTTGCGCCCCGGCTGAACGCGCTGGTGCGCGGCGAGACCTGCGCCGAGATCGCCCGCCAGATCGGCTTGGGCGAGATGCTCAAGCTGGGCCGGTCCGAGATGATGACCGGCGGGCGCCGCAAGGACGCCCTGCTGGGCGACGCGATGGAGGCGGTGATAGCCGCCGTCTATCTGGACGGCGGATTCGCGGCGGCGCGGGCGATGATCCTGCGCCTGTGGGGCGACCGGATCGCCGGGGCCGAGGCGGCATCGTTCAACCCCAAGACGGCCTTGCAGGAATGGGCGCAGGCGCAGGGCATGGGATTGCCCCGCTATCACGTCGCCGAACGCAGCGGACCCGATCATGCCCCCAGCTTTCGCATTGTCGTGATCCTGGACGACGCCCGCAGCGCCGAGGCAAGCGGCGCGGGCACCAAGCGCAGCATCGAACAGGCCGCCGCCCAGGCGATGCTGGACAAGATCGGAGTGACGCAATGACCCAGCCCGGCGATTCCGCCCGCCCTGACCCGGCCCGACCCGAGTCGGATCACCCGGCCCATCCCGATCCGGCCGCTGCCGGGGATGCCGCTTCTGCCGGGCCGACCCGCGCCGGTTTCGTCGCCCTGATCGGCGAGCCGAACGCCGGCAAATCGACCCTGCTGAACCGGCTGGTCGGGGCCAAGGTCTCGATCGTCACGCACAAGGTGCAGACGACGCGGGCGCGCATTCGGGGCATCGCCATGCATGGGGCCAGCCAGGTCGTGTTCGTGGACACGCCCGGCATTTTCCGCCCGCGCCGGCGGCTGGACCGCAGCATGGTCGCCGCCGCCTGGGGCGGGGCAGCCGATGCCGATATCGTGGTCTTGCTGATCGAGGCGCATCGGGGCCTGACCGACGGCGTGCGCGCCATCCTCGACAGCCTGCAGGGCAAGGCGGGCCAGACCCCCGTCGCGCTGGCGATCAACAAGATCGACCGCGTCAAGGCCGAGGAACTGCTGGCCCTGTCGCAGGCCATGAACGAGGCCTATCCTTTCCTGCGCACCTTCATGATCTCGGCCGAACGGGGGCATGGCACGGGCGACCTGCTGGACTGGCTGGCGGCCGAGGTGCCGGCCGGCCCCTGGCTTTATCCCGAGGATCAGATCGCCGACCTGCCTATGCGCATGATCGCGGCCGAGATGACGCGCGAAAAGCTGACCCTGCGGCTGCACGAGGAAATCCCCTATCAGCTGACAGTGGAAACCGAACACTGGCAGGAACGCGAGGACGGCAGCGCCAGGATCGACCAGGTGATCTACGTCACGCGGCCCGGCCACAAGGGCATCGTGCTGGGCAAGGGGGGCGAGACGATCAAGGCCGTCAGCACCGCCGCGCGGGCCGAGATCGCCGCCTTCATGGGCCGCCCGGTGCATCTGTTCCTGCGCGTCGCGCTGCGCGAGAACTGGCTCGACGAGGCCGAGCGCTATCGCGAAATGGGGCTGGATTACCGGGACGGCGACTGATGGAGCCGCGCCTGACCGCGGGGCTGCGGGTCGCGGCGCTGTTGCGGCGGGCCGATCTTGCCGGGCGGGGGGCCTATGTGCTGCGCCGCGGCGACGATATGGCGGGCGCCATCGCGCTGGGCGTCCTGCGCCCCTCGGGCAGGGCCGAGCTGTGGTCGCAGGAATACGACATGGCCACCGACACCCGCCCCTGGGTGCTGCAGGCCAGCGGCACCCCCGCCGAGATCGACGCCGCCGCCACTCGCCGGCGCGCCGCCGATCCCGACCTGTGGGTGATCGAGCTTGAGCTGCCCGAGGATCAGGCCCCCGGCGCGCTGATCGACTGACTTGCATGCGCCGGGCCGGTTGATAAAGCTGCACGCGGATCATCGCAGGCCAGCCTTTCATGACGCCGACCCCTTGCCGGACCCCCCCTGATGCCCAGGGGGCCGGGCCATCCCTGATGCGGTCGGCATGCATGGGGGCGCTGCAGGCGTTGCCCTTTCTGCTGGTGCTGGTTCCCTTTGCGCTGCTGTTCGGGGTGGTGGCGACCGCCTCGGGGCTGAAGGTTGCGCAGACAATGGGGTTCTCGGTTCTGGTGCTGGCGGGGGCCTCGCAGTTTTCCGCGTTGCAGCTGCTGAACGATCATGCGCCGGTGCTGATCGTGCTGGCCTCGTCCCTGGCCATCAACCTGCGCATGGCGATGTATTCCGCCTCGCTGACGCCATGGCTGGGCCGCGCGCCAGCATGGCAGCGGGCGGTGATCGCCTATGTCTTGATCGACCAGACCTATGGGCTGGCGATCCAGAGGTTCGAGCGGCAGCCGCAGCTTTCGGTGACCCAGCGCGTTGCCTATGTCTTCGGCGCCTCGCCGGTGCTGTGCCTGCCCTGGATCGCCTCTACCTATGTCGGGGCGACGGCGGGATCGCTGATCCCGGCGCATTGGCCGCTGGATTTCGCCGTGCCCATCACCTTTCTGGCGATGATCGCGCCGATGCTGCGCACGCTGGCGCATCTGGCGGCGGCGGGCGTGTCGGTTGCGGCGGCGCTGGCGATGGCGGGGCTGCCCTCGGGGACGGGCGTTCTGCTTGCCGGCCCGCTGGGCATGGCGGCAGGCGCGCTGGTCGAGACATGGCAAGGCCGCCGCACCGCCCGCGCGCGGGGCTGAGATGGGCGGCTATTCCGACCTGACCATCTGGACGGTGATCGTGGTGCTGGGGATCGGCACCTATCTGATGCGCTGGTCGTTCCTGGGCGCGGTGGGAAACCGGCCGCTGCCCGAATGGGCGCAGCGGCTGCTGCGCTATACGGCGGTCGCCGTGCTGCCGGCGCTGGTCGCTCCGCAGGTGATCTGGCCGGCGGCCACGCAGGGCCATCCCGATCCGGCGCGGCTGCTGGCCGCCGCGGTCACCGTCGCGGCCGGTCTGCTGACCCGCCATACCCTCTGGGCGATCCTGGCAGGCGGAGCCGCGCTGGCCCTTGGCATGGGGCTGATGGGCTGAGCGAAGCGCCCGCCGGCCCCATCCGGCTGCGGGCAGGCCCTTGGGGGAGGGCCGGGATCAGCCCGGCCGGCGCACCAGCCTGCCGCGTTCGTAGCCCTCGATCGAGCCGTCCTTCTGGCGCAGCAGGACATCGTGGTTGTTCGCCGGATCGCCGTCCTGATAGCGATGCGAGACGACGCCCGGCAGCGTCAGGAACCATGCCCGCAGCTTGAGCGGGCTGAACCCGGTCGGCGCGCCCTCGAACCCCGGCACGCGGCGCAGCACCCGGCCGGTATTCACGGCGCAGAAGCTCTTGTTCGAGGGGCCTTCGCCCTCGGCCGAACGGATTGCCGCATCGGCCACCGCCAGGCTGACCGGCACGGTATCCTGCGCGACCCAATAGGTCGAACGGGCGTGGTAATCGATGTAGAAATGCAGGAAGTTGTCGGTGATCCCGTACAGGACGTCATGGCGTTCGGGGATGCGCGGGTGTTCCCAGCTGCCGGCCGGGTCATAGATCACCCGCTGGCTGCCATTGATCATCAGCGCCGAATGGCCGCCTTCGCCGCGCGGGATTCCGATCACCGTCAGCAGCGAGATCGAGGGCGGATCGTCCGAATGATAGCGCGCCGCCCGCACCGTGGCGTCATCGGCCCATTTGTTGTCCGCCCCGCAGGCCGCCAGCGCAGCCGGCAGCGCCAGCGCGATAAAGGATCGCCGTTGCATCGTTGCTGTCCCTCAGTCCCGCCGCTTGTTCCGGGGGGTTCCGTATCGCTCAGGCGTTGGAAAGCGCCAGGAAGATCAGGATCGCGATGATGGCGATCACGTTCCACTTGAGCATGCTGACAAAGCCGTCGAACGTGCGCTGGTGCGCGGCAAGGTCGGTCACGCTGTCGGTGCCCTGCCCATGGGTGTTCGCGGCCCCGTGGGTGATGTGTCGTGTCTGGATCGTGGCCATCCTGCGGTCCCTTGCCCCTTGTGCCCTTGCGCGTCCTGTCCCTGCGCCGCCCGTCCTGTCCGGGTCCGGCATGGATGGCCGGGCCGGGACGCAGGGCGGCGCCCGTGTCCTGCTAGCCGAAATGCGCCGCGCTGTCACGCCCCGCCGGCGCGCCCCAGATCACGCCGCCCTCGGGCGTCAGGCCGATCTCGCAGGCCAGGCCGCGCGCGGCCAGCGCGTTGACATGGGCGACCGCTTCGACAAGCGCGAGGCCGTATTCGCCCTCGCCAATGCGGCGGCGGAACAGCACGTCGAAACAGTCGGCCGCCGTGCGCGGCCGTTCGGCCAGCGAGGCGGCCAGCCGCGCCAGCGCCGATTCGTGGTTCTCGGCCAGCTGTGCCAGCCGTTCGGGCAGGCCGCGATAAGGCAGCTTGTGCCCCGGCAGGATCAGCTGCCGCGCATTCGCAAGCGGCGCAAGATGGGCGCAGCTGTCCAGCCAGTCCTGCACCGGATTGGCGCCCGGCTCGGTCGCATGCACGCCGAGATTGGGCGAAATTCCGGGCAGCAGCTGATCCCCCCCGATCACCAGATCAGCATCGGCGCCGAACAGCACCAGATGTTCGGGCGCATGGCCATGGCCAACCGCCACATGCCAGTCGCGCCCGCCCAGATGCAGGGTCTGTCCTTCGCAAACGCGGGTATAGCCCAGCGGCAGGGGATGGGTCACATCGGCGCTGTTGACGGGGCGCTCGGCGCCGCGCCGCGCCAGTTGCGCGCTGTCCATCCCGGCGCGCCGCCAGAAGCAGACCTGCTGCGGCGTGGGCCGTTCCTGCACGTCCAGCTGCAGCATCCGCGCCATCAGCCAGGCGGTGCGGCTGGCCAGCAGCGCCGCCCCCTGCTGCATGAACCATCCCGCAAGGCCGACATGATCCGGGTGATGATGCGTCACCAGCACCCGCCGGACAGGGGCGCCCTCCAGCGGGCCGTCCATCAGGCGCTGCCAGACCGCTCGGGCGGCGGGCGTATCGAACCCTGTGTCCACGATCGTCCAGCCGTCCGGCTCGCGCAGCGCATAGCAGTTGACGTGATCAAGCCGCATGGGCAGCGGCAGGCGCATCCACAGGATGCCGGGCGCGACCTCTGCCGCCTCGCCCTCGGGCGGGGCGGCGTTCCAGGGGTGGACGATGCCGGTGGCAGCAGCCGCGGCCGGGGCCGGCACGCCGGCCTTCCCGGCCCGCCCTTCTGCCTCATCCGCCGTAGCGGGGGCGTCGGCCTGCCCGGCCTGCCCGGCGGTCATGCCGCCCCGGCAAGGGCTGCGTCAGGGATCGAATCCAGGTCGGCGACGCCTGCCCGCGCCTCGGCCAGGTCGCCCGCATTGCGGGGCAGGATGCGGGTGACGAAGACCCGCGCCAGCAGCCTGCGCGCTTCATCCCCCTCGCGCGCGGCAAGCAGATGGACATGCGCCCCCAGCACCCGCGCAAAGGCCGACAGATAGGGGACCGAGCCGGCATAACGGTCCTGCATCGAGGCGCCGGCCATGGCGGCGGTTGCCTCGCGCAGGCTTTCGGCGGCTTCCTGCACGGCCTGGGCCAGATCCGGCATGGCCGCCCGCGCCGCTTCGGCGCCTTCCAGCACCTCGTCGATCAGGCGCAAGGCGGCCTCGCCCCCGTCCATCATCTTGCGGCCCACCAGGTCCATCGCCTGGATGCCGTTGGTGCCTTCATAGATCGGGGTGATGCGCACGTCGCGCAGATACTGGGCGGCGCCGGTCTCCTCGACATAGCCCATCCCGCCATGCACCTGCACGCCCATATCGGCCACGCGCACGCCGACATCGGTGCCCCAGGCCTTGGCGATCGGGGTCAGGAAGGCTGCGCGCGCGACGTAGTCGGCGTCGCCGGTGGCCGCGGCAAGGTCCAGCGCCTGCGCGCAGGCCAGGCAGATCGCGCGGGCGGCGAACACCTCGGCCCGCGCGGCGGCCAGCATCCGGCGCACATCGGCGTGGCGGATGATCGGCCCCATCTGGTTGCGTTCGGCCGCATAGGCGGCGGCCTGCTGCAAGGCGGCCTCGGCCACGGCAACCCCCTGCACGCCGACGGCAAGGCGGGCATTGTTCATCATCGTGAACATTGCCGCCATGCCCTTGTTCTCCTCGCCGACCAGCCAGCCGGTCGCGCCCTCGAAGCTCATCACGCAGGTGGGCGAGCCGTGGATGCCCAGCTTGTGTTCCAGGCTGACGACCTTGAGGCTGTTGCCGACACCCGGCCTGCCTTGCTGGTCGGGGATGAACTTGGGCACCATGAACAGGCTGATGCCGCGCGTGCCCGCGCCGGCGCCCGGCAGGCGGGCAAGAACCAGATGGCAGGTGTTTTCCGTCACATCGCTGTCGCCCCAGGTGATGTAGATCTTCTGCCCGGTGATGCGATAGGTGCCGTCGCCCGCAGGTTCGGCGCGGGTGGTCAGCGCCCCCACATCCGAGCCTGCGCCCGGCTCGGTCAGGTTCATCGTGCCGTTCCAGTCGCCGGCGATCAGGCGCGGCAGATACAGCGCCCTGATCTCGTCCGAGGCGTGGTGCTGCAAGGCCTCGATCTGCCCCTGCGTCAGCAGCGGGTTCAGCTGCAGCGACAGGCAGGCGCCCGCCATCATCTCGCTGACAGCGATGTTCAGCGTCTGCGGCAGGCCCGCCCCGCCATGTTCGGGATCGGCCGACAGGCCGATCCAGCCGCCCTCGGCGATGGCCCGGAACCCCTCGGCAAAGCCCGGCGCAGACCGCACCGCGCCGTTTTCCAGCCGCGCCGGGGCAAGATCGCCCGCCCGGTTCAGCGGGGCAAGCACCTCGGAGGTCAGCCGGCCGGCCTCGGCCAGGATCGCGGCCACCGTTTCAGGCGTCGCCTCGGCAAAGCGTCCGGTCGCTGCCACGGGGGCAAGCGGCACCACCTTGTCCAGGATGAATGCGATGTCGGCGACCGGTGCCCGATAAGCCATGCTGCCCCCATTCTGCCGGACCGCGCTGTTGCAAATGCGCGTCGCGGGCGTATTGCGATACGAACAAGGCGCAGCCTAATGCCGCGCCACAGACCCGCAACCCGGAAACACGGTGCGATGACCCACGTTCCCACACTGACCTTGCGTCCCGATCCAGAGGGGATCGCGCATGCCGCCGCCCTGCTGTCGGGCGGGCAGGTCGTCGCCCTGCCCACCGAAACCGTCTATGGCCTGGCTGCCGATGCCCGCAACGCCCTGGCCGTCGCCCGCGTCTATGAGGCCAAGGGCCGGCCCGCCTTCAACCCGCTGATCGTGCATCTGCCCGACGCGGCGGCGGCAGCCGGCATCG
The DNA here is from genome assembly GCF_002105555.1 of Paracoccus contaminans. Taxonomy (NCBI): domain Bacteria; kingdom Pseudomonadati; phylum Pseudomonadota; class Alphaproteobacteria; order Rhodobacterales; family Paracoccaceae; genus Paracoccus; species Paracoccus contaminans. The sequence continues at coordinate 1,573,887 of NZ_CP020612.1, forward strand.
GCGTCATCGAGGGCGAGGCGGCGCGGCTTGCGGATGCGTTCTGGCCAGGGCCACTCACGCTGGTCGTGACCCTGCGCCCCGAGGCGGGGATCGCCTCGCTCGTCACGGCGGGGCTGGACAGCGTGGGGCTGAGGGTGCCCGCCCATCCGCTTGCGCGGGCGGTGATGCAGGCGGCGGGTGTGCCGCTGGCGATGCCCTCGGCCAATGCCTCGGGGCGCATCAGCCCGACCCGCGCGGCGGACGTGCTGGACGCGGCCGGGGGCCTCGACGGGCGGATCGCGGCGGTGCTGGACGGGGGCGCCTGTGCCGTCGGGCTCGAATCGACCATCATCGGCTGGCGGGAGGGGCGGGCCACGCTGCTGCGCCCCGGCGGCATCCGGGCCGAGGCGGTCGAGACGGTGCTGGACCGGCGGCTGGCCCGCCCCGAATCGGCCGGCCTGCCCGATTCGCCCGGTCAGCTTGCCAGCCATTATGCGCCCGCCGCCGCCCTGCGGCTCGAGGCGCGGGATGCGGGGCCGGACGAGACGCTGATCGGCTTTGGCCCCGGCGCCGCAAGGTTCAACCTGTCGCCCTCGTGCGATCTGGCCGAGGCGGCGGCCCGCCTGTTCGAGACGCTGCGCGCCGCCGACCGGCTGGGCCGGCCGATCGCGGTGGCCCCGGTGCCGCGGCACGGGCTGGGGCTGGCCATCAACGACCGCCTGTCGCGCGCCGCCGCCCCCCGCCCCGTCAACCCCGCCAGAAACCCCGCCAGCCCCGGTCCGGCCGCCGCCCCGCGGGGCGGGGCGCTCGACTCTGCGGCGCGGTCCTCATAGCCTGCCGTCCATGACCGCCGATCCCACCTGGAAGGGCAGCGTGCTGGACGCCGCCACCGCGCTGGCCCTGCTGGACTGGCAGTGCGAGATGGGCGTGGACGAGGCGATGCTGGATGCCCCGGTCGACCGCTATGCCGAAACGCCCGCCGCCCCCGCCATCCCCGATGCACCCTCATCCCCACCGCCGCCGCCCGCCGCCGCCCCGCAAGGCGAAGGGCTGCCCGCCCGCGCCGCCGCCCTGGCCGGGGGCGCCGATACGCTGGATGCGCTGGCCCGCCTGCAGGCCGATTTCGAAGGGCTGGACATCCGCAGGGGCGCCCGCAACTTTGTCTTTGCCGATGGAAACCCGGCGGCGCGGGTGATGGTCATCGGCGAGGCGCCCGGAGAGGAGGAGGACCGCCAGGCCCGCCCCTTCGTGGGCCGCGCCGGGCAGTTGCTGGACCAGATGTTCGCCGCCATCGGCCTGTCGCGCACGGCCCCCGATGCCCGGCAGGCGCTGTATATCACCAATGTCCTGCCCTGGCGCCCGCCCGGCAACCGCCGGCCCGAGCCCGCCGAGATCGAGGCGATGCTGCCTTTCCTGGCGCGCCATGTCGCGCTGGCCGATCCGCAGGTGGTGGTGCTGATGGGGAACACGCCATGCCAGGCGGCGCTGGGCCGGCAGGGCATCCTGCGCCTGCGCGGGCAATGGACGGCCGCCTTCGGCCGGCCCGCGCTGCCGATGACGCACCCGGCCTATCTGCTGCGCAACCCGATCGCCAAGCGCGAGGCCTGGGCGGACCTGCTGTCGCTGGCGGCACGGCTTCAGGACGGGGCGCAGCCCTGATATTCGACCGCGCCCGCATCCCCGATCAGCGTGAGCCTGACCCGCGCCCCATCCAGCGCGAAGGGTTTGCCGGTCGGCCCGACCACATCGGCCGCTGCCGTGACCATGCCTCCTGCCGTCGTCAGGTCGGGTTCCGATACCCACATGCCGGGGCCATCGACCTCGACCGCCGCCGCGCGCGCGCCCGCTGCCGGGACTGAAACGGAAACCCGCATCCCGTCGCTGATGGGGGCAAGGCTGCAATGCGCCGTGCCCTCGCCCTTGCGGGGGGCGCTGTCCAGCGCCGCGGCGATGCGGGGGTCGAGCGCCGCGGCTGCGGCCCCTGGCGCGGCCAGCCGCAGATGGGCCGGCACGCAGATGTTCAGGCACAGGCCCAGCTCCACCGCCAGCATCCCCTCGATGGGCCGGGACGGATCGGCGGGGGTCAGGCGCAGGGGCAACACCAGGCGATCCCGAAAGCCCAGCGTCTGCGCCCCTTCGGATTCGATGATCTGCGGGCTTGGCCACAGCGCCGCCGCCGCGGCGACATTCGGCGCGCCCGACCAGTCGAAGGCCGGGGCGATGCCCGTCTCTCCGGGGCTGCGCCAGTAGGTCTTCCATCCCGGCGCAAGTTCCAGCGCCAGCGCCGTCATCACGGTGCCGTCCGGCTGCGGCGCCGCCGGCAGCAGGCTGGCCGATACCAGCCCCGGCGGCAGCCCGGCCGCCCGCGCCGGGCCGGCCGGCGTGAGCGCGGCGATCAGCAGGGCGCAGAGGGCGCCCGCCAGCGTGACGACAGTGGCTTTCATACCGCCCCTCTAGCCCATCCGCGGCCCCGGTAGAAGCGTCTTGGGCGCGCGGGGGGCGATCTTGCGGGCGGCCCCGGCAATGCCGATGTAGGGGACGAAAGGACCGTTCCATGATCGACCGCATCGCTTCCCCGTCCTCGGCGGACAACCTGACCGGCAAGATCCTGATCGCCATGCCGGGGATGGCCGATCCGCGTTTCGCCCAGGCCGTCGTGCTCGTCTGCGCCCATGGCGAGGAGGGGGCGCTGGGCATTGTCCTGAACAAGCCCCTGCCCGGCATCGCCTTTTCCGAGCTGCTGGACCAGCTGGGGATCGAGGCCCGCAGCGCCACACCGCCCGTTCCGGTCCATTTCGGCGGCCCGGTCGAGCCGGGCCGCGGCTTTGTCCTGCACCGCCTGGCCGGGCAGGCGGGCGAGGAGGAGGGCGTGATGCGCATCGGCGAGGACGGGCTTGCCATGACGACGACGCGCAACATCCTTGAGGACATCGCCCAGGGAAGGGGGCCGGAACCCGCGGTCCTGTCGCTGGGCTATGCGGGCTGGGATGCGGGCCAGCTTGAGGGCGAGGTGCTGGCGAACGGCTGGCTGACCGCGGATGCGGGGGACGAGCTGGTCTTCGGCCGCGACAATGCGCGCAAGTGGCAGGCGGCGCTGAAATCGCTTGGCGTCGATCCGGTGATGCTGTCCGCCGCGGCCGGACACGCCTGAGCCGCAGGGCAGGGGCGCGGGGCCGCCTGACGGGGCGGGACGGGGCAGAGGGCCTGCGCCGCGGCGCTTGCCCCCGGCGGCGCGGTTTGCAATACACGGGGCCATCCGCCACCCGGAGGCTCGCCATGACGTTCCGCGCACGCCACCTTCTGGGGGTCGAGCCGCTGGCGCCCGCCGACATCACCGCGCTGCTGGACCTTGCCGAAAGCTATGTCGCGCTGAACCGGCGTACCGTCAAACACGGCGATGCGCTGGAAGGGCTGACCCAGATCAACCTGTTCTTCGAGAACTCGACCCGCACCCAGTCCAGCTTTGAACTGGCCGGCAAGCGACTGGGCGCGGATGTGATGAACATGGCCGTCGCGCAGTCGAGCGTCAAAAAGGGCGAGACGCTGATCGACACCGCGCTGACGCTGAACGCGATGCAGCCAGACCTGCTGGTGGTGCGCCATCCGCACTCGGGCGCGGTCAACCTGCTGGCGTCCAAGGTGGACTGCGCCGTCATCAACGCCGGCGACGGGCGGCACGAACACCCCACCCAGGCCCTGCTGGACGCGCTGACCATCCGCCGCGCCAAGGGCCGGCTGCACCGCCTGACCGTGGCGATCTGCGGCGACATCGCCCATTCCCGCGTCGCCCGGTCCAACCTGATCCTGCTGGGCAAGATGGAAAACCGGGTGCGGCTGGTCGGCCCGGCCACGCTGATGCCTTCGGGCGCAAGGGAATGGGGCTGCGAGATATACGAGGACATGGCCGAAGGGCTGCGGGGCGCCGACGTGGTGATGATGCTGCGCCTGCAGAAGGAACGCATGGATGGCGGCTTCATCCCGTCCGAGCGCGAATATTACCACCGCTGGGGGCTGGACGGGGAAAAGCTGGCGCTGGCGGCCCCCGATGCCATCGTGATGCATCCCGGCCCGATGAACCGCGGCGTCGAGATCGACGGCACCATCGCCGACGACATCAACCGCAGCGTCATCCAGGCCCAGGTGGAGATGGGCGTGGCCGTCCGCATGGCGGCGATGGACCTGCTGGCGCGCAACCTGCGCGCCGAACGCGGCGTGCGCGCGGCGGGGGCGGGGGTGCATGTCTGAGGACGAATGGGGGATGATCGTCAACAACCCGGCCGCTCTGCGGCAGGGAACTGCCGCGCAGCCGCATGACCCGTTGCCGCAGTTCCTGCTGCCGGGCGAGGTTGTGCTGTGGCAGGGCCGCCCCCGGCGCGGCGCCGGCTGGCGCTGCATGCTGCGCGACCGCGACGCGTGGCTGGCCGCCGGGGCCGTTTTGCCGCTGGGCGTCTTCTTCGCGGTGGTGCAGGGTCGCGTCAGCCTGACATCGCTGCTGGCCGTGCCCGCCCTGGCTGCGCTGGCGCTGGTGGTCGTCTTCGTGAAGACCGGGAGTCAACTGGCCCGGTTGCACTATGTCGTCACTGACCGCCAGGCGTTTTCACTCGGCGGTCTGGTCAATCCATGGCGGATGTTGTCGGTCAAGCATGGGGCATCGCTCCCCCGGCAGCGTCAGAGCCGCTGCGGGACGATCATCGATCTGGGCGACGTGGTCGTGGGGCTGGGCAATGCCACGCGCTGGCTGCGGTTGGACGGATCGTGGCTGATCCGCAGCGGCCCCGACGACAAGAGCCCTCGGCTGAGCTTTCGGGCGCTGGACCCCATCGACTCACCGTTCGATCTGCTCATTCGTCTTGCCCGCTTGGCCAAAGCCGTCCGGGTCGGCCTCGTCATTCCGTGGCCCCAAGGGGGTTTGACATGATCACCCATTTCCAGAACGCCCGCCTGATCGACCCCGAGGCGCTCAGCGACGAGCCGGGCAGCCTGACGGTGCAGGACGGCCGCATTGTCGCGCTGGACGGGGACGCGCCCGAAGGGGCGGCGGTCATCGACTGCGGCGGCAGGTGCCTGGCCCCTGGCATCGTCGATTGGGGCGTCAAGATCGGCGAACCCGGTGAACGGCACCGCGAATCCATGCGATCCGCCGCGCTGGCCGCAGCGGCGGGGGGCGTGACGACGATCATCGCGCGGCCCGACACGCTGCCGCCCATCGACACGCCCGAATCGCTGGAATTCGTCACCCGCCGCGCCAGCGAACAGCCCGTGCGCATCCGCCATCAGGCCGCCCTGACCCGTGCGCGCGAGGGGCGCGAGATGGTCGAGATGGGCTTTCTGCTGGATGCGGGTGCGGTGGCCTTCACCGATGGCGTGCGGGTGGTGGAAAATACCAGGCTGCTGTCGCGCTGCATGGCCTATGCCAGGGGGCTGGGGGCGCTGATCGTCGGGCATCCGCAGGATGCAGGCCTGTCGCGGGGCGCGGCGGCCACCGCGGGCAAGTTCGCCTCGCTCTATGGTCTTTCCGCCGTCAGCCCGCTGGCCGAGCGCATGGGGCTGGAGCGCGATCTGGCGCTGGTCGAGGCGACGGGCGTGCGCTGGCATGCCGACCAGATCACCACCGCCGCCGCCCTGCCGGTGCTGGACCGCGCCCGGGCAGCGGGGCTGGACGTGACGGCGGGCACCTCGATCCACCACCTGACGCTGAACGAATATGATGTGGGCGACTATCGCACCTTCTTCCGGCTGACGCCGCCGCTGCGGTCCGAGGACGACCGGATGGCGATGGTCGAGGCGGTGGCCGACGGCCGCATAGACATCATCGGCAGCTTTCACACCCCCCAGGACGAAGAGGCCAAGCGCCTGCCGTTCGAGGCGGCGGCGCCGGGCGCGGTCGGGCTCGAAACGCTGCTGCCCGCGGCGATGCGGCTGTATCATCAGGGGGGGATCGGCCTGCCGCAGCTGTGGCGCGCGCTGTCGCTGAACCCGGCGGGGCGGCTGGGCCTGCCGGGGGGACGGCTGTCGGCAGGGGCGCCGGCCGATCTGGTGCTGTTCGATCCGGATGCGCCTTTCGTTCTCGACCGCTTTGCGCTGCGCTCGAAATCACGGAACACCCCCTTTGACGGCGCCCGGATGGAGGGGCGGGTGATCGGCACCTGGGTTGGCGGCAGGCGGGTGTTCGGGGGTGGCGATGGCTGAGGTTCTGGCCGCCGTTGCAGGCTATCTGCTGGGATCGGTGCCCTTCGGCGTTCTCATCACGCGGGCGCTGGGCTTGGGCGATCTGCGCGCGATCGGGTCGGGCAATATCGGCGCGACGAATGTGCTGCGCACCGGCAACAAGGGCGCGGCGCTGGCGACATTGCTGCTGGACGGCGGCAAGGGCGCGGCCGCGGTGCTGCTGGCGCGCTGCTGGGGCGGGGAAGCCGCTGCCCTGGCCGCGGGGGGCGCGGCGTTCCTGGGGCACCTGTTCCCGGTCTGGCTGGGCTTCCGGGGCGGCAAGGGGGTCGCGACCTTTCTGGGCACCGCGCTGGCGCTGTTCTGGCCGGTGGGGCTGATCGCCTGCGGGCTGTGGCTGGCAAGCGCGGCCATCACGCGGGTGTCATCGCTGTCGGCGCTTGTCGCAGCGGCCGGGGCGCCGGTGGCGGCGCTGGCCTTCGGGCTGCGGGGTCTGGCGGCGGTTCTGGCGCTGATGGCAATTCTGGTGTTCATCCGCCACGCCGCCAATATCCGCCGCATCGCCGCAGGGACCGAGCCAAGGATCGGCCGCCGCGCCTAGCGCATCGGCCGCAGTGCTCGGTTTTCCGCGCCGATGGGGATGGGCAGCATCAGTGCGATGATCCGGATGGTCCAGCGCCGACCCAGCATCGGCAAGATCCATGCCCGCAGCCCCTGCAGCCGGATGAACCGCTTCAGCAGGAATGCGGTAAAGACGGCCGAGGGCATCAGAAGATGTCCAGCGGCAACAGCGACAGGGTGAACCTCGGACCCAGCCCCGTCATCAGCAGCCGGCCCAAGGGCTGTGCGGCAGCACCTCCTCCAGCACGAACAGCACCGTAGTAGCAGATATGTTGCCTGCATGGCGCAGGAGATTGCGTTCCGCAGGCAGTAGGCCGGGGGGGCAGGTCCAGCGCCTCCTTGATCGCGGTGATGACCTTGGCACCCACCGGATGGCAGACCGGGCGCGTGGCTGGCGCGTCGCCCGGATCGGGCTGCATCCGCGCCGTGGCATGCGACAGATGACCGGGGCAAAGCCGGGCCTCGGGCGGTGGAAGATCACGCCAAGCCCGATGTCGGCGTCGGCCGGCCAGCCCGTGATGCCCAGCCTGTCGGGCCACCTATGCTGGAGATCGCGGCCCAGCCTTGGGCCGCCCCCCGGCGCCGCGGCGACGACCGCCGCTGCCGCAGCGTCCCCGAACAGTGCCGTCGCGGCGGTATCGGGCTTGTCCAGGTGGTCGAGGCGGACCGGCAGCGTTCAGCTTTCCACGGCGACCATCAGGAGCCGCGCACCGGGACAGGCCGCAGCCATGCCCCTGCCCGAACCAGTCCAGCGGCATGACCGAATAGCGGGTATTGATCCCGGCATTGTTGAACACCGGCAACAGGCGGCCAAAGCCGGCGTCGCGATGCGCAAGCAGGGTGCACGCCCTCTCGACCACGCCCGGCTGGGGAAAAACGTGGGGCGGCAAGGCCGTGCCCAGCCCGATCAGGCGAATGTCTCACAGACCGTTGCTTGTCACCCCAAGCGGCCTTGTCCCGCGGTCGCAGGGTCCACCGCCGCTGGCCGCGCCCGGTTGCGTCAGCGCGTCGGAACGGGCGTCTCGCCCCGGTAATCGTAAAAGCCCCGGCCGGACTTGCGGCCCAGCCAGCCCGCCTCGACATATTTCACTAGCAAGGGGCAGGGGCGGTATTTGGTATCTGCCAGCCCGTCATGCAGGACATTCATGATCGCCAGGCAGGTATCCAGCCCGATGAAATCCGCCAGTTCCAGCGGGCCCATCGGGTGGTTGGCGCCCAGTTTCAGCGATTCGTCGATCGAGCGGACATTGCCCACACCTTCGTAAAGGACATAGACCGCCTCGTTGATCATCGGCACCAGGACGCGGTTGACGATGAATGCCGGGAAATCCTCGGCCGAGGCGCTGGTCTTGCCCAGCCGTTCCACCACGTCGACCAGGGCGCGATAGGTCGGCTCATCCGTGGCGATGCCGCGGATCAATTCGACCAGTTGCATCACCGGGACCGGGTTCATGAAATGAAATCCCATGAACTTTTCCGGCCGGTCCGTGCGGCTGGCCAGCCGCGTGATCGAGATCGACGAGGTGTTCGAGGTCAGGATCGTGTCCGGCCCCAGATGCGGAACGATGGAATCGAAGATCCGGTTCTTGACCGCTTCGTTTTCGGTGGCGGCCTCGATCACCAGGTCGGTGCGGGCGATATCCTCGATGCGTTCGGTGGTGCGGATGCGCGCCATCGCGGCAGCCTTGTCATCGGCCGCGATCTTGCCGCGCCCGACCTGCCGTTCGAGGTTCCGGTCGATGGTGGCGACGGCTTTCACCATCGCTTCGGCGCTGACATCGTTCAGCAGCACGTCATAGCCGGCCAGCGCGAAGACATGGGCGATCCCGTTGCCCATCTGGCCCGCCCCGACCACGCCCACCGACTGAATCGCCATTTCCCGCCGTCCCTCTCGCTTTGTCGCGGCGACGATAGGCACAACGGCTTGGCGCCTCAATGACTAATGCGCCGCCGGGCGGGTCGGGATGGGCCGTCGCCGCGCCGCTGTGCTGCGCCGGCGGGCACGAGGGCAGCGCGGCCCTGCCAGGATCATGCGGCCATAGCGCGGGCCTGTCCCCCTGCCGGAGGCAAATGGCCGCAAAAGCGGCAAGGCCCATGGCAGGCCCTTGCAAGGCAGCCTGATGCGGGATCGGGCAGGCGTCATATCCACGGCCGGGCCGCGCGCTCTTGGCTGCCGCTCATCTGCCTGCGCCTGCGCCGGTGACGGACAGGCGGGGGCGCACGGGGGCGCCGTTGGAACGGACAAGCCGGGATGGCCGATGCTGGCACCCGTGCCGGCCGTGATGCCGGCGGGGCCGTTCAGGACGGCTGCCGGCTTGTCGCGGCTGTCCGATGCAAAGGGGCCGGCACGTCGCCGCGCCGGCTTCGGGATTGGCGGAACGGCTGCCGGTTACAGCTTTTCGGTCAGCTCGGGCAGAATGGTGAAGATGTCGCCCACGAGGCCGTAATCGGCGACCTGAAAGATCGGCGCCTCCTCGTCCTTGTTGATGGCGACGATCACCTTGCTGTCCTTCATGCCCGCAAGGTGCTGGATCGCGCCCGAAATGCCGGCGGCGATGTACAGGTCCGGGGCCACGACCTTGCCGGTCTGCCCGACCTGCCAGTCATTCGGGGCATAGCCCGAATCGACCGCCGCACGCGATGCGCCCACGGCGGCGCCCAGCTTGTCGGCCAGCTTTTCGATGACGGCGAAGTTGTCCTTGGAGCCCAGCGCGCGCCCGCCCGACACGATCCGCTTGGCCGAGGTCAGCTCGGGGCGGTCGCTGGCCGCGACCTTGTCCTCGACCCAGGAGGATAGGCCCGGATCCTGGGCGCCGGCAGCCGCCTCAATCGGGGCGGAGCCGCCCTGGCCTGCGGCGTCAAAGCTGGCGATGCGGACGGTCAGCACCTTGACCTTGTCCGACGACTTCACCGTCTGCACGGCGGCCGAGGTATAGATGGTCCGCTCGAAGGTGTCGGCGTCGATGACCTTGGACACCTCGGGGACGATCATCACGTCCAGCAGCGCGGCGGCGCGGGGCAGGACATTGCGCGCATCGGTGGTGCCGGGGGCGGCGATGTGGCTGAACCCGCCCGCCAGCGATACGATCAGCGCGGCCATCGGTTCGGCCAGGCGGTGGGAATAGGCCGGCCCTTCGGCAACCAGCACCTTGCTGACGCCGTCGATCTGCGCGGCGTCCGCCGCGGCCGCCTGCGCGCCCTCGCCTGCGACCAGCACGGTCACCTCGCCCAGGGCCTTGACGGCGCTTACCGCCTTGGCGGTCGCATCGCGGTTCAGCCCGTTTTCGGCCATTTCGGCCAGCAGAAGGACAGCCATCAGATCACCCCCGCAGCTTTCAGTTTCGTCACCAGTTCATCGACCGAAGCGACCTTGATGCCGGCCTTGCGGCCCTCGGGCTCGCGGGTGGACACGACCGTCAGGCGGGGCGCGGTATCCACGCCGTAATCGGCGGCGGTCTTTTCGGCCAGTTCCTTCTTCTTGGCCTTCATGATGTTGGGCAGGCTGGCATAGCGCGGCTCGTTCAGGCGCAGGTCGGCCGTCACGACCGCCGGCAGGGTGACGCGGATCGTCTGCAAGCCGCCATCCACCTCGCGCGTGACGGTGGCGGCGTCGCCCGACAGCTCGACCGCGCCCGCCTGCGTCGCCTGCGCCCAGCCCAGCAGCGCGGCGAGCATCTGGCCGGTCGCGTTCATGTCGTTGTCGATGGCCTGCTTGCCCAGCAGCACCAGCTGCGGCTGTTCCTCGGCGACGATGGCCTTGAGGATCTTGGCCACCGCCAGCGGCTCGATATCCTGATGCACGTCATCGGCAGCGACCACCAGGATGCCGCGGTCGGCCCCCATGGCCAGCGCGGTGCGGATCGTCTCGGCGGCCTGCTTGACACCGATGGACACGACGACGATTTCGCTTGCCGCGCCCTTTTCCTTCAGCCGGATGGCCTCCTCGACGGCGATCTCGTCAAAAGGGTTCATCGACATCTTGACGTTCGACAGGTCCACCCCCGAACCGTCGGCCTTGACGCGCGCCTTGACGTTATAGTCGATCACGCGCTTGACCGGCACGAGAACCTTCATCGGTCACTCTCCCACAGTTACGTCCGTTTGCATGATGGGATAACGGTCCGGTGACGGTATTTACAGCGGAAAAAGACGCCCCCCACGAAACCGGACAGCAGTGCGCCCGCCCTAGCGCGAGGCGCCCGGCACCCACAGCACGTCGCCATCGGCCCCATTGGCAAGCCTTGCGGCCACGAACAGCCAGTCGGACAGGCGGTTGAGGTATCGGATCGCGGCGGGATTGGCGTCCTCGGCGGCGGCAAGCTCGGTCGCCCGCCGCTCGGCCCGCCGCGCCACCGTGCGGCTGAGATGCAGGGCCGCGGCAAGCGCATTGCCCCCCGGCAGGACAAAGCTGCGCAGGGGGGGCAGCGCGGCATTCATAGCGTCGATTTCCGCCTCCAGCCGGTCCACCTGTGACTGGATGATGCGCAGCACCGGATAGGGCGCCTCGGCGTCGCGTTCCATTCCGGGGCGCGACAGATCCGCGCCCAGGTCGAACAGGTCGTTCTGGATCACGGCGAGACGATCGGCCATCTCGCCCGCCCCGTGCAACCGCGCAAGGCCCAGCGTCGCGTTCAGCTCGTCCACGGTGCCATAGGTTTCCACCCGCAGGGCATGCTTGGGCACGCGGCTGCCGTCCGACAACGCGGTGTCGCCGGCATCGCCCGTACGGGTATAGATACGATTCAGAACGACCATCAGTGCCCCCGCACGGTGACGAACAGCAAGATCAACCCGATCGCCACCGCCTGCGCGATGATCCGCCAGCGCATGAGGCGGTTGCCGTTGTTTCGGTTGAAGGTGCCGCCGCGGGCAAAGCCGCCGATGCCCGTCATGAGGATGGCCGTCACGACCAGCACTGACAGCGCCACAAGGATGAACAGGGGCTTGTCCTGCATCGGGTCCGCCTTTCCACAAGGCCATTGCCCCGTTCCGCCCAGTCTAGCTGCGCCGGGCGAACCAGTCCAGCGCCGCTGTCGGCAGCAGCCTGCGCCCCAGCGCGGCAACCTGGGTCGGGCGGGTCACGCGATAGCGGGCGCGCGGGCGCGGGCTTTCCAGCGCCTGCGCGATGACGCGGCTGACCGCCGAGGGGGGCAATTCGAAACGGTCGGGGCCCGAGGGATGATACAGCCGCCGCAGCAGCGAGGCGCGATAATGCTCTGCGCGGGGGCTGGCCTGCCAGTCGATCCAGCGTTCGAAATGAGGGATCGAGTTGGCGCGGATGCGGCTGGTGATCGGCCCGGGTTCGACCAGCACGACGCGCACCGGCGTATCGGCCATCTCGATCCGCAGGACATCCGTCAATCCCTCGAGCGCGAACTTGGTCGCGACATAGGCGCCGCGCCAGGGAATCCCGACGAGGCCCAGGACAGAGCTGACATTGACGATGCGCCCCGCGCCGCGCTGGCGAAAATGGGGGATCAGGCGGCGCGTCAGGTCATGGGTGCCCAAAAGGTTCACCTCGAAGATCGCGCGCAGCGCCTCGCGCGGCAGATCCTCGACCGCGCCGGGCAGGGCAAAGGCGGCGTTGTTCACCAGCGCGTCCACCGGGCCATGGTCAAGCGCGGCCCGCGCGCAGTCGGCGACGCTGGCCGGGTCGGCCAGTTCCAGCGGCAGCGCGACCATCCCCTCGGCCCGGCGCGCGGCAAGGTCGCCCTCGGCCCGGCAGGTGGCCAGCACGGTCCAGCCGCGCGCCTGCAGGTGCCGTGCGGCATCAAGGCCGATGCCGGACGAACAGCCGGTGACAAGAACCGATGGCATCGTTGCCTCCCGTGCCGCGCTAAAGCGCCTCGGACAGGGCGGCTGCGGGGATATAGCCCGTGCGCCCCGCATCGTCGCGCACCTGGGCAAAGCCCGAAGGCGCGCCCGACAGCACGATCACCGCCTCGCCCGGCCCCAGGCGGGCAAGCGGCTCCTGCTCATGGCCGGGCTTCTGGCGCAGCCTGACGGGTGCCGCCACGACATAGCTGCTGCCCACGCGCAGATCGCGCACGGGCGCCGTCCGCAGGGCCATCATCGCCGCCTGCGGATCGGCAGGCGACGGCGCCGAGCCGGTCAGGGCCAGAACGGCGTAGGCGAGGACAAGGGCGGCGGCGACAAGGCGGAACATGGAACAGGCATGGGGTTGGCTTGCGGGTTTCAATACAAGTCTGTGACAGCCGAATCGTTCCACGCCATGCTGCATGGGCAGCATGCGCGCGATCGCAGCGCCGCCCTGCCAGCCGGGCCGCGCCCGGCAGGCCAAGGCGCGCAGGGCCCACAAAGCGTGGCGCCCCAAGCACAGGCCCGCAAGCAGGCGCCGGCGGGCCAGGGGGCGCGGCAGGGCTGGACCGGGCACCGCCATGCCTTTAGTCAGGCGCGATGACGACCAGCCCTGATGATCCCGCGCCGAACGGCCCGGCAGCCCCCCCGGCCGCCCCCATGGCCCCGGCCCCTTCCGACGCCAACCCCGCCACCCTGTCCGAGGCGCTCAGCCGCGCCATCGGCGAGCGGTATCTGACCTATGCGCTCTCCACGATCATGCACCGGGCGCTGCCGGATGCGCGGGACGGGCTGAAACCCGTGCATCGGCGCATCCTTTACGCCATGCGCGAATTGCGCCTGTCGCCCAGCGGCGCGTTCCGCAAGTCGGCCAAGATCACCGGCGACGTGATGGGCAACTATCACCCGCACGGGGACGGGGCGATCTATGACGCGATGGCGCGGCTGGCCCAGCCCTTCGTCATGCGCTATCCGCTGGTGGACGGGCAGGGGAATTTCGGCTCGATCGACGGGGATGCCCCCGCCGCCAGCCGCTATACCGAGGCACGGCTGACGCTGGCCGCCGAAGGCCTGATGGAGGGGCTGGCCGAGGACGCGGTCGATTTCCGTCCCAATTACGACGGCACCCTGGCCGAACCCGTTGTCCTGCCCGCGGCCTTTCCGAACCTGCTGTGCAACGGCGCCAGCGGCATCGCCGTGGGCATGGCGACCAACATCCCGCCCCATAACCTGCACGAGGTCGTGGACGCCTGCCTGCATCTGATCAAGTCGCCCGAGGCGCGCGACGAGACGCTGATGGCGATCATGCCCGGCCCCGACTTCCCCACCGGCGGCGTGCTGGTCGAGGATGCCGCGACGCTGGCCGAGGCCTATCGCACCGGCCGCGGCAGCCTGCGCCTGCGCGCCCGCTGGCAGGTCGAGGATCTGGGCCGCGGCACCTGGCAGGTCATCGTGACCGAGATCCCCTATCAGGTGCAGAAGTCCCGGCTGATCGAGCGGCTGGCCCAGCTGGTCACGACGAAGAAGATCCCCATCCTGGCCGACATCCGGGATGAATCGGCCGAGGACATCCGCATCGTGCTGGAGCCGCGCGCCCGCACTGTGGACCCGGCACAGCTGATGGCGGCGCTGTTCCGGGTGTCGGATCTGGAAATCCGCTTCTCGTTGAACATGAACGTGCTGATCGACGGGCGGGTGCCAAAGGTCTGTTCGCTGCGCGAGGTGCTGCGCGCCTTTCTCGATCACCGGCGCACGGTGCTGCTGCGCCGCACGGCCCACCGGCTCGAACAGATCGCCCGCCGGCTTGAGGTGCTGGAAGGCTATATCATCGCCTATCTGAACCTCGACCGCGTGATCGAGATCATCCGCAACGAGGATGATCCCAAGGCGGTGATGATAGCCGAGTTCGGTCTGTCCGAGGTGCAGGTCGAGGCGATCCTGAACATGCGCCTGCGCGCCCTGCGCCGGCTGGAGGAGATGGAGCTGCGGGCCGAGCGCGACCGCCTGGCCGAGGAACGCGAGGGCCTGCTGGCCCTGACCGCGGATGAAAGCCGCCAATGGGCGCGCATCGCGGACCAGTTGCGCGAGGTGCGCGGCCTGTTCGGCAAGTCGACCCCGGCAGGCGCGCGCCGCACCGAGATCACCGCATCCGAGGACGTGCAGCCGCTGGATCTGGACGCGATGATCGAGCGTGAGCCGCTTACCGTGATCCTCTCGAAGATGGGCTGGATCCGTGCGATCAAGGGCCATCAGCCGCTGGACGCCGAGGTCAAGTTTCGCGACGGCGACGGCCCGTTCATGGCACTGCACGCGGAAACCACCGATAAGCTGATGGTCTTTGGCGCCAATGGGCGGTTCTATACCCTGCCGGCGAACACGCTGCCCGGCGGGCGCGGCCTTGGCGAGCCGCTGCGCCTGATGATCGACCTGCCCAATGATTCCGCCGTGCTCGACATGTTCCCGTGGCGCGAGGACCAGCAGTTCATCGTGGCCTCGAAGGAGGGCGACGGCTTCATCGTCGCGGCGCGCGACATCCTGGCGCAGACCCGCGCCGGCAAGCAGGTGCTGAACGGAGAGGCGCTGCTGGTCCGGCGGGTCGAGGGCGACCACCTGGCGACCGTGGGGGACAACCGCAAGCTGCTGGTCTTCCCGCTGTCCGAACTGCCCGAGATGGCGCGGGGCAAGGGGGTGCGGCTGCAGAAGTTCAAGGATGGCGGGCTGGCGGATGCGAAATGCATCACCCTTTCAACGGGCCTGTCCTGGCGCGACCCTGCCGGCCGGACAAGGACCGAACCGGATCTGACCGAGTGGCTGGCCCGGCGCGCGACCGCAGGGCGCATGGCGCCGCGCGGCTTTCCGCGCGACAACCGCTTCACCTGAAAGAAAAAATGCGGCCGGGGTCATTATCACCCGGCCGCAGGCAAGCGCTTGTCAGGCGTAGAGGTTCTGCACGCCGACCTGCTCGTGAATCGCGTTGGCCGTCTGCTGGTCGACGCCAAGGGCCTGCGCAAGGCTGTTCAGATATTCCGCCTCGGCCCGGTTGTCGAAATCGATCGCCATCAGCGACATCATGTAGACCTGCGCCTCAAGCCCCTTGGGCACTTCGCGCGCAAGCGCCTGCGCATCCACGGGCGCAGCCATCTGTTCGCGGATAAAGGCACGATCCTCGTCGTCAAGATCGCCGATCTGCCCCAGCAGGCGGCTCTTTTCGGCCTCGTCGATCTTGCCGTCGGCCTTGGCGGCCTGGATCATCGCCCGCAGCATCAGCCCGGCAACGGCATTCTGTTCGGCCGTGGGGGCGACCTCGGGCTCGTCCTGGCGGGTCAGCGCGTCGTTGAAAACCTCGCCAAAGCTGGCGTCATTGCTACGCTGCGCGCCGCGTTGCGCCGGGCCCTCCAGCAGCCCGCCCAGCAGCCCGCCCAGTCCGCCCGCGCTGGCCGATCCGGCCGCCATACCGCCTGCCGCGCCCCCAAGCAGGCCGCCCAGGATGCCGCCCAGCCCGCCGCCCATCGCGCCAGCAGAGGCCGATACCGTCCCGCTGCGCTGCGCCGACTGGCGGGTCAGCTGGTCGAGGATGCCGCCCAGCCCGCCCGCTGCGCCTGCCGCATTGGGCCCACCATAGGGCCGGCCGCGCCCCGCGCCCGGCGTCTGGCCGCCCAGGACCTGTCCCAGGATGTCGCCGATCCCGCCGGACCCTGCCGCCGCGGCCCCGCGGGTGCCCGCAACCCCGCCATTCAGCAGATCGCCGAAGATCCCGCCGCCGGTATGGCGCGATGCACCCGAACGGGCCTGGCCCTGCTGTTGCTGGCGCATCATCGAACCGACGCCCTTGGCCAGCACGACACCAGCGGCAACGCGGGCAAGGGATTTCATGAGAGACATCGTATCCTCCGAAAGAACAGGGGCGAGCGGTCACCGCTCATTCAGGCCGGTCAACGCGCAGCGTTATGGCAGGGTTCCGGGCTGCGTGGAAAACCGCTGGCAGGTCAGGCAGTTGTGGATAGCGTTAAGGGGTTGTCCGCAAGGGAAGCAGGCGGACCCGTCCTGCCGCCGGCGTTGCCGCCGTGCGCCTTGATTTTCTGGCGTTTCGCTTATAGATCGCGGCGATCATTGCACGAGGCGCGCCCGCCACCGGCCGCCCGACGACCAGGAGGCCATGATGGCAAAGGCAAAATTCGAACGGACGAAACCGCACGTCAACATCGGGACGATCGGTCACGTTGACCACGGCAAGACGACGCTGACGGCTGCGATCACGAAATACTTCGGCGAATTCAAGGCCTACGACCAGATCGACGGCGCGCCGGAAGAGCGTGCGCGCGGGATCACGATCTCGACCGCGCATGTGGAATACGAATCGGACGCGCGCCACTACGCGCATGTGGACTGCCCCGGCCACGCCGACTATGTGAAGAACATGATCACTGGCGCCGCGCAGATGGACGGCGCGATCCTGGTCGTGAACGCCGCTGACGGCCCGATGCCGCAGACGCGCGAGCACATCCTGCTCGGCCGTCAGGTCGGCATCCCCTACATGGTCGTCTACCTCAACAAGGTCGACCAGGTGGACGACGAGGAGCTGCTGGAACTGGTCGAGATGGAGGTGCGCGAGCTGCTGTCCTCCTACGACTATCCCGGTGACGACATCCCGATCGTCAAGGGCTCGGCCCTGGCGGCGATGGAAGGCCGCGACAAGGAGATCGGCGAGGACTCGATCCGCGCGCTGATCAAGGCCGTCGACGAGTATATCCCGACGCCCGAGCGCGCCGTGGACCAGCCCTTCCTGATGCCGATCGAGGACGTGTTCTCGATCTCGGGCCGCGGCACCGTGGTGACCGGCCGTGTGGAACGTGGCGCGGTGAACGTCGGCGACGAACTGGAAATCGTCGGCATCCGCGACACCCGCAAGACGACCTGCACGGGCGTCGAGATGTTCCGCAAGCTGCTGGATCGGGGCGAGGCGGGCGACAACATCGGCGCGCTGCTGCGCGGCATCGACCGTGAGGGGGTGGAGCGCGGGCAGGTGCTGTGCAAGCCCGGCTCGGTCAAGCCGCACACGACCTTCGAGGCCGAGGCCTACATCCTGACCAAGGAAGAGGGCGGCCGCCACACGCCGTTCTTCGCGAACTACCGCCCGCAGTTCTACTTCCGCACGACGGACGTGACCGGGACGGTGAAGCTGCCCGAGGGCACCGAGATGGTGATGCCGGGCGACAACCTGAAGTTCGAGGTCGAGCTGATCGCCCCGATCGCGATGGAAGAAAAGCTGCGCTTCGCCATCCGCGAAGGCGGCCGCACGGTCGGCGCAGGGGTTGTGTCCAAGATCCTGAAGTGAGCTGAAGGGCCGCTGCGGCGCCCCATAGCAACGATGCAAGGCCCGTCCCAGAAGGGGCGGGCTTTTTTCACAAACGACTCCTGTGTGCACTTGTATATAACGCGCTCGTTTGCACCGACTTAATGAGACGCGAAATCTTACCGCAGAGAAGAGAAGGGCTTGAGCCTTGGTCAACTTAGCCGCCTATTGGTCTCGTCTCACTGAAAATGTTCACCCGGACGACGTCGAGATTTTCGCCGTCTTCGCGAGGCACAGCTTTAATCTTGATCATCCTCCACCCGCCTTTGTCGGAGACGTCTTAAACGCGCCTGTTATTATCCTTGATAACAACGGTGGCTATGATGAAATAATGACTCCAAAAGAATTCGCGTCACCCGATGCCGACCGAATGTTTCGCGCTTCACTAGCCGACCCGCGTCCGATCCAGTACTGCGCACCATATCTTTCAGAATATTACCGATCATCAAACTACTCTGCCTACCTCCGTTCAGGAGACGCTGCACTCGTGAATGGAGTGGCGTACCGATCACGTGATGGGCGCCACTCTTCCATCAAAGCGTTGACCGGCCTTTTGCGATCAGCTCAGGAACATCGCCGTTGGCTAACCGAAACTATCTTGCCGCAGGTGCAACGAGGTGAACGTTTCGTTATCGTCCACCGTTGGGCACGATGGGGCTCAGCGACGGACGTCTTTCGAAATGAAGCGAACGCGATATTCAGCCGTTCGCCGGTCAGCAAAAACCTCAGTGCAGCCGAAATACTGGCGTTGGATAACTTCCTAAGACGTCGGGTGTAGCTTCCCCGCTTGACACCCCCAGCCCCGCCCGCCATAAGCCCCCATCGCCGTCGCTCCAACCGAATCGACAGCGCCCGCCAAGGCCGCCCGCAACGGGGGCGGCCTTGCGGTTTTCAGAACTGCCAGGTCCGATGCTGGCCCCGCGTGGTGCGTGGTCAGCCTCTCGACTGAAATCCCCGATAGAGGGATGCTTTGATGCAAAGCCAGACCATCCGTATCCGGCTCAAGGCGTTCGATTATCGCGTGCTGGACGCCAGCACCGCCGAGATCGTCAACACCGCCAAGCGCACCGGCGCTCAGGTTCGCGGCCCGATCCCGCTGCCGAACAAGATCGAGAAATTCACCGTCCTGCGCGGTCCGCATATCGACAAGAAGTCGCGCGACCAGTGGGAAATCCGCACGCACAAGCGGATGCTGGACATCGTGGATCCCACGCCCCAGACGGTTGACGCCCTGATGAAGCTCGACCTCGCCGCCGGCGTGGATGTCGAGATCAAGGTGTAAGGGGGCATCATGCGGACAGGTATCATCGCCAAGAAGCTGGGCATGACCCGGCTGTTTCTTGAAGACGGGCGCCAGGTGCCCGTGACCGTGCTGCAGCTGGACAATGTCCAGGTCATCGCGCAGCGCACCCAGGCGACCGACGGCTATGTCGCCGTCCAGCTGGGCGCGGGCGACGCCAAGGCCAAGCGCGTCTCGGCCCCCATGCGCGGCCATTTCGCCAAGGCGAACGTGGCCCCCAAGCGCAAGATCGTCGAGTTCCGCGTGACCGAGGAGAACCTGGTCCCGGTCGGCGAGGAAATCATCGCGGCGCATTATTTCGCGGGCCAGTTCGTGGACATCGCGGGCACCTCGATCGGCAAGGGCTTTGCCGGCGCGATGAAGCGGCACAACTTCGGCGGTCTTCGCGCCACGCACGGCGTGTCGATCAGCCACCGCTCGCACGGCTCGACCGGCCAGTGCCAGGACCCCGGCAAGGTGTTCAAGGGCAAGAAGATGGCCGGCCACATGGGCGCCGTGCGCGTCACCACCCAGAACCTGCAGGTCGTCAAGACCGACGCCGATCGCGGCCTGATCATGGTCAAGGGCTCGGTGCCCGGTTCCAAGGGCGGCTGGGTCATCGTCAAGGACGCGGTGAAGAAGCCCGCCTCCGAGAACACGATCTATCCGGCCGCGCTGCGCTCGGCCGAACGCGAGGCCAAGCGCCTGGCCGAGGAAGCCGCCGCCCAGGCCGCTGCCGAGGAAGAAGCCGCGCGTCTGGCCGCGCTGGAGGCTGAGGCTGCTGCGCAGGCGGCTGCCCTGGCCGAGGCCGAGGCGTCGATCGCTGCCGACAAGGAAGCCGCCGATCCGAATGCCGACAAGGCATCCGATCTGGATGGCGGGGCCGCGCCGGAAGGGGACAAGGAATGAAACTCGACGTGATTTCGCTTTCCTCGGGCAAGGCCGGGGACATCGAACTGGCCGACGACATCTTCGGGCTGGAGCCGCGCGCGGACATCCTGCACCGCGTCGTCCGCTGGCAGCGGGCCAAGGCGCAGCAGGGGACGCATTCGGTCCTCGGCAAGTCCGAGGTCAGCTATTCGACCAAGAAGATCTATCGCCAGAAGGGCACGGGCGGCGCACGCCACGGCTCGCGAAAGGCGCCGATCTTCCGCAAGGGTGGTGTCTACAAGGGCCCGACCCCGCGCAGCCACGCCTTTGATCTGCCCAAGAAGGTCCGGGCGCTCGGTCTGCGGCATGCGCTGTCGGCCAAGGCATCGCGCGGCAAGCTGGTGATCCTGGACAATCTGGACCTGGCCGAAGCCAAGACCTCGGCCGTCGCCAAGGCGGTCAAGGAACAGGGCTGGAAGCGCGTGCTGGTGATCGACGGCGTCGACGTGAACGAGAACTTCGCCCGCGCGGCCCGCAACCTGGAAAACGTGGACGTGCTGCCCTCGATGGGCGCGAACGTCTATGACATCCTGCGCCGCGACACGCTGGTGATCACGCGCGCCGGCGTCGAGGCGCTGGTTGCGCGTCTGAACGGGGCGAACCGCGGCAATGGCGCAGGCCGCAGCGCGGCCGAGGCGCAGGCGCCGGTCCTGTTCGCCACGGATGCACCCGTCGCCGGCGCCTCGTCGGCCGGCGCGGACGTGAACGGAGGGGCCGTGTGATGGCTGCGAAACCCGAACATTACGACGTGATCGTCAAGCCGATCATCACCGAAAAGGCGACGCTGGCGGGCGAGCTGTCCAACGCCGTCACCTTCGAAGTGGCCAAGGCCGCCACCAAGCCGCAGATCCGCGAGGCGGTCGAGACGCTGTTCAATGTCAAGGTCAAGGCGGTCAACACCGTGGTGACCAAGGGCAAGGTCAAGCGCTTCAAGGGCCGTCCCGGCGTCCGCTCGGACGTCAAGAAGGCCTATGTGATGCTCGAGGCTGGCAACAGCATCGACGTGAACACCGGGCTGTAAGGCCCGGACAACGGCGGCGGGGCATTGCCCGGCCGCCGTCAATTCGACTGAAACGGACCTCAGGTCCAAGGCAAACGGAAGACAGCAACCATGGCACTCAAGTCGTATAAGCCGACGACGCCTGGCCAGCGCGGGCTGGTACTGATCGACCGTTCGGAGCTTTGGAAAGGCCGCCCCGTCAAGACCCTGACCGAGGGTCTGACCAAGACGGGCGGCCGGAACAATACCGGGCGCGTCACCATGTGGCACAAAGGCGGCGGGGCCAAGCGGCTCTACCGCATCGTCGATTTCAAGCGCACCAAGTTCGATGTCCCCGCGACGGTCGAGCGGATCGAATATGATCCCAACCGCACGGCCTTCATCGCGCTGGTGAAATACGAGGACGGCGAGCAGGCCTATATCCTCGCGCCCCAGCGTCTGGCGGTGGGCGACAAGGTGATCGCCTCGAAGAAGGCCGATATCAAGCCGGGCAACGCCATGCCCTTCAGCGGCATGCCGATCGGCACGATCGTCCACAATGTCGAGCTGAAGCCGGGCAAGGGCGGGCAGCTGGCCCGTTCGGCCGGCGCCTATGCGCAGTTCGTCGGCCGCGACGGCGGCTATGCCCAGATCCGCCTGTCCTCGGGCGAGCTGCGGCTGGTCCGTCAGGAATGCATGGCCACCATCGGCGCCGTGTCGAACCCCGACCATTCCAACCAGAACCTCGGCAAGGCCGGGCGCAAGCGCCATATGGGCGTGCGCCCGACCGTCCGCGGCGTCGCGATGAACCCGATCGACCACCCGCATGGCGGCGGCGAGGGCCGCACCTCGGGCGGCCGGCACCCGGTTACCCCGTGGGGCAAGCCGACCAAGGGCAAGCGCACCCGTTCCAACAAGGCGACCGACAAGTACATCCTGCGGTCGCGCCACGCCAAGAAGAAGGGGCGCTGATCCATGGCACGTTCTGTTTGGAAAGGCCCCTTTGTCGATGCCTATGTCCTGCGCAAGGCGGAAAAGGCACGGGAATCGGGACGCTCGGACGTCATCAAGATCTGGTCGCGCCGCTCGACCATCCTGCCGCAATTCGTCGGCCTGACCTTTGGCGTCTATAACGGCCAGAAGCATATCCCGGTCAACGTGACCGAGGAAATGATCGGCCAGAAATTCGGTGAATATTCGCCGACCCGGACCTATTACGGTCACGCCGCCGACAAGAAAGCGAAAAGGAAGTAATCCCCATGGGTAAGGAACAAAATCCGCGCCGCGTGGCGGAGAACGAGGCGATGGCGAAGACCAAGATGCTTCGCACCTCGCCGCAGAAGCTGAACCTTGTCGCCGCAATGATCCGCGGCAAGAAGGTGGACAAGGCGCTGGCCGATCTGACGTTTTCCAAGCGCCGCATCGCCGGCGACGTCAAGAAATGCCTGCAGTCGGCAATCGCCAATGCTGAAAACAACCACAACCTGGATGTGGACAGCCTGATCGTGGCCGAGGCCTGGGTCGGCAAGAACATGGTGATGAAGCGTGGCCGCCCCCGTGCCCGTGGCCGGTTCGGCAAGATCATGAAGCCGTTCTCGGAAATCACCATCACCGTGCGCGAGATCGATGCCGCCGCCGAAGCCGCCAAGAAGGCTGCCAAAGCGCAAAAGCGCACCGCCTCGAACCGCCAGGCCGAGGCCACCACCACCCCTGAAGCTGCTGCCGAGGAGCTCGCGTAATGGGACAGAAGGTAAACCCCATCGGGATGCGCCTGCAGGTCAACCGGACCTGGGACAGCCGCTGGTTTGCGGACAGCAAGGATTACGGCGACCTGCTGATCGAGGATGTGCGCATCCGCGAGTTCATCCACGAGGAAGCCAAGCAGGCCGGCATCAGCCGCGTCATCATCGAGCGTCCGCACAAGAAGTGCCGCGTGACGATCCATGCCGCCCGTCCGGGCGTCATCATCGGCCGCAAGGGCGCCGATATCGAGACGCTGCGCAAGAAGCTGGCGAACTTCACCGATTCGGAGCTGCACCTCAACATCGTCGAGGTCCGCAAGCCCGAGCTGGACGCTCAGCTCGTCGCCGAATCGATCGCCCAGCAGCTTGAGCGCCGGGTTTCGTTCCGCCGCGCGATGAAGCGTGCGGTGCAGAACGCGATGCGCATGGGTGCCCTGGGCATCCGCGTGAACGTCGCGGGCCGCCTCGGCGGCGCCGAGATCGCGCGGACGGAATGGTACCGCGAAGGCCGGGTGCCGCTGCACACGCTGCGCGCCGACATTGATTATGCGCTGTCGGAAGCATCGACCCCTTACGGGATCATCGGCGTCAAGGTCTGGATCTTCAAGGGCGAGATCATGGAACACGATCCGCAGGCCCGCGACCGCAAGGCCGCCGAGGCCCAGGACGGTCCGTCCCCCCGCGGCCCGCGCCGCGACCGCGACGACCGTCCGGCGCGCTGAGGAGTAACAAGGAATGCTGCAACCGAAACGGACCAAGTTCCGCAAACAATTCAAGGGCCGCATCCATGGCGAGGCCAAGGGCGGGTTCAACCTGAACTTCGGCTCCTACGCGCTGAAGGCGACCGAGCCCGAGCGCGTCACCGCGCGCCAGATCGAGGCGGCCCGCCGCGCGATCACCCGCCACATGAAGCGTCAGGGCCGGGTCTGGATCCGGATTTTCCCGGACGTGCCGGTTTCCTCGAAACCGACCGAGGTGCGGATGGGTAAGGGCAAGGGTTCGATCGATTTCTGGGCGGCCCGCGTCCATCCCGGCCGGATCATGTTCGAGATCGACGGCGTCGATGACGAGATCGCCCGCGAAGCCCTGCGCCTTGGCGCGCAGAAGCTGCCCGTCCTGACCCGGATCGTGCACCGCGAAGATTGGTAAGGCGCGCATCGCTGCGCCTGGCAGACAGAGAGGCCCCGCCGGTGACGGCGGGGCTTTTCTCTTGCCCTGAAAACCATGTTTTTCCTTGCCACACAGGGCATGCGCGCGTATAGGCCAAGCCTTCATCTCGCACTCCACCGGGAATCAGGGTGTCCCTGCCAGCAGGGGCCTTCCGGTGATGTTGAAAGGACCAGGGGCATGAAAGCCGCCGAACTGAAGGACAAGACGCCCGAACAGCTGCGCGAGCAGCTGGTCGCGCTGAAGAAGGAGGCGTTCAACCTGCGCTTCCAGCAGGCCACCGGCCAGATCGAATCGACCGCCCGCATGCGCGCCGTCCGCAAGGACGTGGCCCGCGTTCTGACCGTCATGAACCAGAAGGCCGCTGCCGCGGCCCAGTCGAACTGAGGGGGCTGCCATGCCGAAACGCATTCTTCAGGGCCGCGTCACCAGCGACAAGAACGAGCAGACGATCACCGTTCTGGTCGAGCGGCGCTTCAAGCATCCGCTGCTGCACAAGACCGTGCGGTCGTCCAAGAAATACCGGGCGCATGACGCTCTGAACCAGTTCAAGGTCGGCGATACCGTCCGCATCGTCGAATGCGCGCCGATTTCCAAGACCAAGCGCTGGACGGTCCTGACGGACCAGTCGGCTGCTGCCCTGACCACTGCTGCGGCAGATCAGGCCTGATGCAACCGCGGGTGGGCCGGGTGGCCCGCCAGTGACATATCGAAACCCTGGGGCCGGGACTGCAACCGGTCCCCAAAGGTCGGGAGCTAACCATGATCCAGATGCAGACCAACCTGGATGTTGCTGACAACTCCGGCGCGCGCCGGGTGCAGTGCATCAAGGTTCTGGGCGGATCGCATCGGCGCTATGCGTCGGTCGGCGACATCATCGTCGTCTCCGTCAAGGAAGCCATTCCGCGCGGCCGCGTGAAGAAGGGCGACGTGCGCAAGGCCGTCGTCGTGCGCACCGCCAAGGAAGTCAAGCGCGAGGACGGCACCTCGATCCGCTTTGACGCGAACGCCGCCGTCATCCTGAACAACCAAGGCGAGCCGGTCGGCACCCGCATCTTCGGGCCGGTCGTGCGCGAGCTGCGCGCCAAGAACTTCATGAAGATCATCTCGCTTGCGCCGGAGGTGCTGTGATGGCCGCCAAGCTCAAGAAGGGTGACACGGTCATCGTCCTGACCGGCAAGGACAAGGGCAAGACCGGCGAGATCACGCAGGTCATGCCCAAGGACAACAAGGCGGTCGTGGACGGCGTGAACATCGCCCTGCGCCATACCCGCCAGTCGCAGACCAGCCAGGGCGGCCGCGTTCCCAAGAACATGCCGATCGACCTGTCCAACCTCGCGCTGCTGGACAAGAACGGCAAGGCCACGCGCGTCGGCTTCCGCATGGAAGGCGACCAGAAGGTCCGCTTTGCCAAGACCACGGGGGATGTGATCTGATGCTGGACCAAGCCAAGTACACCCCCCGCCTCAAGTCGGTCTATCAGGACCAGATCCGCGCCGCGCTCAAGGAAGAGTTCGGCTACCGGAACGACATGCAGATCCCGCGTCTGGACAAGATCGTCCTGAACATGGGCATCGGCGAGGCCGTCAAGGACACCAAGAAGGTCAAGCAGGGCGCCGACGAGCTGTCGCTGATCGCCGGGCAGAAGGCCGTCATCACCAAGGCCAAGAAGTCGATCGCCGGCTTCCGCGTGCGCGAGGAGATGCCGCTGGGTGCCAAGGTCACGCTGCGCGGCGACCGGATGTATGAATTCCTCGATCGCCTGATCAACATCGCGCTGCCGCGCGTGCGCGACTTCCGCGGCGTCAAGGGCACGGCGTTCGACGGCCGCGGCAACTATGCCATGGGCCTGAAAGAGCACATCGTTTTCCCGGAGATCAACTTCGACAAGGTCGACGAGGTTCTGGGGATGGACATCATCATCGCGACCACGGCGAAGACCGACGCCGAAGCCAAGGCGCTGTTGAAGCATTTCAACATGCCCTTCAACAGCTGACCGCGCGAGGAAAGACGATATGGCCAAGAAATCCATGATCGAACGTCAGAAGAAGCGCGAGCGGATGGTGGCGAAATACGCCTCCAAGCGCGCCGCCCTGACCGATGTCATCAACGACCAGTCCAAGCCGATGGAAGAGCGGTTCAAGGCGACGCTGAAGCTTGCCGAACTGCCGCGCAACTCCTCGGCCACCCGGCTGAACAACCGCTGCGAACTGACGGGGCGTCCGCGCGCCTATTACCGCAAGCTGAAACTGTCGCGGATCATGCTGCGCGAGCTCGGCTCGTTCGGCCAGATCCCCGGCATGGTGAAATCGAGCTGGTAAGGGGGTAATCATGTCGATGAACGATCCGCTCGGCGATATGCTGACCCGTATCCGCAACGCGCAGATGCGCGGGAAATCCACCGTCCGCACCCCCGCCAGCAAGCTGCGCGCCTGGGTTCTGGACGTGCTGAAGGCCGAGGGCTACATCCGCGGCTATGAGCAGGTGACGACCGATGCCGGTCACGCCGAGCTGGAAATCTCGCTGAAATACTTCGAAGGCGCGCCCGTCATCCGCGAACTGGCACGGGTGTCCAAGCCCGGCCGCCGCGTCTATGCCGGCGCCAAGGAACTGCCCTCGGTCCGCAACGGCCTGGGCGTGTCCATCGTCTCGACGCCCAAGGGCGTGATGTCGGACGCAGCGGCTCGCAACGCCAATATCGGCGGCGAAGTCCTCTGCACCGTGTTCTGAGGAGGGCAGAATGTCTCGTATTGGCAAGAAGCCGGTCGAACTGCCTTCGGGCGTCACGGCCGAGGTGAAGGGGCAGACCATCTCGGTCAAGGGCCCCAAGGGCACCCGGTCGTTCACCGCGACCGACGACGTGGATCTGGTGCTGGACGGCAGCACCGTCACCGTCAAGCCGCGCGGCCTGTCCAAGCGCGCCCGCCAGCAATGGGGGATGTCGCGGTCGATGGTGGCCAATCTCGTCACCGGGGTGACGACCGGCTTCCGCAAGGACCTGGAAATCCAGGGCGTGGGCTACCGCGCGACCATGCAGGGCAAGACGCTCAAGCTGGCGCTGGGTTATTCGCATGACGTGAACTTCGATGCGCCCGAGGGCGTGACGGTGAACGCGCCCAAGCAGACGGAAATCGTGGTCGAGGGTATCGACCAGCAGGCCGTCGGCCAGACCGCCGCCAACATCCGCGACTGGAAGCGGCCCGAGCCCTACAAGGGCAAGGGCATCCGCTACAAGGGCGAGGTCGTCTTCCGCAAGGAAGGCAAGAAGAAGTAAGGATCACGCATATGGCACTGAACAAACGAGAGCTGTTCCAGAAGCGCCGTCTGCGCGTCCGGAACAAACTGCGCGCGATGTCCGCCGGACGTCCGCGCCTGTCCGTCCACCGCTCGTCCAAGAACATCAGCGTCCAGCTGATCGACGATGCGCAGGGCGTGACGCTGGCATCGGCCTCGACCCTGGAAAAGGATCTGGGCTTCGTCGGCAAGAACAATGTCGAGGCTGCCGCCAAGATCGGCGCCGCGATCGCGGAACGTGCCAAGGCGAAGGGTGTCGAAGAGGTCGTGTTCGACCGCGGCGGCTTCCTGTTCCACGGCAAGATCAAGGCGCTGGCCGATGCGGCCCGCGAGGGCGGTCTGAAGTTCTGATGATGCGGGCGGCGCGTTCATGACGAGCGCGCCGCCCCGATGATCCGGGGGCCGTCCATTGCGGCGGCCCACCAGGATCGGCCCCAACCGGCGCGGACACGCGCCAGATCAAGGAATTGCCACATGGCAGAACGTGAACAGCGCCGTGACCGCGGGGGCGATCGCCGCCGCGAGCAGCGCGAGGAAACCCCGGAATTCGCCGATCGTCTGGTCGCGATCAATCGCGTGTCCAAGACCGTCAAGGGCGGCAAGCGCTTCGGCTTTGCGGCGCTTGTCGTCGTGGGCGACCAGCGCGGCCGCGTCGGTTTCGGCAAGGGCAAGGCCAAGGAAGTGCCCGAGGCGATCCGCAAGGCGACCGAGCAGGCCAAGCGCGGCCTGATCCGCGTGCCGCTGCGCGACGGGCGCACCCTGCATCATGACATCGAAGGGCGCCACGGCGCCGGCAAGGTCGTCATGCGCACCGCCGTTCCGGGGACCGGCATCATCGCCGGCGGCCCGATGCGCGCCGTGTTCGAAATGCTGGGCGTGCAGGACGTGGTGGCCAAGTCGCTGGGTTCGCAGAACCCCTACAACATGATCCGTGCGACGATCGACGGGCTCAAGGCCGAGGCGTCGCCCCGTTCGGTCGCCGGCCGCCGCGGCAAGAAGGTCGCCGACATCCTGCCCTCGCATGATCGCGCGCCCGAAGCCCAGCAGGCTGCCGATGCCGCCCCGGCGCCGGCCCAGTTGCAGGAGGCCTGATCCATGGCAACCATCATCGTCAAGCAGATTGGCAGCCCGATCCGCCGCCCGGCCAGCCAGCGCGCGACGCTCAAGGGCCTTGGCCTGAACAAGATGCACCGCACGCGCGAGCTTGAGGACACGCCCGCGATCCGCGGCATGGTCCGCTCGATCCCGCATCTGGTCCAGATCATCGGCGAAAAGCAGTAATCCCTTTGCCGGTCTGAAACAAAACGCCCCGCCGGTGCCGGCGGGGCGTCTTCATTTCCGCAATCCAGTCCGCCCTGGCATGCGGGGCGGGCCGGCGCGCCTTTCCCTTCATCCCTTGCGGGGCTGGGGAACAAAGCGCAGATAGGGCAGCTTCTTGTCCAGCTTGCCGAAACGCTGTTCGGCCTGTTCGTCCGACAGCGACAGGGCGGCGATGACATCCTGTCCCGGAACCCAGTTCGCCGGCGTGGCGACCGGCACCCCGTCGGTAGCCTGGATCGCGTCCACGGCCCGCAGGATTTCGGCAAAGTTGCGGCCGACCGACATCGGATAGGTCAGCATCAGCCGCACCTTCTTGTCAGGCCCGATGATATAGACCGTGCGGACCGTGGCACTGTCATTGGCCGTCCGGCCGTCGGGCAGATAGGCGTCGGCGGGCAGCATGTCATACAGCTTGGCCACCGTCAGGTCGGTGTCATCCACGATGGCAAAATCGGCCGGGCTGCCGGCGAAAGCCTCGATGTCGCGCTTCCACTTGCGGTGATCCTCGGCGCTGTCCACCGACACGCCCAGCACCTTGACACCGCGCTTTTCCCATTCGGGGGCCAGCTGGGCGACGGCACCGAACTCGGTCGTGCAGACGGGGGTGAAATCGCGCGGATGGCTGAAGATGATGCCATAGCTGTCGCCCAGCCAGTCATGAAAGCGGATCTCGCCTTCAGATGTCTGGGCGGCAAAGTCCGGGGCGATGTCGTTGATGCGCAGGGCCATGAGGCGTTCCTTTGGCGTTATCTCACCTGCACTGGAAGATAGGCTGCAACCGCCCAATTGCCAGCCATCCCCTTGCCGTCGAAACGCCGGGGCGCCCGGACGAAACGACGAAGCCATCGGCCTTGCGGACGGCCGGGCAGGGTGCAACGCTGGCGCGACCTGGCATGGCAGAGGGGATGCGGCGATGGCCGATCTGTTGGACAAGCGGCAATTCTATATCGACGGCGCCTGGGTGGACCCGGCGGCACCCCATGACCTTGACGTCATCGACCCCACGACCGAGGAACCCTGCGCGGTGATCTCGCTGGGCGCGCAGGCCGACACCGACCGCGCGGTGGCCGCGGCCAAGGCGGCCTTCCCCTCCTGGTCGGCGACCCCGCCGGCCGAGCGGCTGGCCCATGTCGAGAAGGTCCTTGAGGTCTACAAGCGCCGCAACGACGACATCGCCGCAGCGATGACCGCCGAGATGGGCGCGCCCACCGACATGTCGCGCGAGGACCAGGCCGGCTCAGGCTCGTTCCACATCGAGACATTCATCAGCAGCTTCAAGGATTTCGAGTTCATCCGCCCGCTGGGCGATCATGCCCCCACCAGCATGGTCGCGTGGGAGCCGATCGGTGTGATCGGCCTCATCACGCCGTGGAACTGGCCGATGAACCAGGTCACGCTCAAGGTGATCCCCGCGATCCTGGCAGGCAATACGGTGGTGCTCAAGCCATCGGAAATCGCGCCGCTGTCCTCGATGGTCTTTGCCGAGGTGCTGGACGAGGCGGGGCTGCCCAAGGGCGTGTTCAACCTGGTCAACGGCGACGGGCAGGGGGTCGGCACGCAGCTGTCCATCCATCCTGACGTGGACATGATCAGCTTCACCGGATCGACCCGCGCCGGCATCGCCATCACCAAGGCGGCGGCGGACACGGTCAAGAAGGTCGCGCTGGAACTGGGCGGCAAGGGGGCGAATCTCGTCTTTGCCGATGCGGATGACAAGGCGGTCGAACGCGGGGCGCGGCACTGCTTCTACAACTCGGGGCAGTCCTGCAATGCGCCGACGCGGATGTTCGTGCAGCGGCCTGTCTATGAAAAGGCCGTGGAAACCGCGCGCCGCGTGGCCGAGGAAACCGCCGTCGCCAGCGCGCACGAGCCGGGCGCCCATATCGGCCCCGTGGTCAGCAAGCAGCAGTGGGACAAGATCCAGGATCTGATCCAGAAGGGCATCGACGAGGGCGCGCGTCTGGTTGCGGGCGGCCCCGGCCTGCCCGAAGGCGTCAATCGCGGCTATTTCGTGCGCCCCACGGTGTTCGCGGATGTGACCAACGACATGACCATCGCGCGGCAGGAAATCTTTGGCCCGGTGCTGTCGATCATCCCCTTCGACACCGAGGACGAGGCCCTCGCCGCGGCCAATGACACGATCTATGGCCTGACCAACTATGTCCAGACGCAGGACGGCGCGCGGCGCAACCGGCTGGCCCGGCAGCTGCGGTCGGGCATGGTCGAGATGAACGGCGTCAGCCGGGGCCGCGGATCGGCCTTTGGCGGCGTCAAGGCATCGGGCCGCGCCCGCGAGGGCGGCGTCTGGGGGATCGAGGAGTTCATGGACTCCAAGCAGATCAGCGGCTGGGACAAGGACGCCTGATCGCCCGCAAGAAAGCACCAGAGGGGGCGCCCGCCGCGGCGCCCTTTCCTGTGTCCGGGATCCATCTTCGGTCCTGAAATATCCCGGGGGTCCGGGGGCTGGCCCCCGGTCCGGCACCTCAGACCGGCACTGCGCCCGCCCAGGGCAGAACGGCAGCGCGCCCCGCTCTGCGCGCACGCGTCCAGGGTTCCACACCGCCGCCCGCGCCCAAGGCCGCCCCCTTTTAGCCGGCCGGCGCCATCAGCCCGCCGCGACCTGCTCGGCTTCAAGCGCGGCCATGGCGTCGTCCCACAGGATGCCGCCATGCGCCTCGCGCAGGACGGCCTTGACCACCTTTCCGGTCGGTCCCAGCGGCAGGCTGTCCACGAAGACCACCCGGTCGGGCCGCTGCCAGCGCGGCACCTTGCCGTCATACCAGGCCAGCAGCTCGTCTTCGGTCAGGTCGGATTGCGGCCGCCTCTGGCAGCAGATCACCGGGCGCTCGTCCCATTTGGGGTGGCGCGCGGCGATGGCGGCGGCGTTGGCGACCTTGGGATGGGCCACCGCGATGTTTTCCAAGTCAACCGTGGAGATCCATTCGCCGCCCGACTTGATGATGTCCTTGGACCGGTCGCGGATGATCATGTAGCCATCGGCGTCGATCGTGGCGATATCCCCGGTATCGAACCAGCCGTCCCAGGTCAGGCTGCTTTTCTCGGCCCCGAAATAGCTGTCAACCACCCAATGGCCGCGGATCTGCAATTCGCCTTCGGTCGTGCCGTCATTCGCCAGCACATGGCCTTCGGCATCGACGATGCGCAGTTCCGCGCCGAACAGCGGCCGGCCCTGGCCGTTGCCGATACGGTCCTGTTCCTCGAACGGCAGCGCCAGATGCTTGGCCAGGGGCGCGTTCAGCGTGCCCAGCGGGCTGGTTTCCGTCATCCCCCAGGCATGGACCAGCTCGACCCCGTAACGCTCGCGGAATGCGGCGCGCATCGAGGGGGGCAGCGCCGATCCGCCAACGATCGTGCGCCTCAGGCTGGTGGGCTGCAGCCCCGTCGCCTCAAGCGCGTTCAGCAGGCCCATCCAGATGGTCGGAACGCCGGCGGCCATCGTCACGTTCTCGTCCACGATCAGGCGCGCCAGGCTTTCCCCGTCAAGGCGCGGGCCGGGCAGCACCAGCCGCGCGCCCACCATCGCCGAGGCATAGGGGATGCCCCAGGCGTTGACGTGGAACATCGGCACCACCGGCATCACCGAATCGGCCGCACCGATCGCCAGCCCGTCCACGTTGTTGGCCGACAGGGCGTGCAGCAGGGTCGAGCGATGCGAATACAGCACCCCCTTGGGGTTGCCTGTCGTCCCCGATGTATAGCACAGCGAGGAGGGCGCATTCTCGTCCACCTCGGGCCAGGGCGCGTCAGGATCGCCTTCCTCCAGCAGCTCGTCGTGAAACAGCAGGCCGGGGATCGCTTCTGCCGCCTCATCGTCGCGGCCATCCAGCAGCACGATCCCGCGCAGGCATGCCAGCTGGCCCCGCAATGCCGCGATGGCGGGAACGAAGCTGCGGTCGATGAACAGCATCCGATCGGCGGCATGGTTGATGATATAGGCCATCTGGTCCGGCGAAAGCCGGGGGTTGACGGTGTGGCAGACCATTCCCGCGCCGGGAACGCCGAAATACAGTTCAAGATGGCGGCGGTTGTTCCAGGCCAGCGTGCCGACCCTGTCGCCCGGCTCGATCCCTCGCCCGCGCAGGGCCGACCCGATCCGGCGGGCGTTCCGCGCGACCGCGCCCCAGCTTGTCCGCTCGAACCCGCCCATGGTTTCGGCCGACACGATTTCCGTCCCCCCGTGGTATCGGGCCGCGTGCGCGATCAGCGACGCGATCGTCAGTGGCTGGCGCATCATCCGGCCAAGCAGCATGGCATGTCCCCCCCCTGGTGCCTGGGGCCATGTTCGCGCGCCCGGACGCGCGCTGCAAGGACGGCGGCGCCCTTGCCGCGGGCGGCCTGCGACAGAGCGGATTGACAAGATGTTTCCGCGCCGTCAGCTTGCCCGATCATGCGCCAGAACAAGGCGCCAGCAGGGAGCATCATGATGAACTATGGAAGGCGCGCCGGCCTTGCGGCGCTGGCACTGGGCGTTTCGACACTGGCCGCTGCCGCTCAGGAACCGGTCAAGGCCTGCGTCATCACCAAGACGGACATCAATCCCTTCTTCGTCAAGGTCAAGGAAGGCGCCGAGGCCAAGGGCAAGGAACTGGGCGTGCAGGTGATGGGCTATGCCGGCAAGATCGACGGCGACCATGAAACCCAGCAGCAGGCGATGGAAAGCTGCATCGCCGCAGGGGTCAAGGGCATCCTGCTGATCGCATCCGACCCCAAGGCGATCGTTCCGGCGGTCGAGCAGGCCAAGGCACAGGGCATCCTGGTCATCGCGCTGGACACGCCGCTGGAACCGGCGACGGCGGCGGACGCGACCTTTGCCACCGACAATTTCGAGGCCGGCCGCCTGATCGGCGCCTGGGCCAAGGGCCATATGGGCGACAAGGCGGCGGATGCCCATATCGCCATGCTGAACATCAACGCGACCCAGCCTTCGGTCGATGTCCTGCGCAACCAGGGTTTCGTCGAAGGTTTCGGCATGGACCCCAAGGACAAGTCGAAATACGGCGACGAGGATGACAAGCGCATCGTCGGCCAGGAATACACCGACGGCAACGAGGAGGGCGGCCGCCGCGCGATGGAGGCGATGTTCCAGCGCG
The DNA here is from genome assembly GCF_002105555.1 of Paracoccus contaminans. Classification (NCBI taxonomy): domain Bacteria; kingdom Pseudomonadati; phylum Pseudomonadota; class Alphaproteobacteria; order Rhodobacterales; family Paracoccaceae; genus Paracoccus; species Paracoccus contaminans. The sequence goes on from NZ_CP020612.1 coordinate 1,607,644, forward strand.
ACCCCTCGATCAACGTTGTCCACACGATCAACGAGCCGGCCGCGGCGGGCGCCTATGAGGCGCTGAAATCCTTTGGCAAGGAAAAGGACGTGACCATCGTGTCCGTCGATGGCGGCTGCCCCGGCGTCAGGAACGTCAAGGAAGGCGTGATCGGCGCCACCTCGCAGCAATATCCGTTCAAGATGGCCGAGATGGGGATCGAGGCGATCGCCGCCTTTGCCAAGGACGGGACGCGCCCCAAGGCCACCGAGGGGCTGGATTTCGTCAACACCGGCGTCCAGCTGGTCACCGACCAGCCGGTCGAGGGGGTTCCCTCGATCACCTCGGACGAGGGGCTGAAGCTCTGCTGGGGCTGAGGCGCTGAACCATGACGGGCGGTTCCGGCAACAGGGACCGCCCCGCGAACACGAGAGGGCGCCATGAGCCAGACCACGCCGGCCGAGGTCGCACAGTTTCACGTCCGGCGCACCCCGCTGGAATCCCTGCAGCATTTCCTGCACCGCTATCCCACGATGGTGCCGGTGCTGGTGCTGATCGTTTCGGTGATCGGCTTCGGGCTGGTCGCGCCCAACTTCCTGTCGCCCTTCAACCTGTCGCTGATCCTGCAGCAGGTGGCGGTGGTCGGCACGCTGGCGGCGGCGCAGAGCCTGGTGATCCTGACCGCCGGGATCGACCTGTCGGTCGGCGCGGTCATGGTGCTGGCCAGCGTCGTGATGGGCAAGCTGGGGGTCGAGATGGGCGTTCCCGCCCCGCTGGCCATCCTGGCCGGCATCCTGTGCGGCCTTGCGGCGGGCTGGGTGAACGGCATGCTGGTCACGCGGCTGCGGCTGCCGCCCTTCATCACCACGCTGGGCACGCTGAACATCTTTATCGCGCTGGTCTATTACCTGTCCGACCGCAACACGATCCGCAGCCAGGATATCGACGCGGCCGCCCCCCTGCTCAAGCTGTTCGGCAACAAGTTCCAGGCGGGCGGCTTTGTCATCACCTGGGGCGTTCTGCTGATGCTGGCGGTGTTCGCGGTGCTTTATGTGGCGCTGAACATGACGGCCTGGGGCAAGCGCGTCTATGCCATCGGCGACGATACCGAGGCGGCGGCGCTGGCCGGCATCCAGGTAAACCGGGTGCTGCTGTCGGTCTATATGGCGGCGGGTCTGATCTGCGGGCTGGCGGCCTGGTCGGCGATCGGGCGCGTCGGCTCTGTCAGCCCGACATCCTTTGCGGAATCAAACCTTGAATCCATTACCGCCGTGGTGATCGGGGGGATTTCGCTGTTCGGGGGGCGCGGCTCGATCACCGGGCCGCTGATCGGCGCGATCATCGTCGGCGTGTTCAATTCCGGCCTGCGGCTGCTGGGCGTCGATGTCCTGTGGCAGCTGTTTGCGACCGGCTGGCTCATCATCATCGCGGTCGCCGTGGACCAGTGGATCAGGAAGATTTCGTCATGAGCGGTTATGTCCTGGAAGCGCGCGGACTGACCAAGCGCTATGGCCGCGTCACCGCGATGGACGGGGCCGATTTCGACCTGCGTCCGGGCGAGATCCTGGCCGTCATCGGCGACAACGGCGCCGGCAAATCCACGCTGATCAAGGCGCTGTCGGGCGCGGTCCAGCCGGACGAGGGCGATCTGCTGCTCGACGGCAAGCCGGTCCGCTTTGCCAGCCCGCTCGAGGCGCGGCAGGCGGGGATCGAGACGGTCTATCAGACGCTCGCCCTGTCGCCGGCGCTGTCCATATCGGACAACATGTTCATGGGGCGCGAATTGCGGCGGGGGGACCTGTTGGGGCGCTGGCTCGGCATTCTCGACCGCGCCCGGATGGACCGGATCGCCCGTGAAAAGCTGACCGAGCTGGGGCTGATGACGATTCAGAACATCGGCCAGAAGGTTGAAACCCTGTCGGGCGGCCAGCGGCAGGGGATCGCGGTGGCGCGGGCCGCGGCCTTCGGCTCGAGGGTCGTGATCCTGGACGAGCCGACGGCGGCGCTGGGCGTCAAGGAAAGCCGGCGGGTGCTCGACCTGATCCTTGACGTGCGCTCGCGCGGGCTGCCCATCGTGCTGATTTCCCACAACATGCCGCATGTCTTCGAGATCGCGGACCGCATCCATATCCACCGCCTGGGCCGGCGGCTATGCGTCATCAACCCGCGCGAGCACAGCATGTCCGACGCGGTCGCCTACATGACGGGCGCCAAGATGCCCGAAGGCGTGGCGGCGTGAACGGCCCCTGGGCCGAGGCGATCGCCGGGCCGCTGGCCGCGGCCATCGACGCCCTGGCGCCGGGCCGCCGGCTGGTCGCGCTGGCCGGCCCGCCGGGGGCAGGCAAGTCCACGCTTGCCGAACAGGCCGCCGCCATGCTGCCAGGGGCGACGGTGCTGCCGATGGACGGCTATCACCTTGACAACCGCATCCTGTCCGCGCGCGGCCTGCTGGATCGCAAGGGCAGCCCAGGCAGCTTTGACGCGGCCGGGTTCCTGTCGCTGCTCGGCCGTCTGCGACAAGGGGGCGAGGTCATCCATCCCCTGTTCGACCGCGAGCGGGACATCGCCATCGCAGGCGCGGGCCGCATCGGCCCCGAACATCCGCTGGTGCTGGTCGAGGGCAACTATCTGCTGCTCGACCGTCCGGTCTGGCGCGATATGCGGCCGCTGTTCGATCTGACGGTCATGGTAACGGCCGACCGGGCAGTGCTGGCGGAGCGGCTGCGCCGGCGTTGGCAGGGCCTCGGGCGCGACGAGGCCGCCATTGCCCGGCATCTCGCCAATGACCTGGCCAATCTCGATCTTGTCCTGCACGGCTCTGCCGCGGCCGACCTGACGCTGGAAAGCGGCGGTTCGGCAGACTGACGGGCGGTCCGCGGTAAAGCCGCGGCGCCCTCTCCCGTGGCGGATGGCCGCGGGCGCCGCTGCGGGATTGCCCGCAGCATCACTCGCACCGTCTTGGCCAGCCGATGCCCGCTAGCCTGCCAGCCGCCCCGCCGCCCAGCGGGCGGCATCGCGCACGGCCGGGTCGGCGTCCTCCGCCAACCCCTGCGCAAGGGGGCGCAGCCGCGCCATGCCGCTGTTGCCCATCGCATACAGCACGTTGCGCACCATCCGGTCGCGCCCGATCCGCTTGATCGGGCTGCCGGCAAAGCGCGCGCGGAACCCCGCATCGTCCAGCACCGCCAGATCCTCCAGCAGCGGGGCGCGGTGGGGGCCGTGATAGCGCATCTCGCCCGCCGCAACCGCGAACTTGTTCCAGGGGCAGGCGGCAAGGCAATCGTCGCAGCCATAGATGCGGTTGCCCATCAGCGGGCGCAGCCCTTCGTCCACCGGGCCGCGATGTTCGATCGTCAGGTATGAAATGCAGCGCCGTGCATCGAGCTGAAAGGGCGCGGGAAAGGCATCCGTCGGGCAGGCGTCCAGACAGGCGCGGCAGGAGCCGCAATGCTCGGCCTCGGGCGGGTCGGGGAGCAAAGGCAGGGTGGTGAAGATCGCCCCCAGAAAGAACCAGTTGCCCAGCGCGCGGCTCAGCAGGTTGGTGTGCTTGCCCTGCCAGCCCAGGCCCGCTGCCTGTGCCAGCGGCTTTTCCATGACCGGCGCGGTATCGACAAAGACCTTGATCTCGCCCCCCGCGCGGTCGATCAGCCAGCGGCCGACGCGCTTGAGCCGCGCCTTGACGATGTCGTGGTAATCCCGCCCCTGCGCATAGACGCTGACCGCGCCGCGCCCCGGCCGTGCCAGATCCTCGCGCGGGTCGTGCGGGGGGGTATAGGCCTCGGCCAGCATGATCACCGCCCGCGCCTCGGGCCACAGCGCCGCGGGATCGCCGCGCCAGTTCATGCGCTCGGCCATCCAGCCCATCTGCCCGTGCCGCCCCGCCGCCACGAATGCCGCCAGCCGCGCCGCCGCCTGCGGCACCGCATCGGGCGTGGTCACGCGCACCGCGGAAAACCCCTCGGCCAGCGCCTGCGCGACCAGATCCTTCTTCTGCACGGAAATATCCCGGGGGGAGTCCGCCCCCGGCGGACGGGGGGCAGCGCCCCCCTGCGGCCTAGAAGTCGAGCTGCGCATAATGGGGGGCGGGCGACAGCCCCGACACCTGGTCGGCCAGCACGCTGCGGAAGGCAGGGCGCGATTTGACCGTCGCATACCAGTCGCGCAGCGTCGGCGAGCGGTCCCAGTCAACGTCCGAGATGTAGTCGAGGCAGGACAGATGCGCCGCCGCGGTGAAATCGGCCAGCGTCAACATGTTGCCAGCCAGCCATTTGCGCGTTTCCAGCAGCGATGTCAGATAGTCGATATGATCCTTGATCGCCCGCAGGCCGGACTTGACCAGCTTGCTGTCGGGATAGCCGGCCTTCATCATCTTCTTCCACACCCGCTCCGACAGGATCGGCCGCGTCACCTCGTCGTTGAACTTGTCGTCGAACCAGGCGCAGAGGCGGCGGACCTCGTGGCGCTCGGCCGGCGTGCCCGGCATCAGCGGGGGCGAGGGGATCGTCTCGTCCAGATATTCCACGATCGCCTGGCTTTCCGACAGCAGCCGCCCATCCATCCGCAGGACCGGGATCTTGCCGGCAGGGTTGCGGCGCATGATCTCGGACCCCGGCTCCCACCAGCGTTCCTCGACCAGCTCGACCTCGATCCGCTTCTCGCCCAGCACCAGCCGGACCTTGCGGCAAAACGGGGACAGGGCGACATGATACAGCCGCGGCGTGGAATGGGTATTCATCGTGCGTCTTTGTCCGGCCATCGTCGGGATCGCGCGGTGATACGCGTCCAGGCCGCGCCTTTCAACCGGCGGCGGTCAGTGCCCCGTTCCCTCGAAGCAGGCCGAGCGGCCGTCCCGCCGGATGGTTTCCGCCCCGTCGGCGATCGCCCGCGCACGGGCCGAGCCGGGCCGGGCAAGGCGCTGCTTGGGCGCGGGCAGGACCGATGCCAGCGCCGCCGCCTGCGCGGCGCTCAGCCGGTCGGGGGCCAGGCCGAAATGATGGGCGGCGCCCGCCCGGATGCCGAAGATGCCGGGGCCGAACTCGGCCACGTTCAGATAAACTTCAAGGATGCGCCGCTTGGTCCACAGCGTCTCGATCATCGGGGTGTAGAGCGTTTCCATCAGCTTGCGCCCCCAGCTTCGCCCCTGCCACAGGAAGACGTTCTTGGCAGTCTGCTGGGTCAGGGTCGATGCGCCGCGCCGTTCCCCGCGCATGATGACGCGGCGGATCTCGGCCATGTCGAAACCCCAATGGGCGCAGAAATTGGCATCCTCGGCCGCGACGACCGAACGCAGCATCACCGGCGCGATGTCATCGGCGCGGGTCCACGGATGCGGCGCCCCCGCCTGGGTGGCGATCGTCCAGGTCGTGGGCGGATTGACCAGCCAGCCGAACAGCATGACCAGCGCCAGCATGATCCAGAACAGCCGCAGCACCGCCCAGCGGGCCAGCCGCCACATATGCCTTGCAGGCGAACGGCGCCTTGCCGCGGCAGGCGGGTCCGGCAGGGCAGGGGCGCCAAGGGCGGAAGGCTGCGGCATGGACGGCTCGTCTCATGCCGCAGCCGCATGCGTCAAGCAGGCCCGTTCAGGGCGCCGCAGAACCCGCGCTGCCGGACGTGACGCCGCGGGCGGGCCAGCCTGGGGCGGACAGGGTTTCGCGCAGGCGTGCCTCGTCCTCGTTCGACAGCGAGGTCTTGATCACCCGCGCGCTGCCTCCGTAATGGGCGATGCGCGGCAGCAGCTTGTCGAGGTTCATCTCGTCGGCGAGGATGAAGACGGCGCCGCTGCCGACCGGCACGGTCTTGCCGATCTGGCGGATGAAATCATCCGGGATGCCATAATCTGTTGCCGATCCTGACAGCGCCCCCGCCCCGGCGCCGATCGCGGCCCCGGCCAGCGGGTTGAGGAACAACAGCCCGATCAGCCCGCCCCAGAAGGTGCCGCCAAGCGCGCCCGCCGCGGTCAGGTTCAATGCCTGGTGCAGCTGGTATTCACCCTCGCTGGGGCGGGTGACGACGACGGCATCCTCAAGCTTGAGAAGGTATTCCGATTGGGCCGCTGCGAATTCCTGGCGCAGGGCAAAGGCATCCTGCTGCCGGTCAAAGCCGATGACGATCAGTTGGGGCATCCCGATTCTCCGCATGGTGGAACCGGCTGCACAACGCGGCGGATGAAAGGGCGGTTCAGGCAGGTCAGGCGGAAAATTCCACGCCTTCAGCCGTCCAGCCGATAGGCCCGCGCGCTGTCATGCCAGGCGTAATGATCCAGCCTGCCGGGGGCAGATGGCTCTCTTTGCGCCCCCGCAGGGCCGTCCTGCGCCGCGGCCGGCGGCCCTGCCGCGGCCCCGTGCAGCACCTGCAGGACCAGCCGTCTGTAGTTTTCCAGGTATCGCGGGCGGCTGTAGCGCTCCAGCCCCTCTGCGCTCGCCTGCTGGAACGGGGCGGGATCGGCCAGCACATGCCGCATCGCCGCCGCCAGCGCCGCCTCGTCCCCCGGCGGCACCAGCAGACCGTTCCGGCCGTCGATCATCTCTCGGGGGCCATAATCCACATCATGCGAGATCACCGGGCACCCGCAGGAAAGCGCCTCGAGGATGGACAGCCCGAACCCTTCGGTCAAGGTCGGGCAGACCGCCGCCAGCGCCCCGCGAAAGACGGCCAGCGGCGCATCGGTATAGCCCATCAGCCGCACCCGATGCCCGCAGCCCAGCCTGGCGATCAGTTCCTTCAGCTGGGCCTCGCCCGCGCCGTCGCCATGGATCAGGTAATCGACGCCGGGAAAATCATCCATGATCGCGGCAAAGGCCCGGATCGCCTGGTCGATCGGCTTTCCGGCAAGGTCCAGCCGCGAGACGGTGACCAGATGCCTGCGCGGCACGGGCGGGTGCGCCTCGATCTGGATGAAGTGCGGCAGCACCTCGACAGGGCGGGCGGGCACCAGGTCGGCCTCAAGGCGCCTGCGATGCACCTCGGTCGCGGTCACGATGGCGGCGCCCTGATAGCCTTCGATCAGACCCCTGGCGCGTGCATTGATCCTGCCGTCGGGGTCGCGGTGATCGGTATGGAGGAACAGGATGCTGCGCGGCGTGGCAAAGGGGGCCAGATAGGCCGACGTGATCCCATCGAAGAAAACGACCGCGTCCGTCCAGTCCACAAGCTCGAACAGGCTCGCCTCGAACATGCGGGCCATCTGGTGGAAGGTGCCGGTCACGAGGTTGGTGCCGCCCTTGAATTCGCCGCCCAGCCTGCGCCAGCGCCCGATCGGCCGGCCCGCGGCGAAATCGGTCGTGACGACCGATCCATCCGGCCGCGCGACGTTCAGCTGATAGGGCACATCGTCCATCAGGGTGATCCGGCTGACATCCTTGCCCGTCTGGTAGGTTCTGGTGACGACTGCGCCCAGGGCATCATACCCCTTGTTGCGCCCGGTGCTGACGCGGGCCCTGGTCGCCGCGCCTGCGGGATAGTCGGTAAAGACCCCGATGCCGGCCTTGATCGCCGCGCCCAGGCAGGCATCGGGCAGCGAGGCATAGGTCACGGCGGGATGCAGGGCGCCTGCACGGCGCAGCGCGGCAAAGTTCAGCCGCTGGCGGATATGGTGATCGAGATTGAGCAGCACCGGATCAAAGCCGCGCATCTCGGCAAAGGCATTGAGCCGGTGCTGCACCGCCCGGACCTTGCCGCCCCCGCCCTTTCCCAGACGATGAAAGATGGAATAAACGACAGCCATGCGCGCCCCGCCGCCCCGGTTGCGCGGGCGGTTTATCGCAGCGGCGCGGACGGCTCAATCCACCAGGCGGCTGGATGGGCGGCAGGCAGAGCGGAGAGGCCTGCCCGCCGCACCCCCTGCGGGACGGTGCCGAGGGAACGGGCGGCATGGGATCGCGGCCGGCGCCAGCCGGCGATCGGCCCCGGCTTGCACTGCAAGCGCCGCAAGGCGCAGCCGCCCGAACAGAAGCCGCGCAGCCAAATTGAAAAGGCCCCGCCGAAGCGGGGCCTTGTCACGGCGATTTGGTGCCCAGGAGAAGACTCGAACTTCCACGCCTTGCGGCACACGGACCTGAACCGTGCGCGTCTACCAATTCCGCCACCTGGGCAGGTCGCGTGAAGCGGTGATTTAGAGATGCCCGCAGGGGGTGTCAACGGCCTTTTGGCGAAAACTTGCGTCGCCCCTTCGGGCAGGGGGCGGGGCAGGGCAGGCGCGCTTGATGCGGAGCGGGGCCTTCGCTATCAGCGGAGGCGTGCGCATCAGGTCGGCGCATTGGCCGAAGGGGCAGGACATCATGGCACGGCTGGTCACCATCTACGGCGGCTCGGGGTTCGTGGGCCGGCAGATCGCCAGGGCGATGGCGGCCGAGGGATGGCGCGTCCGCGTCGCCGTCCGGCGCCCCAACCAGGCAGGCGTCGTGCGCACCTACGGCATGGTCGGGCAGGTCGAGCCGGTCTTCTGCAACGTGCGCGACGATCTTTCCGTGACCGCCGCGATGGTGGGGGCGGATGCGGTCGTCAACTGCGTCGGCATTCTCGTGCGCGAGCGGCGCAACACCTTCAAGGCCATCCATGAGGAGGCTGCGGGCCGGATTGCCCGCATCTCGGCCGAAGGCGGGGTGGGCCGGCTGGTCCATCTGTCCGCCCTTGGCGCCGATCCGCAGGCCGCCAGCCACTATGCCCAGTCCAAGGGGCGGGGCGAGGCGGCGGTGCTGGCGCATCGGCCCGATGCGGTGATCCTGCGCCCCTCGGTCATTTTCGGGCCTGATGACGGCTTTTTCAACAAGCTGGCCGGCATGATGCGGCTGGGCCCGGTCGTGCCGCTGCCGGGAGCGGGCGCGCTGTTGCAGCCGGTCCATGTCAACGATGTCGCCCAGGCCGCGGTCATGGGCGCGACCGGCGCCGCCGCGCCCGGCATCTATGAACTGGGCGGCCCCGACGTGATGACCATGCGCGAGATCGCCCGCATGGTTGCCCGCGTGATCGGCCGCCGCCGCGTCCTTGTCGGGCTGCCCGATGTGCTGGGCAACCTGATGGGCCTGGGCTTCGACACGATCCAGGCGGTCAGCGGCGGGCTTCTGACCAACCGCGTCCTGACCCGTGACCAGGTCCGGCAGCTTCGCGTGCCCAACCGTGTCGGCACGGGCGTGCGCGGCTTTGCCGATCTGGGGATTCAGCCTGCCTCGGCCGAGGCCATCGTGCCCGAATATCTGTGGCGCTTTCGCCCGTCCGGCCAGTATGACGCCCTCAAGGCGTCGGCCCGGAACCTTCGCGACAGCTGAACGCGCATCTCATGCCGCATGATACCATTGTCGCCGCCGCCCTCGGCCTGCTCGAAGGGCTGACCGAGTTCATTCCGGTGTCCTCGACGGGGCATGTGCTGCTGGCCGGGCATTTCCTGGGCTTTGACAGCCCTGGCCGCGCCTTCGAGGTTCTGATCCAGCTGGGCGCCATCCTTGCGATCCTGGGGGTCTATGCCGGGCGGCTGTGGACGATCTTTTCCAGCGCGCCGCGCGATCCGCGCGCCCGCCGGTTCATCGCCGCGGTGCTGCTCGCCTTTTTGCCGGCGGTGGTCGTGGGGGTTCTGGCCCATGACTTCATCAAGCGGGTGCTGTTCGAAACCCCGATCCTGATTGCGGCGATGCTGCTGCTGGGCGGGATCGTCCTTCTGTTCGTGGACCGCATGGCGGCGCGGCCGCGCTATCTGGCGGCCGAGGACATCCCCCTGCCCGTCGCGGCAGGCATCGGGGCGATCCAGTGCCTGGCGATGATCCCGGGCGTGTCGCGTTCGGGGGCGACCATCGTCGGGGCGCTGCTGATGGGGGCCAGCAAGCGCGCTGCGGCCGAGTTCAGCTTTTTCCTGTCCATGCCGACGATGGCGGGGGCCTTTGCCTTTGACCTGATGAAGAACCGCGACGTGTTGGACGCCGCGGCGCTGGGCAATGTGGCGGTCGGCTTTGTCTGCGCCTTTGTCAGCGCCGTCCTGGTTGTGCGCTGGCTGCTCGGTTACGTCTCGGCCCGCGGCTATGGCCTGTTCGCATGGTGGCGGATCATCGTCGGGGGGGCTGTCCTGCTTGGCTATGGCATGGGATTGGTCAGTTAGATTGACCTGATTTCCTTTACCATGCACATCTGGAATTCAGAACCAGAGAACTAAAACGCATATAGGTCAAGAATGCTGACTTTTTGATTGTTCTTGCCTGCTTTACAGCGGGTTCAGGATGATTCGAGGGGCGCAGCCGATGGCCACGCAGAAGATGCTCAGGTTCGTGACGGTGCCGCGGCTGATGCCGGAAAAGCGCGGGGCCGACGAGCGCCGGGCCGATTTTCACGAAATCTACCGCGAATTCGCCGATGCCAAGGCGCAGGAACAGGCCGCCCGCTGCAGCCAGTGCGGCGTGCCCTATTGCCAGAGCCACTGCCCCCTGCACAACAACATCCCCGACTGGCTGCGCCTGACCGCCGAGGGGCGCACGCAGGAGGCCTATCTGCGCGCGCAGGAAACCAACAGCTTTCCGGAAATCTGCGGCCGCATCTGCCCCCAGGACCGCCTGTGCGAGGGGAACTGCGTCATCGAGCAGTCCGGCCACGGCACCGTGACCATCGGCGCGATCGAGAAATACGTCACCGACACCGCCTGGGAGGAGGGCTGGATCGAGCCGATCCGCCCCGCGGCCGAGCGCGCCGAAAGCGTCGGGATCATCGGCGCCGGCCCCGGCGGGCTGGCGGCTGCCGACCGGCTGCGGCGCATGGGGTTCCAGGTCACGGTCTATGACCGCCATGACCGGGCGGGCGGGCTGATGATCTATGGCATCCCCGGCTTCAAGCTGGAAAAGCACGTCGTCGAAAGGCGCAGCCGCCTGCTGGCCGATGGCGGGGTCGAATTCGTGCTGGGCGCGGATGTGGGCGGCACGATCAGCTTTGACGCGATCCGCGGCAAGCATGATGCGGTGCTGATCGCCACCGGCGTCTACAAGACGCGCGATCTGGATATCGACAACGCCCCCGCGCGCGGCGTGGTGCGGGCGCTGGATTACCTGACCGCGGCGAACCGCATCGACCTTGGCGATGATGTCCCCGATTTCACCGATGGCGAGTTGAACGCCGCCGGCAAGCGCGTCGTCGTGATCGGCGGCGGCGACACGGCGATGGATTGCGTGCGCACGGCCATCCGGCAGGGGGCGCAGTCGGTCAAGTGCCTTTACCGCCGCGACCGCGCCAACATGCCCGGCAGCCAGCGCGAGGTGCAGAACGCCGAGGAAGAGGGTGTTGAGTTCGTCTGGCTGGCCGCGCCCAACGCCTTTGCAGGCCATGTCGTGGGCGAAGCCGCCGGCGCCGACGAGGGCGATGCCGCCAATGCGGGCGGCGACGTGGATGGCGACGGGGTGGGCGACAACCCCGACCTGGCGCCTGCGGCGATCGGCACGGAAACCCGCCGCTCGACCGGGCCGGTGGAAAGCCGCGTTGCCGGGCTGCGCGTCACGCGGATGCGGCTGGGCGCGCCCGATGTTTCGGGCCGCCAGTCGCCCGAGGCGATCGAGGGCGCCGATTACGATGAGGCGGCCGATCTGGTCATCAAGGCGCTGGGCTTTGAGCCCGAGGACCTGCCGCGGCTTTGGGATCAGCCGGGGCTTGAGGTGACGCGCTGGGGCACCATCCGCGCCGGCCGCGATCACGCGACCAGCCTGCCCGGCGTCTGGGCCGTGGGCGACATCGTGCGGGGCGCGAGCCTTGTCGTCTGGGCCATCCGCGACGGGCGCGAGGCCGCCGATGCCATCGCCGCCGAACTGTCCGGGGCGGTGCGGGTGGCGGCCGAGTGATGTTCATGCCGTGTTCATGCACGGTTCATGCAGGGTTCATGCAAACGTCATGGGCCTGGGCCGATGCTGCGCTGCGGCGCATGGGGCAGCTTTGCTGCCTTGTCTGCGCCGGCCAGGCGGCGGCGGGACAGTTCACCCCGCCGCAGGGCTGCACGCTGACCATGACCGTGCAGCAGCGGTCCTGCACCGTGGCCCAGCATTACACCTGCGCGGCGGACGCGCCGGGCGACCAGTGGGTGGCGTATTTCACCCCGCAGGGCCTGGTTCATCTGGCCCGGATCGACGCCGAGACGCGCTGGATGGAATCGACCGATGTCGTGGCCGGCATCACCGACCGGCTGGAGCCGCAGGCCAGGGATCACGCCAGCCTGCGCACCCTGCTGGCCGCAGGGCGGGACGATTTCGATTTCTGGACCATTTCGGATGACGGAGAGCGTCTGAACCATGTCGGGCGCGACGAGCTGACCGGCACCGCCGTGATCGACGGGATGACGCTGGACACGACCCGTTTCGGCCTGATGACCTATGCCGAGAACGGCACATTGCTGATCGCGCGCAGCGGCAGCCAGTATGTCAGCCGCGAAACCGGCCGCTTCTATGGCGGGGTGGAAACTGCCACCGATTGGCAGGGCGAAACGGAAACGACCGATGACACGCCGGTCCGCTTCATCCGCCCCGGCCAGCCGGGCTTTGCCTCGACGGTGCCGGACTATGGCTGCAACGCCCAGATGGTGGGCGATCCGTCAGGGGGCAGGGCATGATGACGGGGCATTGCCTGTGCGGTGCGGTCAGGATCACTGTCGCGCGCCATCATGGATCAACCGCGGCCTGTCATTGCCGGATGTGCCAGCGGTGGTCGGGGTCGCTGTTTCTCAGCCTCGTCGCACCGGCGGATGCGGTGCAGGTGACCGGCGCGGTCGCCACCTATCCCTCGACGGCCTTTGCCGAGCGCGCCTTCTGCCCGCGCTGCGGATCGCATCTGTGGCTGCGGCAGACGGATGAGCAGAATGCCGATTACGAGCTGATGCCGGGCCTGTTCGACGCCGCCCGCGACATCCCGCTGACCAGCGAGATCTATACCGACCGCGCCCTGCCCGGCCTTGCGCTGGCGGGCGATCATCGGCGCAAGACCCGCGCCGAATACGAGGCTGACCACCCCCATCTGGAAGGAGACATGGAATGACGTTCGCCCCCGACTGGATGGAAGCCGAGGAAACCCGCCGCGCCTGGATGGCCGAAAACAGCCTGTATCGGGCCGAGGATGAACATGCCTCCTGCGGGGTGGGCCTTGTCGTGAACATCGACGGCAGGCCCTCGCGCAAGGTCGTCACGAACGGCATCAACGCGCTGAAGGCCGTCTGGCACCGCGGCGCGGTTGATGCGGATGGCAAGACGGGCGACGGGGCGGGCATCCATGTCCAGATCCCGGTGCCCTTCTTCTATGACCAGGTGCGCCGCACGGGGCACGAGCCGGACCCGGACAAGCTGATCGCGGTGGGGCAGGTGTTCTTGCCGCGGACCGATTTCGGCGCACAGGAACGCTGCCGCACCATCGTCGAATCCGAGGTGCTGCGGATGGGCCATTACATCTATGGCTGGCGGCATGTTCCGGTGAACACCGCCGTCCTGGGCGACAAGGCCAATGCGACGCGCCCCGAGATCGAGCAGATCCTGATCCGCTGCGAAAAGGAGATCGACGAGGAAGCGTTCGAGCGCGAGCTGTATATCATCCGCCGCCGGATCGAGCGCGCCGCCATCGCCGCGCAGACGCCGGGGATGTATATCTGCACGCTGTCCTGCCGGTCGATCATCTACAAGGGGATGATGCTGGCCGAACAGGTCGCGGTCTTTTACCCCGACCTGATGGACGAACGCTTTGAAAGCGCCTTTGCCATCTATCACCAGCGTTATTCCACCAACACCTTTCCGCAATGGTGGCTGGCCCAGCCCTTCCGCATGCTGGCCCATAACGGCGAGATCAACACGCTGAAGGGCAATCTCGGCTGGCTGAAAAGCCACGAGATCCGCATGGCGTCCGCGACCTTCGGCGACATGGCCGAGGACATCAAGCCGATCGTGCCGGGCGGGTCGTCCGACAGCGCGGCGCTGGACGCGGTGTTCGAGGTGATGGTGCGCTCGGGCCGCTCGGCCCCGATGGTCAAGACGATCATGGTTCCCGAGGCCTGGTCGAAGGCCACGACCGACATGCCCAAGGCCTGGGCGGACATGTATGCCTATTGCAATTCGATCATGGAGCCCTGGGACGGGCCGGCCGCGTTGGCCATGACCGACGGGCGCTGGGTCTGCGGCGGGCTGGACCGCAACGGCCTGCGCCCGATGCGCTATGTCGTGACGGCGGATGGCATGCTGATCGCGGGGTCCGAGGTGGGCATGGTGCCGGTGGACGAATCGGCGGTGCGGGAAAAGGGCGCGCTGGGCCCGGGCCAGATGATCGCCGTCGACATGGTCGAGGGGCGGCTTTACCACGACACCGAGCTCAAGGACCGGCTGGCCGCCTCGCAGCCCTTTGCCGACTGGGTGGAAAAGGTCGTCCAGCCCGGCAGGATGCTGGCCGACCTGCCCGAGCCGGTGACCTATACGGGCGAGGATCTGCGCCGCCGCCAGATCGCGGCGGGCTACACGCTCGAGGAAATCGAGGGGGTGCTGTCCCCCATGGCCGAGGACGGCAAGGAGGCGCTGGCCTCCATGGGCGATGACACGCCGCCCGCGGTGCTGTCGGGCCAGTATCGCCCGCTGAGCCATTTCTTCCGCCAGAACTTCAGCCAGGTGACGAACCCGCCCATCGATTCCCTGCGCGAAACGCGGGTGATGAGCCTCAAGACCCGGTTCGGCAACCTCAAGAACGTGCTGGACGAAAGCTCGCGCCACACGGAAATCACGCTGCTGGAAACGCCATTCCTGGCCAATGGCGAGCTGGCGGCGGTCATCGCCATGTTCGGCGATGCGGTGACGAGCATCGACTGCACCTTTGCCGATGGCGCCGGCCCCGAGGCGATGGCCGAGGCGCTGGCCCGCATCCGGGCCGAGGCCGAGGACGCGGTGCGGTCGGGCGCGGGCCAGATCGTGCTGACCGACGAGCACCAGGACGGGGGCCGCATCGGCCTGCCGATGATCCTGGCGACCAGCGCGGTTCATTCGTGGCTGACGCGCAAGGGGCTGCGGACCTTCTGTTCGCTGAACGTGCGGTCGGCCGAATGCATCGACCCGCATTATTTCGCGGTGCTGATCGGCTGCGGCGCGACCACGGTGAACCCCTATCTGGCGCAGGACACCATCGCCGACCGGATCGAACGGGGCCTGCTGCCGGGCACGCTGATCGAGAACATGCGCCGCTATCGCGATGCGATCGACCAGGGCCTGCTCAAGATCATGGCCAAGATGGGGATCTCGGTCCTGTCGTCCTATCGCGGGGGCCTCAACTTCGAGGCGGTGGGCCTGTCCCGCGCCATGGTCGCCGAATATTTCCCCGGCATGCAGAGCCGCATCAGCGGCATCGGCCTGCACGGGTTGCAGCAAAAGCTCGAGGATATCCACCACAAGGGCTGGCACGCCCCGGCAGGCGATCTGCTGCCGGTCGGCGGCTTTTACAAGGCGCGGCGGACGGGCGAGAAACATGCCTGGGAAGCCAGCACCATGCGCCTTCTGCAACTGGCCTGCGAAAGGGCCAGCTATGAGGTGTGGAAGCAGTTTTCGGCGCAGATGCGGGCCAACCCGCCGATCCACCTGCGCGACCTGCTGGACATCAAGCCGCTGGGCAAGCCCGTGCCGATCGACGAGGTGGAAAGCATCACCTCGATCCGCAAGCGGTTCGTGACGCCGGGCATGTCCCTGGGCGCGCTGTCGCCCGAGGCGCACATGACGCTGAACATCGCCATGAACCGCATCGGCGCGAAATCCGACAGCGGCGAGGGCGGCGAGGACCCGGCGCACAGCCACCCGCTGCCCAACGGCGACAACCCCTGCGCCAAGATCAAGCAGGTCGCTTCGGGGCGGTTCGGCGTCACGGCGGAATACCTGAACGCCTGCGAGGAGCTTGAGATCAAGGTCGCGCAGGGGGCCAAGCCCGGCGAGGGCGGGCAGTTGCCGGGGATGAAGGTCACGGCGCTGATCGCGCGGCTGCGCCATTCGACGCAGGGCGTGACGCTGATCTCGCCCCCGCCGCACCACGACATCTATTCGATCGAGGATCTGGCGCAGCTGATCTATGACCTGAAGCAGATCAACCCGCGCGCCAGGATCACGGTCAAGCTGGTGGCGGGGTCTGGCGTCGGGACCATCGCGGCGGGCGTGGCCAAGGCGAAAGCCGACATCATCCTGATCAGCGGCCACAATGGCGGGACCGGCGCCTCGCCCGCCACGTCGATCAAGTTCGCCGGCCTGCCGTGGGAAATGGGCCTGACCGAGGCGCATCAGGTGCTGGCGATGAACCGCCTGCGCGACCGGGTGACGCTGCGCACGGACGGCGGGCTGCGCACCGGGCGCGACGTGGTCATGGCGGCGATGATGGGGGCCGAGGAATACGGCATCGGCACCGCCGCGCTGATCGCCATGGGCTGCATCATGGTGCGCCAGTGCCAGTCGAACACCTGCCCGGTGGGGGTCTGCACGCAGGACGAACGCCTGCGCGCGATGTTCACCGGATCGGCGGACAAGGTGGTGAACCTGATCACCTTCTACGCGCAGGAGGTGCGCGAGATCCTCGCATCCATCGGCGCGCGCAGCCTTGACGAGGTGATCGGGCGGGCGGACCTGCTGACGCAGGTCAGCCGCGGGTCGGCCTTCCTGGACGATCTGGACCTGAACCCGCTGCTGATCACCGTCGATGGGTCTGACAAGATCGTCTATGACCGGTCCAAGCCGCGCAACGCGGTGATGGACACGCTGGACGCCGAGATCGTGCGCGATGCGGAACGCTTTTTCGCCGCGGGCGAGAAGATGCAGCTGAACTATGCGGTGCGCAACACCCAGCGCACGGTGGGCACGCGCACATCCTCGCTGATCGTGCAGAAGTTCGGGATGCGCAACAACCTGCAGCCCGATCACCTGACGATCCGCCTGACCGGCAGCGCCGGGCAGAGCCTTGGCGCCTTTGCCGCGCCGGGGCTGAAGATCGAGGTGTCGGGCGATGCCAACGACTATGTCGGCAAGGGCCTGTCGGGCGGGATCATCGTGGTCAAGCCGGCGATGGACAGCCCGCTGGTGGCGGCCGACAACGTCATCATCGGCAATACCGTGCTGTATGGGGCGACGGGCGGGTTCCTGTTCGCCGCCGGTCGGGCGGGCGAACGGTTCGCGGTGCGCAACAGCGGGGCGCAGGTCGTGATCGAGGGCTGCGGCACCAATGGCTGCGAATACATGACCGGCGGCATCGCCGTGATCCTGGGCCGGATCGGCGCCAATTTCGGTGCCGGCATGACGGGGGGCATGGCCTATCTGTATGATCCCGAGGGCCTGGCAGGGCGCTATGTCAATGCCGAAACGCTGGTCAGCTGCCCCGTCACCGTCCCGCATTGGGAGGGCGAGCTGCGCGGCCTGATCGAGCGTCACGCCGCCGAAACCGGCAGCCGCCGCGCGCAGGACATCCTGGCCGGCTGGGACCGCGAGCGGGCCAGCTTCGTCCAGCTTTGCCCGCGCGAGATGCTGCCGCATCTGAGGCATCCGCTGGCCGAGACGGGCGATCTGGCGGCAGTGCCGGCCGAGTGAGGGGCAGGGGGGTGCCCCCCTTGCCGCCGCCCGGTTGCATGGCCGGGCGCGGGCGCGGTAGTGAAGACCCCGTGGTCCTGCCCGCGAGGTGCCCATGCTGATCATGTTCCGCCCTTGGGTGCTGTGGAGCCTGCTGGGCCTGTTCGTCCTGTGGCTGGTCGTCGCGCAGGCGGGCGGCGTGCTGACGCCCTTTGTGCTGGGCCTTGCGATCGCCTATTTCCTGGACCCGCTGGCCGACCGGCTGGAACGGCTGGGTTTTTCCCGCGGCTGGGCGACGGCGGTGATCGCGCTGGGCTTTGTCGCGGCGATGGTCGCGGGGGCGCTGTGGCTGCTGCCGACGCTGCTGGGGCAGGCGCGTCAGGCGATCGAGGCGATGCCCGGCGCGCTGCGCAGCGGCTTTCGCTTTCTGACCGAGCGTTTTCCCGAGGCGATGGAACAAGGCACGGTGGTCCAGCGCTTTGTCACCGATGTGGTGGAACGGCTGCGCCTGACCGCGTTGCAGATGCTGGGCGGCACGCTCAACACCGTGGTCAATGCCGTCACGACCGGGCTGATCGTCGTGGCGACCTTCACCATCAGCGTCTATCTGCTGTATGACTGGGACCGCCTGGTGGCCGGCATCAACCGCCGCCTGCCGCCCGGCCATGCGCCGCTGATCCGGCGTCTGGCGCGCGACATCGACGATGTCCTGACCCGCTTTGTCCGGGGGCAACTGATCGTGGGGGCGATCCTGGCGACCTTCTATTCGGTCGCGCTGATGGGGGTCGGGCTGAACTATGCGCTGCTGATCGCCATGGCGGCGGGGGTGCTGAACTTCATCCCCTATCTCGGCTCGACCTCGGGCTTCGTGATCGCCACGGGGGTGGCGGTGGTCCAGTTCTGGGGCGACTGGTGGAAGATCGCGCTGGTCGCGGCGATCTTCGTCTTCGGGCAGGTGGCCGAGGGCAATGTCATCACGCCGCGCATCGTCGGCGATTCGGTCAAGCTGCATCCGGTCACGCTGATGCTGGCGCTGGCGCTGGGCGGGGTGCTGTTCGGCTTTCCGGGGCTGCTGCTGGCGGTGCCCACGGCGGCGGCGCTGGGGGTGATCGGGCGGCATTATGACGCCGAATGGCTGGCCCATATCGCCCGCCCGCCCCGGCCCTGACATGAGCTGACCATTTTGGCCGGCGGCAGGGAACATCGGCCTGCCCCGCCCGTTGACTGCCCGAACGTCGAAGATAAAGGAAGCCCGCCGATGTCCGAGGACAAGACCGATCCCGTTGCCATGCCCCATCGCGCGGGCGCGATCGACGGCCCGCATATCCCGCTCAACCCCTATTCCGACGACCAGCAGCCCTGGCCGGGCCTGTGCGAACGGATGGACCCCCAGCCCGATCACGGCGAGACAAGCTACAAGGGCACCGGCCGCCTGGCCGGCAAGCGCGCCCTGATCACCGGGGGCGACAGCGGCATCGGCCGCGCCGCCGCCATCGCCTTTGCGCGCGAGGGGGCGGATGTGGCGATCTGCTATCACCCCGACGAGCAATCCGACGCGCAGAGCGTCATCAAGCTGATCGAGGCCGAGGGTCGCAAGGCGCTGGCCCTGCCCGCCGACCTGCGCGAGGAGGCCGCCGCCCGCAAGGTGGTGGACGATGCCGTCAAGGGCCTTGGCGGGCTTGAGGTGCTGGTGCTGAACGCCGGCCGGCAGCAAAGCCAGGAATCGATCGCCGACATCACCTCGGACGCGTTCGACGCGACCATCAAGACCAATATCTATGCCCCGTTCTGGATGGCCCAGCAGGCGCTGCCCTCGTTGAAGAAGGGCGCCTCGATCATCATCACCTCGTCCGTGCAGGCATTCTCGCCCTCGGCCCATCTGTTCGATTATGCCCAGACCAAGGCGGCCAACCGGGCATTCGCGCAGGCGCTGGCCAAGCAGCTGGCGCCCAAGGGCATCCGCGTGAACGCCGTGGCGCCGGGGCCGTTCTGGACCGCGCTGCAGGTGTCGGGCGGCCAGCCCAAGGACAAGCTGCCCGAATTCGGGTCCGACAGCCCGATGGGCCGCGCCGGCCAGCCGGTCGAGATCGCGCCGATCTATGTGCTGCTGGCATCGGACGAGGCCAGCTATATCACCGGCGAGGTCTATGCCGCAACCGGCGGCAGCGGCACCGGGGGCTGACCCTGGCGGGGCCCGCGGGGGCTGACTTTTGCCCCCGCCTTGGCGATAAGGCATGGGCCTTGCCGAATCACGGCAAGGCCCTATCCATGTCGGGCAGGGCCGAACGCGATGCTGGACCATCTGGATGCAGTGCTGCTGGCGCGGGCGCAGTTCGCCTTCACCATGTCGTTTCACATCGTGTTTCCCGCCTTTACCATCGGGCTTGCCAGCTATCTGGCCGTGCTTGAGGTTCTGTGGCTGTCCACGGGGCGCGAGGTCTATCACAACCTGCTGAAATACTGGATGCGCGTCTTTGCCGTGGCCTTCGGCATGGGCGTCGTGTCGGGCATCGTCATGTCCTATCAGTTCGGCACCAACTGGTCGGTGTTTTCCGAACGCGCCGGCCCGGTGATCGGCCCGCTGATGGCCTATGAGGTGATGTCGGCCTTTTTCCTCGAGGCGGGCTTTCTGGGCGTCATGCTGTTCGGCACCGACCGGGTGGGCAAGGGCCTGCACGCCTTTGCCACGCTGGCGGTGGCGGTGGGCACGCTGATTTCCGCGTTCTGGATCCTGGCGGTGAACAGCTGGATGCAGACGCCGCAGGGCCATGTCGTGGACGAGAGCGGGCGCCTGTTGCCCGGCGACTGGTGGGCCGTGATCTTCAACCCCTCGCTGCCCTACCGGCTGGTCCACATGGTGCTGGCCGCCTATCTGACCACGGCGCTGGTGGTGGGCGCGGCCGGCGCATGGCAGATGCTGCGCGGGCGCGCGACGGCCGAAACGCGGACCATGTTCAGCATGGCGATGTGGATGGTGCTGCTGGTCGCGCCGGCCCAGATCCTGGCGGGCGATCAGCACGGGCTGAACACGCTGGAGCACCAGCCCGTCAAGATCATGGCGATCGAGGGGCATTTTGAGAGCCACCCCGACGGGGCGCCGCTGAACCTGTTCGGGGTGCCGAACATGCAAACCGGCCGGCTGGACCATGCGATCAGCGTGCCAAGGCTGGGATCGCTGGTCCTGACGCACCGCCTGAACACCCCGATGGCGGGGCTGGATACCGTGCCGCGCGATCAGTGGCCGCCCGTGCCGGTGACGTTCTGGGCCTTTCGCGTGATGGTCGGGATGGGCCTTGCGATGCTGGCGCTGGGCCTGTGGTCGGGCCTCGCGCGCTGGCGCGGCCGGCTTTACGATCAGCGCTGGCTGCACCGCGCGGCGCTGGCAATGGGTCCGGCTGGTTTCATCGCCGTGCTGGCGGGCTGGATCACGACCGAAACCGGCCGCCAGCCCTGGACGGTCTATGGCCTGCTGCGCACCGCCGACAGCGTCTCGCCCGTCGCGGCCCCGGCCGTGGGCGCATCGCTGCTGGCCTTTGTCGCCGTCTATGGCATCGTCTTTTTGGCCGGAACGGCGATCATGCTGCGGATGATGGCGCGCCCGCCCATGCCCGATGAACACGGCCCCGTCCGCGGCCAGCCCCAGCACGCGGCCGGCATCACCCCCGGCGGGGCGAGCGCCGCCACATCCGGACCAAGGGTGCGCTGATGAACGGACTGGGCATCGACCTTGACGTATCGACCGTCCTGGCGGGGGTGCTGGTGCTGGCCATCTTCCTTTATGTCGTGATGGACGGCTTTGACCTGGGCATGGCGATGCTGTTCCCCGTCATGCACGAGGATGACCGCGACGTGATGGTGGACACCGTCGCCCCCGTCTGGGACGGGAACGAGACATGGCTGGTGCTGGGCGGGGGCGGGCTGCTGGCCGGGTTTCCGGCCGCCTATGCGATCCTGATGCCCGCCCTTTACGTGCCGATCATCGCCATGCTGCTGGGGCTGGTCTTCCGCGGCGTCGCGTTCGAGTTCCGCGCCCGCCACGAGGGGCGCAAGCACTGGTGGGATGCGGGGTTCTGGTTCGGCTCGAGCGTGGCGGCGCTGATGCAGGGGGTGGCGCTGGGCGCGGTGCTGCAAGGGGTGCGCGTGCGGGACGGGGCCTATGCGGGCGGCTGGTTCGACTGGCTGACGCCCTTTACGGTGCTGACCGGGATCAGCGTCTGCGCCGCCTATATCCTGCTGGGGGCCTGCTGGCTGATCCTCAAGACCGAAGGGCGCCTGCGGGACGAGGCCTATGCCATCGCCCGCCCGATGGCGCTGGTCGTGCTGGGCGCGATCGCGGCGGTCAGCATCGCCACGCCCTTCCTGCATGGCGATTACTGGCGGCGCTGGTTCACCTGGCCGACGATGGGGGTCGCAGCAGTGGTGCCGGTGCTGGTGGCGGGGGTCGCGGCCATGCTGCTGCGGATGCTGGCGGCGCGGCGCGACCGCTGGCCCTTCTTTCTGTCGCTGGCGCTGTTCGCGCTGTGCTTTGCGGGGCTGGGGGTGTCGATGTTCCCCTGGATCGTTCCGGGCGCGCTGACCATCCATGACGCCGCCGCCCCTGAAAAGAGCCAGAGCTTTTTCCTTGTCGGCGTGGTGATGCTGATCCCGGTGATCCTTGTCTACACGGCCTATGCCTATTGGGTGTTCCGCGGAAAGGTGTCCGCCGGCACGGGATACCACGGATGATTCGCCGCCTGGCGTGGTTCGCCGCGCTGTATCTGGGCGGGGTGGCCGCGGTCGGCGGGGTGGCCGCGCTGCTGCGCCTGTGGATCGGCTGAAACGGCGCCCTGGCTGCGCCTGCGTCTGGCCATGGCGCCGGCGAGGATGGGGGCAGGGCCGGGGATGGCGGTGCTGGCCCCGGCGGCTGGCGCATGGGGCAGCGGATAATGGCGAAAGGCGCCGATCGCCGCCCTTGAGGGGAGAGCGAGGGCGGGCGGCCGCGGCGGCGCTGCGCATGCCAGCCGCCCCATGCCGCGCGGCGGCGCGGTTGACGCGCCGCGCCGGGGCGGGCAAACCGCCCTGAAGGCCGGCCCCTTGCCCCTGCGGGCTGCGCCGCACCCTGATCCCCGGCAAAGGACGCCCCCCATGACCATCCATCTTCACCAGGGCGATCTGCCGGACGGCCTGTCCCTTGGCCCTGTCGTGGCCATCGACACCGAGACGATGGGTCTTGATCCGCGCCGCGACCGGCTGTGCCTTGTCCAGCTTTCGGCGGGCGACGGGGATGCCCATCTTGTTCAGATCGCGCAGGGCCAGCGCGCGGCGCCCAACCTGACGCGGATGCTGACTGATCCGGCCACGATCAAGCTGTTCCATTTCGGGCGCTTTGACATCGCGGCGCTGGAAAACGCCTTTGGCGTGGTCACGGCCCCGGTCTGGTGCACCAAGATCGCATCCAAGATGGTGCGCACCTTCACCGACCGGCACGGGCTGAAATACCTGCTGCATGATCTGGTGGGCGTTGACATTTCCAAGCAGCAGCAGACCAGCGACTGGGGCGTCGAGGCGCTGAGCGAGGCGCAGATGGACTATGCCGCCTCGGACGTGCTGTATCTGCATGCGCTCAAGGCCGAACTGGAACGCCGCCTGGCGCGCGAGGGGCGCATGGCGCTGGCGCAGGCATGCTTTGATTTCCTGCCGGCGCGCGCCCATCTCGATCTGATGGGATGGGGCGATGACAACGACATCTTCCGCCACTAGGTGCGCGGGATGGAAGATTACCTGTCAACCGCCCGCCGCGTCGTCGGGGTCGAGGCGCAGGGCCTCGGGGCGCTGCTGGCCGCGCTGGACGGCCCCCTCGGCCCTCCGTTCGAGGCGGCCGCCCGGCTGATCCTGGCGGCAAGGGGCCGCGTCGTCGTGTCGGGGATGGGCAAGTCGGGGCATGTCGGCCGCAAGATCGCGGCGACGCTCGCCTCGACCGGCACGCCGGCGCAGTTCGTCCACCCGGCCGAGGCAAGCCATGGCGATCTGGGCATGGTCACGCAGGGCGATGTGGCGCTCGTCATCTCCAACAGCGGCGAGACGCCCGAGATCGCCGACATCATCGCCCATACGCGCCGCTTCGGCATCCCGCTGATCGGGGTGGCGGGGCGCGACGGCTCGACCCTGCTGCGCCAGTCGGATGTGGCGCTGCTGCTGCCGCCGGCGGACGAGGCCTGCGGCAGCGGGATCGTGCCGACGACATCGACGACGATGACGCTGGCGCTGGGCGATGCGCTGGCCGTGGCGCTGATGGAACACCGCCGCTTCACGCCCGAACATTTCCGCACCTTCCACCCCGGCGGCAAGCTGGGCGCGCGGCTGGCGCGGGTGGCCGATCTGATGCATGACGATCTGCCCCTGGTGGCCGAGGATGCGCCGATGGCCGAGGCCCTGCTGACGATTTCCGCCAAGGGCTTTGGCGTGACCGGCGTGATCGCGCCGGACGGGCGGCTGACCGGCATTATCACCGATGGCGACCTGCGGCGCCACATGGACGGGCTTTTGTCTCGCACTGCGGCCGAGGTGATGACCCCCGCGCCCCGCACCATCGCGCCCCAGGCCCTGGCCCAGTCGGCCCTGGCCGAGATGCAGGACCGCAAGATCACCTGCCTTTTCGTCGTCGATCCCGAGGGGCGGCCCGCGGGGCTGATCCATGTCCACGACTTCCTTCGTTCCGGGATGGTCTGAGATGGGCCGCAGGCGCGTCGTCCTGTGGCTGCGTATCATCCTGCCGCTTGCGGCGCTGGCGATCCTGTCAACGCTGTTCCTGCTGTCGCGGCGGGCCGAACCGGATGCGGCGATCCCTTATGTCAGGGACGGCGGCGACGCAGAGGCGCGCGCCCCCGGCATCACCGGGCCGCGTTTTTCGACCGTCACCGCAGACGGGGCGATCGTCACCTTCAGCGCCGGGCGCTTCAACCCCGGGCCGGGGGGCGGGACGGCGGTTCAGCCCGTGCTGGACTGGCGCACGCGCGATGGGCTGCGCACCACGCTCAGCGCCGGCACCGGGCAGCAGGATGGCAGCCATATCGTGCTGGGCGGGGGCGTGGACATGGCGCTGTCCTCGGGCTGGAGCCTGCGCGCCCCCCAGGTCGAGGCCGATACCGCCGCGGGCCGCCTGACCGCGCCCGGCCCGATCGCGGTCACCGCCCCCTTCGGCAGCCTGGATGCGGGCGGCATGGTGCTTGAAACCGATGCCGGCGCAGGACAGGTTCTGGAATTGAACCGGGGCGTGCGTCTGCTATACCGCCCCTCATCCGCCGGGGCCGCCCCCTCATCCGCCCCGCAGACAGAGAGCCGATGATGCTGCGTTCCCTGATCCTTGCCGGTATCGTTGCGCTTTCCTGCGGCGCCGCTGCGGCCCAGACCGTCGCCTTCGGCGGCATCAAGGCCGATACCGGGGCCCCGGTCGAGGTGACGGCCGATACGCTGAAGGTCGATCAGGCCACCGGCCAGGCGACCTTCACCGGCAATGTTCTGATCGGGCAGGGCCCGATGCGGCTGAGCGCGAAAGCCGTCACCGTCCGCTATGGACAGGGCGGCCAGCAGCAGATCGAGGCGTTGACCGCATCGGGCGGGGTCACGCTGGTGAACGGGACGGATGCCGCCGAGGCGTCCGAGGCGGTCTATGACGTGGCGGGGGGCACCATCATCCTGTCGGGCGATGCCATTGTCACGCAGGGCAAGGACGTGCTGGCCGGCGACCGGATCGAGGTCAACCTGCGCAACGGCAGCGCCAGCGTCGCGGGGCGCGTGCGCACGGTGCTGCAGCCCGGCGGGCGCTGATGGCCGCGCCGCGCCCTGCCCCCGCAAGGGGGCTGCGGGTCGAGGGGCTGCGCAAGGCCTATCGCAACCGCCCCGTCATCCGCGACGTGTCCCTTGCGCTGGACCGGGGCGAGGTTGTGGCCCTGCTGGGGCCGAACGGTTCGGGCAAGACGACCTGTTTTTACTGCATCGCCGGGCTGATCCTGCCCGATGCGGGGCGGGTGATGATCGACGGGCAGGATGCATCGGCGCTGCCGATGTATCGGCGCGCCCGCATGGGGATCGGTTATCTGCCCCAGGAAATGTCGATCTTTCGCGGCCTGACGGTGGAGCAGAACATCATGGCCACCCTCGAGGTCGCCTGCCCCGACCCTCACCGCCGCCGCGACCGGCTGGAGGAACTGCTGGGCGATTTCTCGATCGGCCATCTGCGCCGCGCCCCCGCGCTGGCCCTTTCGGGGGGCGAGCGGCGCCGGGTCGAGATCGCGCGCTGCCTTGCCTCGAATCCGGCCTATCTGCTGCTGGACGAGCCGTTTGCGGGTGTCGATCCGATCGCGGTGGGGGAGATCCGCGGGCTGGTCCACCAGCTCAAGTCGCGGGGCATCGGGGTGCTGATCACCGACCACAATGTGCGCGAGACGCTGGGGATCGTGGACCGCGCCTATATCCTGCATGACGGACATGTGCTGCGCGCGGGCAGCGCGGCCGAGATCGTCGCCGATCCGCAGGTGCGCCAGGTCTATCTGGGCGACAGTTTCACGATGGCGGACGCCAGCCCTCCGGGCCGCGATTGACAGCCGGGGCAAGCTGTCCGCAAATGAGATGACCCGATGCCGTCCGGCGTCCTGCCGCGCGGCGCCAAGCGGGCCAACGGAGGACATTTCATGCGTTTTCAGATCAGCGGCAAGCAGATAGATGTGGGCGACGCGCTGCAGACCCATGTCAAGGGCGAACTGGCCGAGACCTTCGACAAGTATTCCCAGCGGCCCACCGATGCCACGGTGATCTTTTCGCGGGATGCTTATGCGCTGACCTGCGACGCCATCGTCCACTTGTCCACCGGGCTGAACGTGCAGGCCAAGGGCACCGATGCCGACAACATCTATGCCGCCTTTGAAAAGTGCCGGGAAAGGATGGACAAGCAGCTGCGCCGCTACAAGCGCCGGCTGAAGGATCACTACAAGGACCGCAGCGCCCCGGTTGAATACGACGCCGCCCCCAGCTATGTGCTGGCCGCTGATGAGGAGGAATGGGAATCGCAGGGCGAAAGCGGCCTGCAGCCTATCATCGTCGCCGAAACCGAACTGCGGGTGCCGACCCTGTCGGTGGGCGACGCGGTGATGCAGATGGAGCTTGCCGGCACGCCGATGCTGGTGTTCCGCAACGAAAGGCACGGGGGCGTCAATGTGGTGCACCGCCGTGAGGACGGCAACGTGGGCTGGATCGACCCACGCAACCTGCGCTGAGGGTCTGGCCCGGCGCAGCGGCAGGGCCGCGGCAGGCGGCCGGCGCTGCGCCGCCGTGACGGCAGGACCAAGGGATGCGCGTTGCAGCGCGGGAACAGGCAGGCGGACGGCAGATGCGGATCGGTGACATTCTTTCCCCCGCCGCCGTCCGTTCGCAGGCGCAGGTCAGTTCCAAAAAGCGGCTGTTCCACGACTTGGCCGAACTGGCCGCCCAGGCCTATGGGCTGGATGCCGGCCGCACGCTCGATGCCCTGCAGGAACGCGAAAGCCTGGGTGCGACGGGGGTGGGGCATGGCGTGGCCCTGCCGCATGCGCGCATCAGCGGGCTGGACCATGTCGCGGGCCTGTTCCTGCGGCTGGAAAAGCCGATGGATTTCGACGCGGTGGATCGCCAGCCGGTCGATCTGGTGTTCACCCTGCTGGCCCCAGACAGCCCCGGCGTCGAACATCTCAAGGCGCTGGCGCTGGTCAGCCGCACGCTGCGCGACGAAAGGCTGCGCGCCAAGCTGCGCGCCAACACCGACCCCGTGGCGCTGCATGCCGTGCTGACCGACGGGCCGGAACCTTCCGCCGGCTAGCGCGCGCCGGCGATGTCGAGGATTGCCCCGCTGGCATAGCTTGCCCGGTCCGACAGCAGCCAGGTGATCGCGGCCGCGACCTCGGCGGCGGTGCCGGCACGGCCCAGGGGCAGGGACGCGCCCACCCGTGCGACGCGGTCCGGCTCTCCGCCATCGGCGTGGATGTCGGTGTCGATGATGCCGGGGCGCACACCGTTCACGCGGATGCGGCGGGGGGCAAGTTCCTTTGCCAGCCCGATCGTCAGCGTATCCACCCCGCCCTTCGAGGCGGCGTAATCAACGTAAGACCCCGCCGAGCCGAGCCGGGCGGCCACCGACGACACGAACACGATCGCGCCCCCCTCGGGCAGCCGCCGCGCCGCCTCGCGCGCCTGATAAAGGGCGCCGGTCAGGTTGACGCGCACCATGCGGTCCAGCCGCTCGGGCGTCATGTCGGCCAGCGGCATGACCGGCGCGACGATGCCGGCGTTCACCACCACGCCGTCAAGGCCGCCCAGGGCGCGCTCGGCCTGGTCGAACAGGGCCGCGACTTGGGCGGGGTCGGCCACATCGGCGGCAAAGGCATGGGCCTTGCCCCCGGCGGCGCCCACCCCATCCAGCGCCGCCCCCGCCGCCCCTGCGTTGCCGCGATAGCCCAGGGCGAGGGGCCAGCCTCGGGCGGCGCAATCCAGCGCGGTGGCCAGGCCGATGCCGCGGGTGCCGCCGGTGATCAGGACGCGCATGGCGCATAGCTCTCATAGGTGATGTTCGCGGCAGCGCGCCGTGCGGCGCGTTCCTCCTCGGCCGAACGGATCGTCCAGCACAGCACCGGCACCCCCCGCGCCCGCAGCGCGACCACGGCCGGGTTGTCCAGATCAAGATGATGGTGCGAGACGAAGGAGGCCCCCGCGCCGTCGAAATCGGCAAGCCGGGCCAGGCGGTCGCGCCGCGGCGGCGGAACATCGGGCCAGTCGTCCTGGGCAAAGGCGCAGCTGGTCAGGCCGACGGGTATGGCAGGCGCCGCCCTGGCCAGCATGGCCGCGGCATGGGGGTTGAAGGACATCACCGCCACCGCGCCGCCATAGCCCTCCAGCAGCCCCGCGACCGCGCGCGGCAGATCGCCCATCTGCGGTCCCAGGGCGCCGTCCTGGTCCTTGATCTCGATCAGCAGGGGCACGCGCCCTGCGACCAGTTCCAGAACATCGGCCAGCGCCGGGATGCCCTCCTGCGTGCCGGCAAGGCGCAGGCGCCCCGCCTGCGCGGCGCTCAGCCCCGATACGGGGCCGGGCATGCCGGTCATGCGCTCGAGCGTCTCGTCATGAAAGACGAGCGGCGTGCCGTCGGCGGCGGGCTGCACATCCAGTTCGATGGCATGGCCCGCCGCGATCGCCGCCCGGAAGGCGGCGGCCGAGTTTTCCGGCGCGCCCGGCCCGTGCAGGCCGCGATGGGCGATGGGCCGGGTCAGGAAATCGGGGTGCAGCATGGCCGCGGCTCCTTCCTTCAGGATCAGGCGATCTCGAACACGGCCTCGACTTCGACGGCGACCCCGCGGGGCAGGGCGGGCGCGCTGACGGCGGCGCGCGCGTGGCGGCCTCTGTCCCCGAACACCTCGACCATCAGGTCCGAACAGCCGTTCACGACCTCGGGCTGATCGGTGAAATCGGGGGTCGAGGCGACAAAGCCGGTCAGCTTGACCACCCGCGCGATTCGGTCAAGCGACCCAAGCGCCGCGCGGGCCTGCGCCAGCAGCGCAAGCCCGCAGGCCCGCGCGGCCTGCGCGCCCGCCGCCACATCCATGTCCGCGCCAAGCCGGCCCCGGATCAGCCCCTCCGGCCCGGCCGGGATCTGGCCTGACACGAACAGCAGGTTCCCCGACTGCACCGCCGGGACGTAATTGGCCGCGGGTGCGGGCGCGGCCGGCAGGGTGATGTTCAGTTCGCTCAGGCGGGCGTCGATGGACATGGGGCAGCTCCTTGGCCAGGTCGCGCGCAGGCTAGCGCCGCCGGGGGGCGGTGGCCACAGCGGGCTTCTTCTGCACGGAAATATCCTCGGGGGTCCGGGGGCGGAAAGCCCCCGGTTCACGCATCCCGGTCATGCCGCCCTCACGCCCCGTCAGGCCCCCGTCAGGCCACCAGCGCCCCGGCCCGTTCCAGATCGACGCTGACCAGCTGGCTGACCCCCTGTTCGGCCATGGTGACGCCGAACAGCCGGTCCATGCGCGCCATCGTCACGCCGTGATGGGTGATCACCAGGAACCGCGTGTCGGTGCGCCGGCGCATCTCCTCCAGCAGGTCGCAGAAGCGGGCGACATTGGCATCGTCCAGTGGGGCGTCAACCTCGTCCAGCACGCAGATCGGGGCGGGCGTGCCCAGAAAGACCGCAAGGATCAGCGCCAGCGCCGTCAGCGTCTGCTCGCCCCCCGACAAAAGCGACAGGGTGGACAGCTTCTTGCCCGGCGGCTGGGCGAGGATGTCCAGCCCCGCTTCCAGCGGGTCGTCCGATTCGACCAGCACCAGCCGCGCCTCGCCGCCGCCGAACAGATGGGTGAACAGCGCCCCGAAATCGGTGTTCACCTGCTCGAAAGCGGCCAGCAGGCGTTCGCGGCCCTCGCGGTTCAGGTTGCCGATCGCGGCGCGCAGCCTGTGGATCGCGGCGTCCAGATCGGCCTTTTCGGCGGCCAGGCGCGCGCGCTCGTCCTCAAGCGCGCGCTTGTCCTCCTCCGCGCGCAGGTTCACCGCCCCCAAGGCATCGCGCGCGGCGCGCAGGCGGGCGATCTCGCCTTCGATCCGCGCGGCGGGGGGCAGGGCTGCGCCATCCTCCAGCTGCCGGGCCAGCGCCTGCGGCGTCTCGCCGGTCGCCTCGCGGATGCGGCTGGCGGCCTGCGCTTCGGCATGGCCGGCGGCCTCGGCGCGAGCCTCGCAGGCGGCGTGTGCCGCACGGGCATCGGCGGCGGCGCGTTCGGCATCGCGTTCGCCCGCCTGCGCCGATGACAGCGCCGCCCCCGCATCGGCCAGCGCGGCGCGGGCGCTGTCCAGCCGCGCCCCCGCCGCGGCCGCGCGCAGGCCCAGATCGGCGCGGCGCGCCGACAGGATGGCGGGCCGCGCCTCGGCCTCGGCCAGGGCGGCGGCGGCCTCGTCGCGGCGGCGCGCCAGTTCGGCGGCGCGCCCGTCCGCCTGATCCAGCCGCGCACGCCAGCCCTCATCCTCGCGGGCGATCTCGTGCAGCCGCCTTGCCCGGGCGGCGCCCTCGCGGCGCAGCTCGTCGAGCGCGCCGCGCCGGGTCAG
Source organism: Paracoccus contaminans (assembly GCF_002105555.1). NCBI lineage: Bacteria > Pseudomonadati > Pseudomonadota > Alphaproteobacteria > Rhodobacterales > Paracoccaceae > Paracoccus > Paracoccus contaminans. Next base: position 1,638,222 of record NZ_CP020612.1, read on the forward strand.
GGTGGCCGCGCGCGCCGCTTCGGCCCCGCGCCTTGCGCTGTCGACGGCGGCGGCCGCGGCGGCAAGATCGGGCAGGGCTGCCCGCGCCTCATCTGCCTCGGCCAGGCGCTTGGCCGCATCGGCGGCATCGGCGGCATGGCGCGTCAGGTCGGCCCGCGCCGCCTCGGCCCGCGCGGTGGCCAGCGAGAGCGCGGTTTCGGCCCCCGCCGCGCGGCGGACCGCCTCGGCCAGCGCGCGTTCGGCGGCGCGGCTATGCCCGCGGGCCGCCGTCTCGGCCGCGGCGGCGATGTCCAGCGCGGCGCGCGCTGTCTCATGCGCCGCGGCGGCCGCATCCGCGCGCGCTTGCGCCGCCTGGGCCTCGGCGCCCAGCCCGGCAAGGCGGTTGACCTGCTGCAGATGCAGCGCCGCGGCCGAGGCCGCCTGATCGGCCGGCACCACCAGCCCGTCCCAGCGGACCAGATCGCCCGCGGGCGTCACGAGCCGCTGTCCGGGGCGCAGCGCCGGCTGCAATGCGCTGGCGGCGGCGGCATCGGCGGCAAGGCCGGTCTGGGCCAGCCGCCGCGCCAGGGCAGGGGGCGCGGCGACGTGATCGGCCAGCGTCGTGACGCCCTGCGGCAGGGGCGCGGCCTTCTCGAGCGGCGGCAGCAGGCGCCAGCCCGCCCTTGTGCCTGCGCCCCCGTCGCGGACGGGCAACCGCAGGTCATCGCCAAGCGCGGCCCCCAGCGCCCGTTCATGGCCGGGCGCAACGCTCAGGGCGTCCAGCAGCGCGCCCCCGCCGGCGCGCCTGCGCTGGACCAGCCGCTCCAGCGCGGCGCGTTCGGCCTCCAGCGCGCCCGCCTCGCCCTGGGCGGCGGCGCGGGCGGTGCGGGCGGCTGTCTCGGCGGCGGCGGCGCTGGTCCGGCTCGCCTCGGCGGCGGCCAGTCGGGCCTCGGCCTCGGCGGCGGCGGCCTGGGCGCGGCCCTGGGCTGCGCCCGCCTCGGCCAGCGCCGCGCGGGCGGCAGCCGAGGCGGCATCGGCGCCATCAGCAGCCCGCCCGGCCTCGTTCCGCGCGCCTTCGGCCCGCGCGCCCATGGCCCGCAGGTCCGAGGCGAGCCGATCGGCCGACTGGTGGCGCGCGGCCAGCCGGGCGGCCTCATCCGCCGCATCGCCAAGGCGCGCCTCGATCGCGCGCAGCGCGGCGCCGGCCTCCTCTGCGCCGGTCTCTGCGGCGGCAAGGCGATCCTCGTGCCCGGCTTGTGCCCGTTCCAGTTCCGCCCGCTCATGGCCAAGCCGCGCCGCCGCCTCGGCCGCATCGCGGTTCAGCGCCGTCTCGCGCGCGATGTCCCGGTCCAGTTCGGCAAGACGGGCGGACAGCGCATCGATCGCCGCGCTGGCCTGCGCGCCGGCCTCGTCCAGCGCCTCGGCCTCGGCGGCGGCGCGGGCGGCAAGGGCGGCGGCGATCGCTTCCTCGTCACGCAAGGGGGGCAGGGCGGCCTCGGCCGCTGCCCGCAGCCCGGCCGCGCGCTGCGCGCCGACCTGGCTGCGCAGCGCGGCGGACCGGGCGGCGGCCAGCGCGTCCGAGGCTTCCTCCAGCGCCGCCGCGGCATCGGACCAGCGCCGCCACAGCGCCGCGCGTTCGGCCGCGCGCAGCGCCGCGCCGATCTCGCGATAGCGCGCCGCGCTGCGCGCCTGCCGCGTCAGCGCCGCCGCCTGCGCGCCGAGCTGTTCCAGCCGGTCATCCACCCGCGCCAGATTGGCCGCGGCCCCCGACAGTTTCAGTTCCGCCTCGTGGCGGCGCTGGTAAAGCCCGCCGATCCCCGCCGCCTCTTCGAGGATGCGCCGCCGCGCGGCCGGGCGCGCATTGATGAGCTCGGCGATCTGCCCCTGCCGGACCAGAGCGGGCGACTGCGCCCCGCTTGATGCATCCGCGAACAGCATCTGCACGTCGCGCGCCCGCACCTCGCGCCCGTTGATGCGATAGACCGATCCCCCATCGCGGGTGATGCGGCGGGTGATGTCCAGCCTGTCGGCGTCGTTGAAGCCCGCCGGGGCCAGCCGCCGGCGGTTGTCGACGGCCAGCGTCACCTCGGCATGGGCGCGGGCGGGACGGCGGGTGGTGCCGGCAAAGATCACATCCTCCATGCCCGCGCCGCGCATCGCCGTCGGGCGGCTTTCGCCCATGACCCAGCGGATCGCCTCCAGCAGGTTGGACTTGCCGCAGCCGTTCGGGCCGACGATGCCGGTCAGCCCCTCGCGGATCACAAGCTCGGCCGGATCGACGAAGCTTTTGAAACCGTTGAGGCGAAGGCGGTCAAAGCGCATGAGGCATCCGGCAGAGGGAAATCGGCGCGCAGTGTCGGGCCGGGCGGCGGGCAAGTCAACGAAACCGCCCCCATGCGGCACGGGCCGGGCGGATTCCGGCGGCGGCTGCCGTCTGCGGCCCAGGGCGGCCCGGCCCGCCTTTCGCCCCGCGCGGTTTCGCGGCAGACTGCGGGGCATGATCATCGCAGTTCTGATACTCTTAGGTTTTCAGCTGGCCGGCGAAGTCATCGCGCGCGCGTCGGGCCTGCCGCTGCCCGGCCCGGTGACGGGGCTGGTTCTGCTGCTGGGCGCGTTCCGGCTGTGGCCGGGGCTGGTCGATCGGCTGCGCGCGGTGATGAGCGGTCTGCTGGCGCAGCTTTCGCTGTTCTTTGTTCCTGCCGGGGTGGGGGTGATCGCGCATCTGCCGGTGCTGCGGACCCATGGGGCGGCGCTGGCGCTGGCCATCGCCGGATCGACGCTGCTGGCGCTGGCGGCCGGGGCGCTGGCCTTTGCCGCGGTGGCGCGGCTGACGGGGAACGCCGATGAAGGCTGATCCGGCGGTGATCTGGGCCTATCTGACGCAGGGGCCGCTGCTGTGGCTGACGGCAACGCTGGCGGCCTATGCCCTGGGCGATGCCTGCTATCGCGCGACAGGACGGCAGAGCTGGGCCAATCCGGTGATGATCGCCGTCGCCCTGCTGGGGACGCTGCTGGCGGCGACGGGAACGGATTACGCGACCTATTTCGAGGGGGCGCAGTTCGTCCACTTCATGCTCGGACCCGCGACGGTGGCCCTGGCCCTGCCGATGCAGGACAACCTGCCGCGGATGCGGCGCGCGCTGTTGCCGATCGCGGCCGGGCTGGTGGCGGCGTCGCTGGCGGCGATGGTGTCGGCGCTGGTGATCGCGCGGGCGCTGGGCGCGGGGCCTGAGGTGCTGGCCTCGCTGGTGCCCAAATCCACCACCGCCCCTGTCGCCATCGGCATTGCCGAACGGCTGGGCGGGCAGCCCACCTTGGCCGCGGTGCTGGTGCTGTGCACCGGCATCTTCGGCGCGATGGTTGTCACGCCCTTCCTGAACCTGCTGGGCGTGCGCGACTGGCGGGCGAGGGGGCTGGCCGTGGGAACCGCCGCGCATGGCATCGGCACGGCCCGCGCCTTGCAGGTCCACCCCACGGCGGGCGCCTTTGCCGCCATCGGCATGGGGCTGAACGCGATCCTCACGGCGGTGCTGGCGCCGCTGGTGCTGCGGCTGATGCAGTAAGGCCAAGGGCCGCCCTGCGGCAGGGCGGCCCGGATGTCGGGCAGGGCTGTTGCGGCCCGTCCTTCTCGGTCACAGCTACGGCCTGCCAGGCGGTGGTCAGGCCGACGGGAGGGATCAGGCGGCTTCGGCCTCGTCGGCCTCGGCGGCCATGCGCCGTTCGCTTTCCTCGCGCGAGAGCGCGACCGAGGTGCGCACCCCCTTGGACACGAATTCGACCAGGCCCTTCACCACCCGCTCGTTCGGATCGATGCCCGCGCAGCTCAGCACCTCGCGCCCGTCGCGCGAGCGGGCCCAGCGAGCGATCTGTTCCGCGCCATTGCCGTATTTCTTGTCGTCTGCAATCGCATCGTCCAGCGCGGCCAGCACGACGGCGGCAAAGAGCTTGCGGGCGCGCTGGCCTTGTTCGAAGTTGAATGCAGAGCCGTCCACAAAGTCACGCATGAAGTCTTCCCGTCACAAGCCCCGAAAAAAAATCGTGGCCGGGTCACCGGACCCTTGTCTTTGCCCTGATCGGGTGTCTGAGCGGTCTAGCCCCAGCATCAGGTGATTCGTTATCCCTGCTTCCGCAAGGCAGCCATGCAGTGCATGCAAGCGGGCATGTCTGTCGTTGCCCAGCGTCCTGCCTGAATGTGAATATAGTGTGACAGGCAGCCGCTTTCTGCGCGACTTGATCCAACGTCCTGCCGGTCACAAGGTTGCAAAAGAAGGCAGGCTTTTTCCGCGCCCTTCTCAGGCCGTGCCGGACCGGGGCGGGCGCGAGGCCATCAGCACGCCCGCGATGACCAGCAGGCCGGCTGCCAGTTCGGCCGGATGGGGCCTTTCGCCAAGGACGAGCCAGGACGACAGCACCCCCACCACCGGCACCAGCATCGACCAGGGGGCCACCTGGCTGGCCGGATAGCGCGACATCAGCGTTGTCCAGATGCCGTATCCGATCAGCGAGGCGAAAATCACGATATACAGCAGCCCCAGATCCGCCGGCAGCGCCGCGCGCGTGAGCGCGGTGCCCAGCGCGGGGAGGATGCGGTCCCGTTCGAACAGAAAGGACAGCAGGAACATCGGGGCCAGCGGGATGACGGACATCCACAGCGTCAGGTGCAGCGGCTTGGGCGGGCGGGCAAGGCGCGCGCCGATATTGCCCACCGCCCAGCCAAGGCCCGCCATCAGCGTCAGCGCGACCGGCCACCATGCCGCGCTGCGCGCGCGCACCAGCCCGATCAGCGCCAGCCCCAGCACCGACAGCGCGATGCCAGCCGCCTGCCGCCGGCTTTGCCGCTCGCCCAGCAGCAGCATCGCCAGGATGATCGTGAAGGGCGCCGAGGATTGCAGCACCAGCGAGGCCAGCCCCGCCGGCATCCCCGCCACGATCGCGCCATAGAGAAAGCCGAACTGCAGCACCCCCAGGCCAAGCCCCGTCAGGATCAGCCAGCGCAGGCGAATGGCGGGCCGCGGCACCAGAAGGACCGTGGGAACCGCCAGCAGCAGGAATCGCAGCGCCACCCCCAGCAGCGGCGGATAATGGTCCAGCATCAGCGCGGTTGCCGGAAAGTTCAGCCCCCACAGCACCGGCACCAGCAGCGCCAGCGCACGATCGCGTCCTTGCATGATCGGTCCCTTTCAGGGGTGTCGCGCCAGCTAGAGGTCAAGCCGCGCCCGGCCGCAAGGTCAGCCGAACAGATCCAGTTGCCGCGGCGCGGGCGCCTGCGGCAGCGGGCACAGCGCCGACAGGGTGATCCCCAGCAGCCGCACCCCCCGCGGGTCGGGCAGCACCTGCGGGATCAGGGCCGCCGCCTCGGCCAGCAGGGCCTGCTGGGACATGACCGGATGGGGCAGGGAACGGGCGCGGGTGACGATGCGGAAATCGGTGTATTTGGCCTTGAGCGTCACCGTGCGCCCGCTGGCCCCGCGCGGCTGGGCATGGCGCCAGACCTTCGCGGCCAGCGGCTCCAGCGCCTCGGCCGCGGTCTGGGGGTCGAAGATGTCGGCGGAAAAGGTCGTCTCGGCCCCGATCGACTTGCGCGTCCGGTCTGGGCGCACCGGGCGATCGTCGATGCCGCGGGCGATGTTCCAGTAATGCGGCCCGGCCTTGCCGAAGGTCGCGGTCAGAAATTCAAGGCTCTGCCGGTGCAGGTCGGCGCCGGTGCGGATGCCGTGCCGCTCCATCCGCGCCGCCGTGGCGGGGCCGACGCCGTGAAAGCGGCCGATGGGCAAAGACTGGGCATAGGCCGCGCCCGCCTCGGGCGGGATGACGAACAGCCCGTCGGGCTTGCGCTGGTCGGACGCGAGCTTGGCCAGGAACTTGTTGTAGCTGACCCCGGCCGAGGCGGTCAGCCCCGTTTCGGCCCGGATCAGGGCGCGGATCTCGCGGGCGATCCCTGTCGCGGTGCGTCCATCCAGGTGATCGGTCAGGTCCAGATAGGCCTCGTCCAGCGACAGCGGCTCGATCAGCGGGGTGAAGCGGGCGAAGATGTCGCGGATCTGGGCGCTGACCGCCTTGTAGACCTCGAAGCGCGGCTTGACGAAGATCAGGTCCGGGCACAGCCGCGCGGCCCGCACCGATGGCATGGCCGAGCGCACCCCGAAGGCGCGCGCCTCGTAGCTGGCGGCGGCGACGACGCCGCGCAGGGACGATCCGCCGACCGCCACCGGCCTGCCCCGCAGCTCGGGGTTGTCGCGCTGCTCGACGCTGGCGAAAAAGGCGTCCATGTCGATATGAACGATGCGGCGCACCGGGGCCGGCGCGCCCGCCGCAGGGGGCGCTGCCGGGCTGGCCGGGCCGCATTCCTTGCCTTGCGCGCCCTCGGGGGCAGCGTTCCGGGAACGGGGCCGCCGGCGCGGCCCTCGGCCATGCAGCAGCCCGCGGGGTTGCCGGGGCCGCCCTGGGAATCAGGGCCGGGCATCGGTCCATGTGACTGCCGCGCCCGCCGCGTTGAGGCCGGCGCCTGCCCGGTCAAAGCGCAGATGCGCGATCCCGCGCCCCCCGCCTTGCGTGTAAAGCACGCCCGCCTCGCGCCCGTCGGCGGTCAGGATGGAAGTGCCGGGCGGGGCCTCGCCCGCAACATCCACGCTGACCAGCCCCTTGCGCAGTTCGGTCCTGTGCTTCATCCGCGCCGTCACCTCCTGGCCCACATAGCAGCCCTTGCGGAAATCGACGCCGTTGAGCCGCTCGAATCCGGCCTCGAGGATGAAGGTTTCGTTGGGGATCAGTTCGACGAGGGTTTCGGGGATGGTATGGGCAATGCGGATCGCGTCCCAGTCGGTGCCGTCATCGCCCTGCGCGCCGTATAGCCGCCAGCCCAGCGCCGGATGCCGCGGGTCGGGGATCGCGCCCTTTGGGGCGGGGCCAGTGCCGCGGGCGACGGTCAGGGCGGTGCGTTCGATCCGCACATCGGCGCGCAGGCGATACATCGACAGGCGGCGCAGCAGGTCGTCCGCCAGCCGTTCGTCCACGTCGATCAGCAGCGATTCGCCCTCGGGGACGATCAGGAAATCGGCGAGGTATTTCCCCTGCGGCGTCAGAAGCGCCGCCCAGACCGGCGCGCGGCTGATGTCGTTCGTCACCAGGCCTTGCAGGAAATCCGTCCGGTCCGGTCCGGTCACGCGCAGGATGGTCCGCATCTAGTCGCCTTTCGCCCCCTGTCCGAATTGCAGCCGCACCAGCGCCGCATAGGCGCCGTTCGCCGCCATAAGCTGGTCATGGGTGCCCTGTTCGACAACCCGCCCCGCCTCGATCACGACGATGCTGTCGGCGGCGCGGATGGTGGACAGGCGGTGCGCGATCACCAGCGTGGTGCGGCCGGCCGACAATTCGTCCAGCGCCCGCTGCACCAGGCGTTCGGATGCCGCGTCCAGCGCGCTGGTCGCCTCGTCCAGCAGCAGCACGGGGGCATCGCGCAGCAGCGCGCGGGCGATGGCGACACGCTGGCGCTGGCCGCCCGACAGGGCCGATCCGCGCGGGCCGGCCGGGGTATCCAGCCCGGCGGGCAGGGCATCGGCGAAATCGGCTACATGGGCCGCGGTGACGGCGGCGCGCAGGCGTTGCTGGGGGACGGACCGGCCCAGCACGATGTTCTGGCGCAGCGATTCATCGAACAGCGCCGAATCCTGGCTGACGGTGGAAAACTGGTCGCGCAGCGTGCCCAGGTCATAATCGGCCACCGGCACGCCCCCCAGGGTGACGGCCCCGGCATCGGGGTCCACCATCCGCGTGAGCAGGTTGAACACCGTGGACTTGCCCGCCCCCGATGGGCCGACCAGCGCGGTCGTCTGCCCCGCGCGGGCGGTAAAGGTCAGGCCGCGCAGGACAGGATGGCCGTCATAGGCCAGATGCACGTCCTCGAGCCGGATGGTGGTATCGGCGGGCGGCCGGGTCCGCGGCCCGGACCGGATGGTGGGAGTGGTGTCGAAGATCGCATAGATCCGTTCGAGCGAGGCGGCGGCCGTCTGCCAGCCCCCCGCCAGCCCGCCCAGCCGCCGCAGCGGCTGGAAGGCCAGCGACAGCGCGGTGAAGAACGACATGAACTCGCCCACCGTGCGCTCGCCGCTGGTCACCTCGGCCCCGCCCACCGCCATCACGCCGACAAAGCCCAGGCCCGTCACGATGTCGATCAGCGCCGGAACCATGGCGGTGACGGCGCTCATCTTGGTTTCCGATTGCTGGATGGCGGTCACGACGCGGGCAAAGCGGTCGGTCTGGTAATCCTCCATCCGGTTCAGCCGCACCGCCCCGATGCCGTGCAGCACCTCGTCAAGGCGGGTGGCGCGGGCCGAGGCGGCGATCCGGTTTGCCCGCGTCTTGCGGCGGATATAGCGCTGGACCAGCGCGGTGGGGACGATCAGCAAAGGCGCGCCGACCAGCGCGATGGCCGTCCATTCAGGATCGGTCCCCACGGCCACCCCGAACAGCGCCACCAGCGATACCGCATCCCGCCCCGCCCCGGTGATGAAGCTGGTCCAGATCGACTTGATCGCCAGCGTGTCGCCCTGGACGCGCTCGATCAGCGCGCCGGGCGGGTTGGCCTGAAAGAAGCTGCCGTCCAGCGTCAGGATGTGGCGCAGCAGGTCGGTCTGCATCCGGCTGGCAACGCCCTGCTGGACGGAAGTGAGGATCGCGCGGGTGATGACATAGGTGCAGGCGCGAACCAGGAACAACCCCAGGATCGCGCCGCCCACCCACCACATGGCGCCGGTGTCGCGGCCCACGAATACCCGGTCGAACAGCGGCCTGAGCATCCAGCTGAGAACCGCGAGGGTCGAGCCTTCGATCACCATCAGCACCGTGGCCAGCCCCATGCGCGGCCAATAGCGGCGCAGGTAATCGCGCCACAACCGGCCGAAAAGGCCGGGCGTTCGGGTGGCGCGTGACGGCATCCGGCTCTCCCTCGTTTCCGGGGGGATAGCGCGGCGGGGGCGGGGGCGGCAAGGCGGGCATGGGCGGGCCTGCCGGGCAGGGACGAGGAGCGGGTGCGGGGGGCGGGGGCGCAGGGCATCGTCGCCGCAAGGGCGGCTTTCCGTTCCGGCGCTGCGTTGCGGGGGGCGGATGGGCTGTGGCGGGCCGCGCGGGGCAGGGCACGCGCCCCTTTCCGCCTGCGCCTTGGCCGGCCCAGGCTGCGGCCTGGCTTGACGGGCGGCATGACCGCCTTGCCGCCCCGGCCGGCGGACTGGCCCTGATGCGCGGGGGCAGGCGGCAGGGGCAGCACCTGCCATGCGCCCTGCCCGCGGCCGGCGGCAGGCCATCTGCGCGCGGTGCCATGCCGAGGGGGGAAGGGGCGGCGCCTGCTGTTCTCGGCCATGCCGCGGCCCCAGCACGGCACCCGCGCTGTCCGCCCCGCAGTAACGGGGCGGCAGCTTGTGGCGGGCCTGCCTGCCTTGGGAACCCGACGCGGCCCGCGCGAGGCCCAGGGCAGGGCCGGGGGATGACCGCGGCATGCCCCCGTTTGCCCCTGAACCGCAGCGGGCCGTTGACCCCCGCCCCCCGCCGCGCCACATCACCCCGATGCTCACCCGTTTTCCCCAGGGCGCCCGCATCGGCGTGTTGACGACCGAGCCCGTCGGGCTGCTGGATTACCTCGCCCCCGAGGGCGGCGTCGTTCTGGGGCAGCTGGTGATCGTGCCCCTGGGCCCGCGCCGGGTGATGGGGGCGGTCTGGGGCGAAGGGCAGGGGGAGTTCGACGCCGCAAGGCTGCGACCTGTCGCCGGGCTGGTGGACGCGGCCCCGCTGACGCCGGGGATGGTCGAATTTCTGGGCCGCGCCGCCGAATACACGCTGACACCGCTGCCGGTCATGCTGCGCATGGCGCTGCGCGCCCCCGATCTCGACCGCCCGGCGGCAGAACGGCGGCTGGTCCACCTTGCCGGCCCGGCCCCCGCGCGCATGACCGAGGCCCGCGGCGCGGTGCTGCGCGTGATCGCCGATCACGGCGGGGCGGGCTTTGCTCCGTCCGAGCTGGCGCAGCTGGCGGGCGTCGGGCTGTCGGTCGTCAGGGGGCTGGTCGCGGCGGGCACGCTGGTGGAAACCGCCGCGCCCGTGGACCTGCCGTTCCCGCGGCTGGACCCGGCCCGGCCGGGCAAGCCGCTGGCGCCCGACCAGGCGGCGGCGGCGGATGCGCTGCGCGCGGGCATCCGCGGCGGGGCCTATGGCACCACGCTGCTGCGCGGCGTCACCGGGTCGGGCAAGACCGAGGTCTATCTGGAAGCCGTTGCCGAATGTCTGCGGCAGGGGCGGCAGGCGCTGGTCCTGCTGCCGGAAATCGCCCTGTCGGCCGAGTTCCTGACCCGTGTCGAGGCGCGTTTCGGCGCGCGGCCCGGCGAATGGCACAGCGGCATCACCCGCACTGAGCGCCGCCGCCTGTGGCACATGGCCGGGCGCGGCGAGGTGGGCATGGTCGTCGGCGCCCGCTCGGCCCTGTTCCTGCCGTTCCGCGACCTGGGGCTGATCGTCGTCGACGAGGAACACGACGGTTCCTACAAGCAGGACGAGACGGTCTATTACAACGCCCGCGACATGGCCGTGCTGCGCGCCAGCATCGAGGGGGCGCAGGTGGTGCTGGCCTCGGCCACGCCATCGGTCGAAAGCTGGGTGAACGTGGCCGCGGGCAAGTATGGGCGGCTGGACCTGCGGTCGCGCTATGGCGAGGCAGAGCTGCCGCAGATGGGCACGATCGACCTGCGGGCCGAGGACATGCCATCGGGGCGCTGGATCTCGCCCACGCTTGCGGGGGCGGTCGATCAGCGGCTGGGCCGGGGGGAACAGTCGCTGCTGTTCCTCAACCGGCGCGGCTATGCGCCCATCACCACCTGCCGCGCCTGCGGGCATCAGGTCGGCTGCGACGATTGCGATGCGCGGATGGTGGAACACAGGTTCCTCAAACGCCTGGTGTGCCACCAGTGTGGGGCGAGCAAACCCGTGCCCACCGCCTGCCCGGCCTGCGGGGTCGAGGGCAAGATGGCCGCCGTCGGCCCCGGCGTCGAGCGGCTGGGCGAGGAGGTCGCCGAACGCTTTCCCGGCGCCCGCGCGGTGGTGCTGTCCTCGGACCTGTTCACCTCGGCCCGCGCGATCAAGGACACCATCGCCAGCATTGCGGGCGGGGGCGCCGACATCATCATCGGCACCCAGCTGGTCGCCAAGGGGCACAACTTTCCGCTGCTGACGCTGGTGGGGGTGATCGACGCCGATCTGGGCCTGCAGGGCGCGGACCTGCGCGCGGCGGAACGTTCGTTCCAGCTGATGCGGCAGGTGGCGGGCCGGGCCGGGCGGTTCGCGCAGGCCGGCGCGGGGGATCAGCGCGGCCTTGCGCTGCTGCAGACGCACCAGCCCGACCATCCGGTGATCCGTGCGATCCTGTCGGGCGAGGACGAGCGGTTCTGGGATGCCGAGGCCGGCGCTCGCCGCGCCGCGCAGATGCCGCCCTTTTCGCGCCTGGCCGGGATCATCCTGTCCCATCCCGATCAGGCGGTGGTCGAGGCTCATGCCGCCGCGCTTTCCCGCCTGGCTGCGCCGCTGCGCGAGATCGGGGCCGAACTGTTCGGCCCCGCGCCCGCGCCCATCGCCCGCGTGCGGGGGCGTTACCGCATGCGGATGCTGGTGCGCGCGCCACGCCAGGCGCCGGTGCAATCGGCGATTGCCGCCTGGTTGGCAGGCGCGCCCAGGGCGCCGGCGAATCTGCGCCTGTCGGTGGATATCGATCCGCAGAGCTTTCTGTGAAACCGCCCGGCCCCGCCGCGCATTGCCCCCGCGCATGAGGGAGCAGCAGACATGACCGACAGATGGCCCGCGCGGCTGTGGATCGTCCGGCACGGCGAAAGCGCCGGCAACGTCGCCCGCGACGCGGCCTATCAGCAGGGACTGGCCCGAATCGAACTGACGGGCCGCGACGTGGACGTGCCCCTGTCCCCCCTGGGGCGCGAGCAGGCGGGCGCGCTGGGCCGCTGGTTCGCCGAAGGGAACGAGGAGGGGCGCCCGAACGTGATCCTGTGTTCGCCCTATATCCGGGCGCAGGAAACCGCCCGGCTGTTCCGCGAGGCCGGCGGCTGCCCCCCCGGCACCCGCATCCATCTGGACGAGCGGTTGCGGGAAAAGGAGTTCGGCATCCTCGACGGGCTGACCGGCAGGGGCATCCGCGCCGATTTTCCCCAGCAGGCCGAACTGCGCGAGAGCCTCGGCAAGTTCTATCACCGCCCGCCGGGGGCGAGAGCTGGTGCGACGTGATCTTCCGCCTGCGGGCCCTGATGGACACGGTCGCGCTGCATCACAGCGGCTGCCGGGTGATGATCGTCGCCCATCAGGTCGTGGTCCTGTGCCTGCGCTATGTGATCGAGGGCCTGACCGAACAGGAAATCCTTGCCATCGACCGGGAAAAGGATGTCGCCAACTGCTCGATCACTGAATACGAATGGCACGCAGCCGAAGGCAGCGACGGAGAGATGCAGTTGATCCGCTATAACGTCACCGCCCCGATGGAGGCCGAGGCCACCCCCGTCACGCGCAAGCCTGACCCCATCGTGGGAACGCGGGGTTGAGCGCGGTTCTGGATGCCGCCTGGCTGCGTGCCCATCCGCTGCCGGTCCATCCCGAGGGCACCGACAAGAACGCGCGCGGGCGGGTGCTGCTGGTGGGCGGTTCGCTGACCGTGCCCGGCGGGCTGGTGCTGACCGCCGAGGCCGCGTTCCGCGCCGGCGCCGGCAAGGTCCAGATCGCGGTGCCCGAACCGCTGGCGGTGCCCACCGGCATGGCCATGCCCGAATCGGGCGTCTTTGCCCTGCCCGTTTCGGACGAGGGCGAGATTGCCGGCCCCGGCGGGCTGATCGACAGGATGGACGGCTGCGACTGTCTGGTGATCGGGCCGGCGATGGCCTCGAACGAGGCGGCGGCCGGGCTGCTGGCCGCGATCCTGCCTGCGGTCGAGGGGCTGGTGATCCTTGATGCGGCGGCGATCTGCGGTGCGGGCGGGCTGCATGATGCGGTGGCGGGGCTGCCGGGCGGCGCGATCCTGACCCCGCATGTGGGCGAGATGGCGCAGCTGACCGGCCTTGAGGCCGACGACATCGAGAACCGGCGCGAGGAAGTCGCGGCCGACTATGCCCGCCGTCTGAACGCGGTGCTGCTGATCAAGGGATCGACCACGGTCATCGCCAGCCCGGACGGCGAGGCGGTCATCTATGGCGGCGGCGGCATCGGGCTGGCCACCGGCGGGTCGGGCGACGTTCTGACCGGCATCATCGCCGGCCTGTGCGCCCGCGGCCTGCCCGCGTGGGAGGCGACCTGCTGGGGCGTCTGGCTGCACGGAGAGGCCGGGCGGCGCCTGACCGAGCGCATGGGGCTGATGGGTTTCCTGGCGCGCGAGCTGCCCGCCGAGATCCCGGCGCTGATGCGCGGCATCTAGCGCCGCGGGGCCGGCTGTTAGAGGCCGCTGCCGGCCAGCACCCCTTCGAGCACCGGGGCCAGTCGGTCGGCCCAGGCCTGCTGGCCGCCTTGGTCGGCGATCAGGTCGTTCCTTACCTCGATCAGCACATTGGGCCGGCCCTGCGCCAGGGCGTGCCGGTCGATCGAATCGCCATCCAGATGGCCGTTATAGGGCTGGTTGTCGCCCGTGACCCAACCCTGCGCCCGGCAGGCTGCCACCATCGCCGGGCCGAGCCGTTCGTCCCTGTGGGAATAGAGGATGCCCACCGCCCAGGGGCGCGGCGGGCGCCCGCGCAACTGGGGGGTGAAGCTGTGGATGGCGCAGATGGCGCGGGCCGGATGGGCCGCGGCCAGCCGCGCAAGCGCCCGATGATAGGGGCGGTGCAGCCGCTCCAGCCGCCGTTCCCGTTCGGCCGCATCCGCGTTCCGGTTGGCAGGGATCACCGTGCCGTCATAAAGCCGCATCAGCAGCGTCGGATCATCCTCGCCCCGGTTCGGGTCGATGACGAGGCGCGAAAAATCCGCCCAGACCGCCGGCGCATCCAGCCGCGCGGCCAGCGCCCGTGCGAGGCCCAGCGCGCCCACGTCATAGGCGATGTGGCGCGCCATGTCGGCAGCCGCGATGCCCAGATCGCCCCCGTTCACCCAAGGCGGAACCCGGTTGGTCGCGTGATCGCATGTCACCAGCCAGCGCGCGGGGCGCGCCTCGCCCTCGGCGGCGAAGGCAGGCGCATCGGGCGGACATGTCATGGCGTCGTCATCCATTGCGGGGATGTTTATAATGCCCAGCCTGTGCCGGCGCCAGTTGCCCCCGCCTGCCGGATGCCGTTTAACGATAGCGCAAACAGTGGCCATCAGCAGGCCCAGGGAACGAGGTTCGGATGAGACGGCACCGCAATGTCAAGATCGTGGCGACGCTCGGCCCCGCATCGTCCGATATCGGGGTGATCCGGGCGTTGTTCCATGCCGGCGCGGATGTGTTCCGGCTGAACATGAGCCATGGCACCCAGGCCGAACAGAAGGCGCGCTATGACATCATCCGCGCGGTCGAGGCAGAGGCCGGCCGCCCGATCGGCATCCTGGCCGACCTGCAGGGGCCCAAGCTGCGGGTGGGCGTCTTTGCGGCCGGCCCGCACGAGCTGGCGGCGGGCGAGCGGTTCCGCTTTGATCTCGACCCGGCTGCGGGGGACGGGCAGCGCGTGCAGCTGCCGCACCCGGAAATCTTTGCCGCGCTCGAGCCGGGCGCGCGGCTGATGGTCAATGACGGCAAGATCCACCTACGGGTCGAATCCTGCGGGACCGGTTTCGCCGACTGCGTGGTGACGACCGGCGGGATCATTTCCGATCGCAAGGGCGTGAACGTGCCCGACGTGGTGCTGCCGCTGGCGGCGCTGTCGGACAAGGACCGCGCCGATCTCGAATTCGCCTGCGCGCTGGGGGTGGACTGGCTGGCCCTGTCCTTCGTCCAGCGCCCCGAGGATGTGGACGAGGCCCGCGCCCTGGCGCGCGGTCGCGCCGCGATCCTGTCCAAGATCGAGAAGCCCGCGGCCGTGGAACGCTTTGCCGACATCCTGGCGGTGTCGGACGGGATCATGGTCGCCCGCGGCGATCTGGGGGTGGAGCTGCCCGTCCATTCGGTCCCCCCGATCCAGAAGCGGCTGGTCCGCGCCTGCCGGCATTCGGCCAAGCCGGTGATCGTGGCGACCCAGATGCTGGAATCGATGATCGAAAGCCCGATGCCCACGCGGGCCGAGGTGTCGGACGTGGCGACCGCCATCTACGAGGGCGCGGATGCGGTCATGCTGTCGGCCGAATCCGCCGCCGGGCGCTATCCGGTCGAGGCGGTGGCCACGATGGACAGCGTCGCCCGGTCGGTCGAGAGCGATCCGGTCTATCGCGAGGTCATCGACAGTTCGCGCAACATCGCCAACCGCAGCACGGTGGCCGATTCGATCGCCCTGGCCGGGCGCGAGATCGCCGAGACGACCGATGTCGCGGCGATCTGCGCCTATACCCAATCCTCGATGACCGTGCGCCTGGTGGCACGCGAACGCCCGCGCGTGCCGATCATCGCGATGACTTCGGAACCGCAGGTCCTGCGGCAGATGTGCCTGATCTGGGGGGCGCACTGCGTCCTGACCCCGGTACTGGAACGGTTCAAGCAGGCGGTCGTCAACGCCGCCCATGCCGCGGTCGAGTTCGATTTCGCCGATGCGCGGCAGAAGATCATCGTCATGGCCGGGGTTCCCTTCAACACCGCGGGATCGACCAACATTCTTCGTGTCGCTTCCTGTGACGAGCAGTTGCTTTCCCGGACCGACCCGGAATAAGCCCGCGCCGACGAACAGCTCAAGGCGATCCCATGTCCGACATCCTGATCCTTGCCGGCACCGCGCTGATGGCGCTGTCGGTCATCCTGGCGATCGCTGCGCTTGCCCGGACCGAGCCGCCGCGCGCTGCGGCGATCGCCTTTGTCTTCGGGCTGGGCGCGCTGATCGCCGGCGCGTTCCTGGACCCGACGCCCTTCCGGGTGCAGGATCTGGGCCTGGCCTGGCAGCGGCTGCTGGCGGGCGAGATCCGGGTCTGACCGGCCGCTGCCCTTGCCTTCGGGCGGCCAGGGCGCTATCAGGCGCGCTTCCAACCCCCGTGCGGCCGGCCCGATGGCATTGCCGAGTCGCACGTTCACTCTGACGAGGAGACGAAAATGCCGAAGATGAAGACCAAGTCGGCCGCCAAGAAGCGGTTCTCGATGACGGCGTCGGGCAAGGTCAAGGCCGGCCCGGCCGGCAAGCGCCACGGCATGATCAAGCGCTCGACGAAATTCATCCGCGACGTGACGGGGACGATGATCCTGTCCGATGCGGACGCGAAGATCGTCAAGAAATACATGCCCTACAATCGCTGATCGAGGAACCGAACGATGTCCCGAGTGAAATCCGGCAAGGTCACGCACGCCCGCCACAAGAAGGTCCTCGACGCCGCCAAGGGCTATTACGGCAACCGCTCGCGCAATTTCCGCACGGCGACCCAAGCGGTCGACAAGGCCAACCAGTATGCCACGCGCGACCGCAAGGTGCGCAAGCGCAACTTCCGCGCGCTGTGGATCGCGCGCATCAATGCCGCCGTGCGCGCGGTTGATGCCGAGATGACCTATTCGCGCTTCATCGCCGCGCTGGGCCGGGCGGGGATCGAGGTGGACCGCAAGGTGCTGGCGGACCTGGCCGTGCATGAACCCGAAGCCTTTGCCGCCGTGGTCGCGCAGGCGCGCGCCGCCGCCGGCACCGTTGCCGCTGCCGCCTGATCGCGCAGCCTGCTTTTTCTGCCGACCCGCGCTGTCGCCAGCGCGGGTTTTTTCGTGACCGAGCGGGAAAACGACCGCTTTTGCAGGCAGGGCCGTTCTGTTCGGCCGCGCCGGCTGCTAATCCTGCGTCATCGCAGCAGGACGGAGAGCGCAATGGGCAGGATCATCGCCGGTCTGGCAAGGGAACGGGCGATCGTCGTCGTTCTGCTGACGCTGGCCCTGTTCCGTTCGCCGCTGTCGGCCATGCTGCCGGTCTCGGGCGCGGCGGGGGCCTTGCCCTTCCTGTGGCTGTTCGCCGTCATGATCTGGGGCGCATCGGCGGTCGTTCACCATGCCGAGGCGCTGGCCGAGCGTCTGGGCGAGCCGTTCGGCACGCTGATCCTGACGCTGTCTGTCGTCGGGATCGAGGCGGCGCTGATCGTCGCCGTCATGCTGTCGGGGGACGGACAGCCGACGCTCGCGCGCGATACGATGTTCGCGGTGCTGATGATCGTGCTGAACGGCCTTGTCGGCGTGGCGCTGCTGCTGGGCGCGCTGCGCTTTGGCGAGCAGAGCTACAACCTGTCAGGGGCGGGCGCCTTCCTGTCGGTTCTGGTGCCGCTGGCCGTCTTTTCGCTGGTGCTGCCGGCCTATACCAGTTCGAGCTTCACGCCCACCTTCACCGAGTTCCAGTCGCTCTTCTTTCTGGTGGTTACGCTGGCGCTCTATCTGGTGTTCCTGTTCATCCAGGTTTCGCGCCATCGCGGCTTTTTCATCGAGCCGGAGGAGCCGCCGGTCGAGCCCCGGCATGCCCATTATCGCACCTGGGGGCATGTCGTGCTGCTGCTGGCGACGCTGATCCCGATCGTGCTGCTGTCCAAGACGCTGTCGACGCTGGTGCAGGGGGGGATCGCGGCGGCGGGCCTGCCCACGGCGCTGGGCGGGGTCATCATCGCCACCATCGTCCTGGCGGCCGAGGGGATGAGCGCGGTGCGCGCGGCGCTGCGCAACCGCCTGCAGCGGTCGGTCAACCTGCTGCTGGGGGCGGCGTTGTCCACCATCGGGATGACCGTTCCCGCGGTGCTGCTGATCGGGATGCTGACCGACCGGCCGGTGGTGCTGGGCCTGGGGCCGGCGAACCAGATCATCCTCGCGCTGTCGCTGCTGACGGCGGTGCAGACCTTCGGCGCGCGGCGCACCAATGTGCTGCACGGTTCGGTCCATCTGGTGCTGTTCCTGGCCTATGTCGCGCTGATCTTTGCACCCTGAGGGCGGGGCCGGGGCTTTTGCGCCGCCGCGCCAGCGTGCTAAGGCTGCGCGCGCATGTTCCCGAGGGCCGCGATGACCGACACCGACACCCTGCGCCAGACCTGGCTTTCCCGCGTGGCCCAGGCCGAAGGCGCCCCCGCGCTTGAGGAGGTGCGGCTGGCCGCCCTGGGCAAGAAGGGCGAGATCAGCGCCCTGATGAAGGAACTGGGCCGCATGACGCCCGAGGAACGCCAGACCCGCGGCGCCGCCCTCAACCGCCTGCGCGACGAGATCGACACCGCCCTGCGCGCCCGCAAGACCGCGCTGGAGGATGCCGAGCTGGACGCGCGCCTGGCCGGCGAATGGCTGGACGTGACGCTGCCGGGCCGCCCGCGCCCGGCCGGCACCATCCACCCGGTCAGCCAGGTGATGGACGAGGTGACGGCGATCTTCGCCGACATGGGTTTCGCGGTCGCCGAAGGGCCGCAGGTCGAAAGCGACTGGTTCAACTTTGACGCGCTGAACATCCCGCCCGAACACCCCGCCCGGCAGGAGCACGACACCTTCTTCATGGCCCGTGCCGCAGGCGACGACCGCCCGCCGCACGTCCTGCGCACCCACACCTCGCCCGTCCAGATCCGCGCCATGCAGGCGCAGGGCGCGCCCATCCGCATCATCGCGCCGGGCCGGGTCTATCGCATGGACATGGACCAGACGCACACGCCGATGTTCCACCAGGTCGAGGGGCTGGCCATCGGCAAGGACATCTCGATGGCGAACCTGAAATGGACGCTGGAGGAGTTCTGCCGCGCCTTCTTCGAGGTGCCGAGCGTCGAGCTGCGCTTCCGCGCCTCGCACTTCCCCTTCACCGAGCCGTCCGCCGAGGTCGACATCCGCTGCGACTGGTCCGGCGGCCAGCTGAAGATCGGCGAGGGGGAGAGCTGGCTGGAGATTCTAGGGTCCGGCATGGTGCATCCCAAGGTGCTGGCCGCGGCGGGTGTTGATCCGGCGGAATGGCAGGGCTTTGCGTTCGGCATGGGGATCGACCGTATCGCGATGCTGAAATACGGCATCCCGGACCTGCGGGCGTTTTTTGAGAGCGATCTGCGGTGGTTGCGGCACTATGGGTTCGCGGCGGGGGATGTGCCGTCGGTGAGCGGGGGGTTGAGTCGGTGAGTCACTCCTCCGATTCGCTAATCGGCATTCTGCTGCTCCCGTTTTTCACCGCTGTCGGCGGCGTAGGCTATCTCGTTTTCTCTTCGGCTAAGTCAGTAGGACTGCGGCATCTGTTAGCAGTTGTGCTTGGGGCGCCTCTCCTTATGACGTCAGTGTTTCTAATCGTTGCTGCGCGGAACGGCACTATATCCAGAATGCCCAATTACCATTCGCTCCTGATGGCTTGCGCTTCATTTGCTGGAGCGGCGATAGCTCCGCTAATTGTTGGCGGCGTTTTGGGGCGACTGCTTGCACGTTCAAGGGCGAGTGGCCAGGTTTTCGGCACGATAGTGGGTGCTGCACTTATCATTTTTGGCGGGGCCAGATTTGCCGGAAATGTTGAATTGTTAGGGGCAGTTGGCGCCATACTCGTTTCGATTCCGTTTCTGGTAGTCCTCCGCCATCGGCGAGACACAATGCCTCCAGACTATGGAGCATGTGCAGAAAATAGGTTCGTTGCTTTCGGCAATAATATTCCCGCGGCAAGGTTTATTCGAGGGATGCTAAAAAAATGAAACTCACCCTCTCTTGGCTCCGTGACCACCTCGACACCACGGCCTCCGTCGCCGAGATCGCCGACGCGCTGACGGACCTCGGGCTCGAGGTCGAGGACATCCACGACCCCGCCGCCGCGCTGCAATCCTTCACCATCGCGCGGATCGAACACGCGCAGCCGCACCCCGACGCCGACCGACTGCGGGTGCTGCGCGTCGCCACGGACGAAGGCGAGAAGCAGATCGTCTGCGGCGCGCCCAACGCCCGCGCCGGGCTGATCGGCGTGCTCGCCAAGCCGGGCGACTATGTCCCCGGCATCGACACCACGCTGGGCGTCGGCAAGATCCGCGGGATCGAGAGCCACGGGATGATGGCCTCGGAACGCGAACTCATGCTGTCCGACGAACATGACGGCATCATCGAGCTGCCCTCGGGACAGGTCGGTCAGCGTTTCGTGGACTGGCTGGCCCAGAACGCGCCGGACAGGATCGACCCCGTGATCGAGATCAAGATCACCCCCAACCGCCCCGACGCGCTGGGCATTCGCGGCATCGCCCGCGATCTGGCGGCGCGGGGCCTTGGCACGTTGAAGCCGCTGGGGATCGTGCCTGTCGCGGGCAGCTTTGACAGCCCCATCGCCGTCACCATCGCCCCCGATGTGCTGGACCGTGCCCCGCATTTCACCGGCCGGCTGATCCGCGGCGTGACGAACGGGCCGTCGCCCGAATGGCTGCAACGGCGGCTGCGGGCCATCGGGCTGCGGCCGATTTCCGCGCTGGTCGATATCACCAACCTGTTCACCTATGACCTGAACCGCCCCCTGCATGTCTTTGACGCGGGCAAGGTCGCGGGCGATCTGGTGGTGCGCGGCGCGGCGGCGGGCGAAAGCCTGCTGGCGCTGGACGGGCGGGCCTATGCGCTGCGCCCCGGCGATCTGGTGATCGCGGACGCGGGCGGCCCGGAAAGCCTGGCCGGGATCATGGGGGGCGAGGCCTCGGGCGTGACCGAGGCGACGACCGACGTGTTCCTTGAAAGCGCGTTCTGGCAGCCCATCGGCATCGCCGCGACGGGCCGGGCGCTCAAGATCAACAGCGATGCGCGCTATCGCTTTGAACGCGGCGTGGACCCGGCCTTTACCCGCGACGGGCTGGAACTGGCGACGCGCATGATCCTTGATCTGTGCGGGGGCGAGGCGAGCCGCGTGGTCGAGGCGGGCGCCGCCCCCGATCATGCCCGCGCCTATCGGCTCGACCCGGCGCGCACGCAGAGCCTCGTCGGCATGGACATCCCCGAGGCCGATCAACGCGCCACGCTGGAAAAGCTGGGCTTTGTCATGGACGGCGACATGGCGCAGGTGCCGTCCTGGCGCCCCGACGTGCAAGGCGAGGCCGACCTGATCGAGGAGATCGCCCGCATCGCCAGCCTGACGAGGCTGGAGGGCAAGCCCCTGCCGCGCCCCGCGCCGGGCGTGCCCGCCCCCGTCCTGACGCCGCAGCAGCGGCGCATGGGCGCCGCGCGGCGCATGGCGGCGGCGCTGGGTTACAATGAATGCGTCACCTACAGCTTCATCGACGCGGCCTCGGCTGCGCTGTTCGGCGGCGGGTCTGACGCGGTGCGGATCGAGAACCCGATCAGCAGCGAGATGAGCCATCTGCGCCCCGACCTGCTGCCCGGCCTGCTGGCCGCGGCGGCGCGCAACCAGGCGCGCGGCTTCATGGACCTTGCCCTGTTCGAGATCGGCCCCGTCTTTACCGGGGGCGAGCCGGGCGAGCAGGCGGTCCGCCTGTCTGCCCTGCTGGTGGGCGCCAGCGCCCCCCGCGATCCCCATGCCAGCCGCCGGCCGGTCGATCCTTATGACGCCAAGGCCGATGCCGAGGCGATCCTGGCCGCCATTGGCGCGCCCGCACGGGTGCAGATCGACCGCCGGCTCGACGGCTGGTGGCATCCTGGCCGCGCGGGCAATATCCAGCTTGGCCCCAACCGCCTGGCGACCTTCGGCGAGCTTCACCCCCGCATCCTGCGGGCGATGAACGTCAAGGGCCCGGCCGTGGCGCTGAGCGTTCATGTCGCCGATATCCCGCTGCCCAAGGCCAGGGTGCCGACCCGCCCGGCCCTGATGGCCAGCGACCTGCAGCCGGTCGACCGCGACTTTGCATTCGTGGTGGACGATCAGGTCGAGGCCGCGGTCATCGTCAACGCCGCGCAGGGGGCGGACAAGGCCCTGATCGCCGGCGTCACGGTTTTTGACGAGTTCCGCGGCGAGCGGGCCGCTGCCCAGATGGGACCGGGGCGCAAGTCGGTGGCGATCACCGTGCGGTTGCAACCCCGCGAGCGGACCCTGACCGAGACAGAGATCGAGGCGGTCGCGGCCCGTATCGTGGACAAGGTGAGCAAGGCTTCGGGCGGATCGCTGCGGGGCTGAGCGGGCGCGCGTCCCCGCTGGGCGGCCTGCCTGCCTGCACGCTGGGCCGCCTTGCCCTGTCCTGTCCCGCCCAGCCATCAGGGTGGGGGCGGCTGCGCGCACCCTGATGGGCGGGGCGGCGACCCTTGCGGAAAACATGGGCCGCGGCCTTCATGGAACTGGATTGACGAACGGCCCCCCGCTAGGATCACCCGTGCGGGTCCGCCGCGGATTGCTGCCTGCCCAAGGCCCCGGCGGTTCCAGCAAGATGTTTGTCCTGCCGCGGCAGACGATCCTGATTTCGTTTGTTTTATTCATCGGGGTAAGATGACGACGCATTGGCCGAACCCCTCATCGCCGGACATTGATTTTGAAAGCGACGCCGGCATGGCGAAAACGGGCGACGAGTTTCGCGGCCGGCTTCGCGAACGCTATCGCGCGGTCGTGCGTGCCGGCGCGCTGGTGCTGTGGCGCGCCGATGACACGGGGCAGATGACCGGCATCACCGGATGGGAGCAGTTGACCGGCCGCCCCGCGGATGAGGCGATCGGCCGCGGCTATGTTGCGGCCTTTCATCCCGACGATCAGATGCTGCTTGATTTCCGCAATCAGGCGATGGGCGATAGCCTTCAGATCGAATGCCGCGTGCTGGACCGCGACCGACGCTGGCGATGGGTGCGCGGCCGCGGCGTGCGCCTGAGCGAGCGGAGCAGCTTTGCCGCGGAATGGGTCGGCACGCTTGAGGATATCCACGACCAGCGTCGGGCCTTGGACCGGGCGCGCTATCTGGCCGAACGCGACGCGCTGACCGGGCTTGGCAACCGGCGCACGCTGTCGGCCTATCTGACGCGGCTGCGCGACCGGCAGGCAAGCGCGACGGTGGTCATGCTGGACGTGGACGGGTTCAAGGCGATCAACGACCTGCACGGCCATCAGGTCGGGGATCGTTTTCTGGTGCGGCTGGGGCAGATGCTGGTCGCGGCGGCGCCTGCCCATTCGCTATGCGCGCGGATGGGCGGGGATGAATTCTGCGTCGCAGTCGCTGACGGGGACGAGGCGCGGGCGATGTGCGCGGCCCTGGCCGGTGCCAGCACCGCCGGGATCGCCATAGGCGATCTGCTTGTCCCCCTGTCCTTCAGCGCCGGCATCGCCGATGCAGACTGGGACGACCCCGACCCTGGCTCGATGGTCCTGCGCAAGGCCGACCTTGCGCTGCGCCGGGCCAAGGCGCAATCGGGAGGCATCGTCGTTCACAACGCCCGGATGCAGGCCGAATCGGACCGGCGCGAGCTTCTGCTGCGCGCCATCGCCCCTGCCTGCCGCAATGACGAGTTCTTTCTGGAATATCAGCCGATCGTGGATGTGGACAGCGGCGCGCAGGTATCGGTCGAGGCGCTGATCCGCTGGCAGCATCCCCAGTTCGGCCGCATCGGGCCATCCACCTTCGTGCATCTGGCCGAACAGAACGGCCTGATCGCCGAACTGGGGCGCTGGGTCCTGCGGCGCGCCTGCGCCGACATGGCAGGCACCGCACCCGATATCCGCGTCAATCTCAACGTCTCGGCCCGCCAGCTTGCCGCACCGGATTTTGCCGACGATGTCCTTGCCATCGCCCGCGAATACGCCATCGCCCCCCAGCGGATCACGCTGGAGCTGACGGAAAGCGTGAACATGGCGGTGCTGGCTGGCAGCGATGCCTTCGCCCGCCTGCGCCAGCATGGCTTTCGCACCGTGCTGGACGATTTCGGGACAGAATATGCAATGCTGTCCCATATCACGTCGGGGCAGTTCGACGGCATCAAGCTCTCGCGCGATCTGGTGCGCCATTGCTGCGTGAACGAACGGGCCGGGGTGATGCTGCGCCACCTGGTCGGGCTGTCCGAGGGGCTGGGGATGGAGATTGTGGCCGAAGGGGTGGAAACGCCGGGCGAGCTTGCCTGTCTCAAGCAGCATGGAATCAGGCTGATGCAGGGCTATTATTTCGGCCGTCCCCGCGCGCTGCATGAACTGGGGACCGGCGCACCCGCTGCGGGCTGAGGATGGAAGAACGGCGCCCGTCCGCCAGGGACAGGGCGCCGCCGGGTGCCGCCGCCTGCGTCAGATCGATTCGTCGATCCACGCCTTGAGCGAGGCCTTGGGCGCCGCGCCCATGCGGTTCGAGACGACCTGACCGTCCTTGAACATGAACAGCGCCGGGATGCCGCGCACGCCCAGCTGGGCCGGGGCATCGGGGTTCTCGTCCACGTTCACCTTCACGATCCTGACCTTGCCCGCATATTCGTCGGACAGTTCCTCAAGCGAGGGGCCGATCTGCCGGCACGGGCCGCACCATTCCGCCCAGAAATCGACGATGACGGGAACATCGGACTGGCGGACGACGCTGTCGAAATCGGCGTCGGTGGCTTTCATCGTGGCCATCTGTGGCTCCTTCATGGACCGTTGGTTGCCTTCACAGCTAGGAGCGCCCCCGTTCCGGGTCAAGGTCGCGCAGCGCCGCGTCCCAGGCCTCGTCCAGCAGCGCGTCGGGCAGCGCCATCAGTTCCCGCGCGGCGGTCCACAGGATCGCCGTGTCGATCCGCCGTCCCGGCCAGATCGCCCGCAGCGCGTGCCGATAGGCCGCCATCTGCCGCAGATAGCCCGAAGGCGTGCCCCCCGCATCCGCCGGCACGACGGCGTTCGACTTGTAGTCGATGGCGGTGACGCCCTGATCGGTCACGATCAGCCGGTCGATCACGCCCGTCAGCCGCCCGCCCCCCGGCAGCGGCGCGGTCAGGGGAACTTCGCGCAGCACCTGCGCGCCGGGCGGGGGGGCAAAGACATCCCCCAGCGCCTCGGCCTCGACGATGGCGGCCAGATCGTCCAGCAGCGCCGCCAGCTCTGCCCGTGTCGGAACGCCGTCCTCGGTTCCCGCCAGCAGGGCCGCCGCGCGGGCGGGCCAGCCCTCGCGCGCCGTGCCGGGCAGGTGTTCCAGCAGCAGGTGCAGCCGCGTGCCCCCCCGCAGCGCCGCGGCACGGTCCTGCGCCCCGGCCGAAGGATCGCCGGGCAGCACCTTGTCGCCCCCCAGCGCCGTTGCCGCGACGGGACGGGGGGGCGGGGGGCGGGCGGGGCATCCTGGCGCAGCCATGCGGGCAGCGCCGCCGCCTCGGACCCGTCCCGGCCGGCCGCGTCGGCGGCGGCGGGCCATTGGCCGAAGGACAATCTGCGCATCTGCCCGCCCCGGCCATCGTCGATGCGGGTTTCGGTCAGCCCGTGCAGCGCGGCGCGGTCAAAGCCGGCCTGCACCATCGCGTGCCAGCTTTGGCTGCCCCCCGCCGCATCGCTGCCGGCATCGTCCCCCGTGCCGTCCCCGGCGTCGCCCCCGGTGTCGCCGGCCGCGGCGACGATCAGCCAGCTTTCCGCGCGTGTCATCGCCACATACAGCAGGCGGCGGCGTTCTTCCTCGATCCGGCGGCGGTCGCGGGCGACCCAGGCGGCGACGGCTCCGGTCTGCTGGGCCTTGGCGGGGCGCCAATGCGCCGGCGGCCCGGCATCGGGCATGACCAGCGGCAGGCCGGGCGGGGCGCCCTTGCGGGCCGCACAGTCCGGCAGGATCACGATCGGGCTTTCCAGCCCCTTGGCGCCATGCACGGTCATGACGCGGATCAGCCCCTCGCCCTCGCCTGCCGTGCCGGGCTGGCGCCTGATCTCGGCCTGATCGTCGGCCAGCCAGGCCAGGAACCCGGTCAGCGAAGGCGCCTCGGCCCGTTCATAGGCCAGCGCCTGGGACAGCAGCTCGTCTATGCCGTCCTCGGCCTCGGGGCCGAGCCGCCCGACCAGCCGCGCCCGCCCGCCATGGCGCACCAGCAGCCGCGCGATCAGATCGTGCGGGCGCAGGAAATCGGCGCGCGCCTGCAGATCCTCGATCACCGCCATCGCCGCGCGGTGGTCCGAGGCGCGCAGCGCCTCGATCAGATAGCCGCGGCGATGCGCGGCCAGCCGGTAGAGCGCATCCTCGTCCAGCCCGAACAGGGGCGAGCGCAGCGCGCAGGCCAGCGACAGGTCATCCTCGGGCGTGGCCAGGGCCGACAGCACGGCGCGGATGTCGCGCACCGCCAGCTCGCCCCCCAGGCGCAGCCGGTCGGCCCCGGCGACCGGCAGGCGGGCCTGCTTCAGCGCACGGATGATCTCGTGAAAGATCGGGCCGCGCCGCTGCACGAGGATCAGCACGTCGCCCGGCCGGATCGGGCGGGCCGCATCGCTGCGGCGGGGCAGGATGGGCGTGCCGATCATCTGCGCGACCGCGGCCGCGACCGCATCGGCCAGCACCCGGCCCGCGGCATCGGGCGCGGCCGCGTCCACCGGGCGATGCCATTCCGCGGCCTCGGGCCTTTCCGGTTCGGGCACGGGGGTCCACAGATCGACCCGCCCCGGCATGCGGTCCCAGAAGGCGATGTGCCGGGGCGGGCGATCGCCCAGGCCCTGCGCCGCATTGCCCTGAAAGACCGCATCCGTCAGCGACAGGATTGCCGGGGACGAGCGAAAGGAATGCAGCAGCGCCTCGTCCTGCATGGGGCGCCCGGCCTGCGCAAAGGCCGTTGCAAAGGCGTCGCGCCGCTGGGCGAAGACCTGCATGTCCGCGCCCTGGAAGGAATAGATCGACTGCTTGGGATCGCCCACGACGAACAGGGTGCGCGGATGTTCGGGGGGGCGGTCGGCCGCGCCCTCGCCGGCGGTGAACTCGGCGGCAAGGCGTTCGATCACCTGCCACTGCGCCGGCGAGGTGTCCTGCGCCTCGTCCACCAGGATGTGGTCGATGCCGCCGTCCAGCCGGAACAGCACCCATTGCGCCATCGCCGCGCTGTCCAGCAGCCGCGCCGTCCGCGCGATCAGGTCGTCGAAATCCAGCCAGCCGCCCGCCCGCTTGGCGGCCGCGTAACGCTGGCAGAACGCATGGCCGAAGCGGTGCAGCGCCAGTGTCCGCTGCGCATGGGCAAGGGCCAGCCGCCTTGGGCGCGCGGCCTCGATCCGGCTCATCAATGCCTCAAGCGCGCCCATCAGGGGCGCGCATGGCCCGTTGCGCAGCGCCTTGGTCGGAAAGCCGCCCAGCTTGGCGCTGAAGGGGGCCTTGGCGCTCTCGCCGGTCAGCAGCACGGCTTCGAGCAGCGCGATCTCGTCGACCCCGGCCTTGTCCCAGCAGCCCCGGCGCAGGGCGGCGGCGGCCCTGATGTCAGTGGTGCCGCCCGTATCCAGCAGGGCGATCAGCGCCGGGATCAGCGTCGCCTCATCGCCGTCAAGACAGTCTGCCAGCAGCGCCGCCTCGTCAAAGGCGGGGGGCAGGCCGCAATCGGCCCACAGCCTTTCCGGGCAGGGCGGCGCATCGAAATCGCGCAGCCCTGCCAGAAAGCCGTCCAGCCCGTCATCCGAGCGCAGCTCCAGCAGGTCGGCCATCTGGGGCGCCTCATCCGCCGCCATCTGCTCGATCACCGCCGCGCGCAGGTTCGCGCCCGTCCGCTCGTCCAGTTCCGCAAAGCCGTGCGGCACCCCGGCCTCGAGCGGAAAGCGCCGCAGGACGCCCGCGCAGAAGCTGTGGATCGTCTGCACCTTCAGCCCGCCGGGCGTCTCGATCGCCTGCGCGAACAGGCGGCGGGCGGCGTTCAGGTCGGCGCCGCGGCCAAGGCCCACCCCGTCCAGCGCGGCGGTCAGGCGCGCATCGTCCAGCATCGCCCATTCGCCCAGGCGCCGCAGCAGGCGGTTCTGCATCTCGGTCGCGGCCGCTTTGGTATAGGTCAGGCACAGGATGCGTTCGGGGCGGGTGCCGCCCAGCAGCAGCCGCGCCACCCGGTCGGTCAGCACGCTGGTCTTGCCCGACCCGGCATTGGCGGTCAGCCAGGTGGACCGGCCCGGATCGGCCGCGCGATGCTGGTTCAGCGTGGCCCCATCGAAGCGGGGGGCAGGGGGTGCGCCGGCGTCCGGTTCAGTCACGGCCGACCTCGATCCGGCAGGGCGCATCGGCATCGGACCATTCGCCATGGCGGCTGAGCTGGTCATAGGCCGAGCCGCCGGCCGTCCGCTCCATCGCGCGGCGGGCGGTAAAGCCGTGCGCGCCGGACAGATAGCCCCCGATCAGCTCCACGAACCCGTCCCATGTCGCGCGCATCTCGTCGTCCCAGCCGCGGGGTTGGACCGCCCCGTCCCCGCCCAGGCGGATATAGCGCAGATCGGCAACCGCCATCGGCGCGCCGAAGGCCCCCCGTTCGACCATCGCCGCCTCAAGCGGAAGCTGCTTGTCGAAGGCCAGCATCTGCTTTCGCGTGGGCGGGGCGCCTGACTTGTAGTCATAGATCACCGCCCTTCCATCCCGCAGCCGGTCGATCCGGTCGGGCCGCGCCGTCAGCGTGAAGCCAAGCCCCGGCAGATCGAGGCTGCGCCGGGTTTCCACCGTCACCGGCTCGCCCTCGTGCAGGCGCTCATGTTCCTGGCGCGACAGAGGGCCGGCGATCGCGGCGATGCGGGCGCGCCAGAACATGCGCACCGAGGGCCAGGGCACCTGCCGGGCCAGGACCGTGTCGGCGGCCTGCATCAGCCGCTCGCGCAGCGCCTCGGGCGGGTCCATCGCCGTGGGGGGCGGGGTCAGGAACAGCCGCACGATGTCGTGCAGCACGTTGCCCCGTTCGGCCGCGTCGGGCTGGGGGCGCAGCGGGTCCAGCGGGCGCAGGCCCAGCACCTTGTCGGCATAGACGGCATAAGGGTCGCGGATCAGGCGCGATACGGCCGTGACCGACAGCTCGGACAGCGCCGGGGCGGGGGGCAGGGGCGAGGGGCGCGGCGCGGGGGGCGCGCGGTCGGCGGGCTGCGGCTCGGCCAGGGCAGCGGCCATGTCGAGCCAGGCCCGCCCCCGCGCCCGCATCCCCTCCAGCGCCTCGGGGCCGCCCTGACCGGGCAGGCCGGCCATCAGGTTGACCAGCCGGTTCAGCCAGCGCGAGGGGATCGTCTCGGCCTCGTCGTTGCGGCGGGCGCGGGTCAGCACGACCTCCTCGGCGGCGACGGCGATCTGGAAATCATGGGCGGCCAGCCCGATGCGCCGTTCGGGCAGCGTCAGCCCCGCCTGCCGCCGCATCGGGCGCGACAGCCAGGGGTCGGGGTCCAGCGCCTGCGGCCAGCCCCCTTCGTTCAGCCCGCCCAGGATGACAAGGCCGGTCGCCTCGGTCCGGGCCTCGCGCGGGCCGCGGATGCGCACCAGGGGGTGGGCATCCGCCTCGGTGCGCACCGCCTTCGCCTGCAACTGGTCGGCCAGCAGCGCGGCAAAGTCATGCGCCCCCGCCGCCGGGCCGCGCCCCGCGTAAAGGGCCAGATGGTCCAGCACCGCGCGCGCCTGCTCGCCCGCCTGCTCGGCGTAAAGCTGCGAGGCTTCGACATCGCCGCCAGGACCGGCGGCCCAGATTTCCGCCAGATGGCGGTGGCGGGCGGCGTGTTCGCCCAGCGGCAGGGCATCGGCCCGGGCGATCAGGGGCAGCGTCTCGTCAAGCAGCGCCGCGATGCCCTGCGCCCAGACCGCCCGCGCAGGGGCCGTGCCCCCCCGTTCGGCCCAGCGGCGCAGCGCCGCGCCGTCCGGGAAGGCCGGGCCGTCGCGGCGCAGCTTCAGTTCCAGATCGCGCGTGTGCAGCAGATGGGCCCGGCGCGCGGCGCGGCGGGCCTTGTCGTCCGCCCCCATGCCCGTCGCCGTCAGCGGATGCTTGAGCAGCACCAGCAGCGGCGCAATGCCCAGGGGCGAGAGCGGCAGTTCGGCGATATGGCGCAGGAAAAGCCCCGCCGCGGTCAGCGGCAGCGGCGCCCCGGCGCTGTCGTCAGGGCGGATCGACCAGCGGTCCAGCGCCGCCGTGACGCGGCGCGTCAGCGTCCGGTCGGCGGCGATCAGCGTCACCGCCCGGCCGCCTTCGACCGCGCTGCGGATCAGGACGGCGATCGCGTTCGCCTCGGCGGCGGGGGTGTCGGCCTCGATCAGCGTCATGCCGCGGGCGGCATCGGCCAGCGGCCCCAGCGACGGCCCTTCGGCCACCCACTGATCGGTGACCGGGGCGGGGCGCAGCGCCAGGCTGACCAGCCGCCCGCGGCCCTGGTCGGGCGGGGGCGCGTCGGTCCAGGCGCGCGGCGTTCCCGCCGCCGCGACCAAGGGGGTGAAGCGGGCCTGGGGGTGGTCGTCCTGCCCGTCCGCCAGCATCCCCGCCGGCATCGTCTCGTCATATCCGGGCAGGATCACGGCGCCGTCGGGCAGGGCCGCGACGGCTTGCATGAACAGCCGCGTCGCCCCATGCGATCCGGTGGAGCCGGCGACGATCACCGGCCCGCCGGGCAGGTTGCGGCCCGCCGCCCAGTCCGCCGCCAGCCGCTCGGCCGCCAGCCGTTGCAGCGCCTCGCGGTCAACGGGGTCGCCCTCAAGGTGAAAGCGCGCGGCGATGCGCAAAAAGGCCAGGGCCCGCTGCCAGTGGGCGGCGTGGTCGGCCGCGTCGATGGCGTCGAGCGCCTCGGGGGGCAGGCCCTCGGATTGCATCTCGGCCATCAGATCGGCCAGCGAGCGGGTCAGCGCGGGCAGCGACTGTCCTTCGGCCTCGGGCAGGGCGCGGGCGACCAGCTGCGACAAATCCAGCAGCCGCCCCAGGGGCGCGGCCGCCGGCCCCGCCTCTGCGCCCAGATCGGCGACCAGCCGCAGGCGGGGCAGCAGCATTGCCGGCCCGCGGTGAAAGGCCCCCTCGATCGCGCGCAGGGTATGGCCCGAATTGCACCAGATCGTGACCGACGCCATCGCCTCGGGCGGTCGCGGGGCCATGCGCGCCTGCAGGCCGCGCACGACCTCGGCCGCGAAATCGACGCCGGGTGGCAGGGCGTAAAGGCCGCGCATCTCAGCCCTCCGCCAGCAGGGCCTGGGCAAGCGGGATGCAGTCCGGCCGCCCCACGTCGCACCATTCGCCCGGATGGACGATGCCGAAGGCGCGCCCATCCGCGATCATCATGTCCCACAGCCGGTTCAGCGAGAACACGGCATCGGGAATGGCGGCCAGCCGGTCGGTGCGGATGACCTGCGCGCCGGTATAGACCAGGGGGCCGCCCCGGCGGATGCGGCCATCGGGACCCAGCGTGAAATCGCCCCCCCGATCCGCCCGCGGGCGCGCTCGACCGGGACCAGCATCAGCAGCGCGTCCATGCGCAGCCCGTTCCATGCCGCGCGCAGGCCCGCGACCGGATTGGGGCCGCGCCAGACCGCGTCGGGGTTCAGCGTCAGCACCGGCCCCGCCCCCAGCAGCGGCAGCGCCTTGCGCAGCCCGCCCCCCGTTTCCAGCAGGCGCGCGCCTTCGTCGGAAATCGCAACGCTGGTGCCGGCCAGGTGGCGGGCGATCTGCTCGCCCAGGTGATGGGTGTTCACGACCACCTTGCGCGCCCCGCCCGCGCGGGCCAGGTCCAGCGCATGATCCAGCAGCGGGCGCCCGGCCACGGGGATCAGGGGCTTGGGCGTGGTATCCGTCAGCGGCGCCATGCGGGTGCCCCGGCCGGCGGCGAACAGCATCATCCGGTCGGGCGGCGCCTGCGTGCCGCAGCGCTCGCGCAGCGCCGCGATCACCACCGGGGTCGGCGCGGGCACGTCCTCCAGCGCGGCGGCCAAGGGCGCCAGCGCGGGATGGGCGGCATTGCGGCGCACCGCCGCCCAGACGCGGGGCATGAAATCGAGATAGCGCGGCTTGCCGTCGCGCAGGCACAGCCGGGCAAAGATGCCCATGATGCGCAGGCCGCGCTGCGCCCCCATCAGGGCATAGGCGGCGGCGAACCGCCCCTTGTCCCTGCCGGTCGCGGCAAGATAGCGGGCGATCTGCCGCTCCTCGATCGCCCGAGGGATGTCGCGGCGGGCATCCTGCAGGGCCGAGGCCAGCTCATAGGCCGGATGGGTCGCCACCGCGTCCTGAAAATCCAGCAGCCCCAGCGGGCCATCGCCCCGCCAGACCAGGTTTTCCGCGTGAAAGTCGCGCAGCGACAGGACGGGCGCCTCGGCCGCGCACAGTGCCGCATGCAGCGCGGCCACGACAGGGGCCACCCCGGCCGCCGCGTCCCCCGCCCCGGCGGCGGGGGCATACCAGTCGGCGAACAGGCCGACCTGATCGGCCAGCGCCGGCCCGTCCAGCGCCGGAACGAAGGGGGGCGGCGCATGGCGTTGCAGATCGACGACCAGATCGGTGATGCGGTCATGGATCGCCCCGGCCGCCTCGGGCCGGTTTTCCAGCACCCGCGCGACCAGATCGTCGCCCAGATCCTCAAGCAGCAAAAATCCCGCGCCCTCGTCCTCGGCCAGCACCGCGGGGGCGTGAAAGCCGCGCGCGCGCAGCCATCCGGTCATGGCGAGATAGGGGCGGACTGCGCCAGCGGCATCGTCCATCAGCACCGCCGTGCCCTGCGCGTCCGCCAGCCGGAAATACCGCCGCGCCGAGGCATCGCCCGCCAGCGGGGAAAGGCGCGCCTCTGCCCGGCCGGCCCTGTGCAGGAACAGGGCCATCGCGGCGGCGCGCGCGGCGCCCCCCCAGCGCCGTGGATCGCCGGACAGGGTGATGCGGCGCCGGTCCGGCCCCGCGGGGGCCAGCGCCACGCGCAGCGCGCCCTTGGGCGGCCGGTCCAGCCGATCCGGCCATTCGATCAGCGTGATCGCCGTTCCCATCGCCTCGTCAAGGCCAAGTTCGGCCAGTTCCGAGGGGTCGGCCAGGCGATAGAGGTCGGCATGCCACAGCTCGGTCCCCTCGGCATCGGCATAGGTCTGGACCAGGGTGAAGGTCGGGCTGGGCACGTCCTCGGCCGCCTCGCCCTGCCGGGCGCGGATGAGGGCGCGGGCGAAATGGGTCTTGCCCGCGCCCACCGGCCCGTCCAGCAGCAGCGTGTCGCCGGGGCGCAGTAAAGGCGCAAGGGCGCGCGCCAGCCCGGCGGTCAGCATTTCGTCCGCGTCGTCGAGAACGGCGAGTGAAGGGGGCGTCTGCATCATCGCCATGCACCCTATCCCTGCATTGCGGCGGCGGAAAGATGCCGCCGGATCGGATGCGCCGGCCGGTGCCTTGCCGCTGCCCCGCGCGCCGAAACCCGGCCTGCGCACCCACATCGCCCCGCAGGCGCATCCCTCGACGCGCATCCCGCCGACCCGCCAGCAGCCGACCCGCCGCCCGACTGCCCGCCGATCCGCCGGTCGCTCTTGCGGCCAGCCCCCTTGCGCGCCTGACCTGCTGCCCGGCCCGGCCCGGCCCGGTCAGTCCGCGTCTGCGGCAAGGGTCAATCGCGTCTTGGCCTGCAGCATGTCGGTGGCGGATGCCCGCTGCTTCAACGCCGCGCATCGTGGCAGGGCGGCGTGCCGTCGATGCCTGCCGCCAGCGCCTGTGTGCCGCCGGCGGGCCGGCCTGCCCATCGGTCAGGCCGGCCCGGAGTGCCCGCCCTATTGCGCGGCGGGCCTGCCGCCAAGCGCCGCCCCCAGCTGCCGCGCTGCCGCGCAGACAACGGGGCCGAGCGCGGCCATGCGCGACTCAAGCCGCAGCGACGGCCCGGCCAGGGCCAGCGCGGCCACCGGATCGTCCAGCCCGCCAAAGACCGGGGCGGCGACCGCGGACTGGCCTTCGGCGGCCTCGTCCCGTTCGGCCAGCCAGCCGCTGTGGCGCAGCGTCGCCAGGTCGGCGATCAGCTCGCCCCCATCGGTCAGGGTGCGATGGGTCAGCGCCGGCAGCGCGCCGTCCGCGCCCAGCAGAACGCGCACCCGCGACAGCGGCAGATGCGCGATCAGCGCCTTGCCGGCCGCACTGGCGTGATAGGGCAGGCGCGTGCCGGGCGGCATGACCACCCGCAGGCTGGGCGCGCCCGCCGCCTCGGCCACAACCAGTGCGGCATCGCCGTCAGGCACCACCAGCACCGCCGTCTCGCCGCTGTCGGCTGCCAGGCGGTCCAGCAGGGGGCGGGCGCGTTCGGCCAGCCCGCCCCGGCGCAGGAATGCCGCGCCCAGCCGGACCGCGGCCGGTCCGACCGACCAGCCCTGCGTCGCCGCATCGACCTCGGCCAGCCGCCGCGCCGCCAGCGCCCCCAGCAGCCGGTGCGTGGTCGAGGGCGCCAGCCCCAGGCCGCGCGCCAGGTCCGACAGCGCCAGCCCGTCCTGCGCCGCCAGCGCATCCAGAATCGCCAGCGCCCGATCTACCGCGCCCGCGGCCCCAGCGGCCCCCTGTCCGGCGGCGGGGTTTGCGCTCGGGGTCCGGCCCGCGCCCGCCTCTGCCGGCGGGGCGGATCTGCGCGGGCGGCCCGCAGGGGCGGCCGGGGAAGCTTTGTGCGAGCGTGTCATGGTGCCGCAAGGCTGGCGCAAGGTGCGGCAGGGCGCAATCCACATCGTGGAAAGCGGGGCAAAACCCTTGCGTTGACGTCCCCGCATCGCCCACCCTGCACGATACAGCGCCGCAAGTGCCGCGAATCAAGGGAGAGATGATGACACAGCCGACCGCAACCGCCCGCAGGGTCGATCCGGTGGACGAGGTGCTGCCCGCGCCGCGCATGCTGGCGCTGGGGCTGCAACATGTGCTGGTGATGTATGCCGGCGCCATCGCCGTGCCGCTGATCGTCGGCCGGGCGCTGAAGCTTTCGCCCGAGGACGTGGCCTTCCTGATCTCGGCCGACCTGTTCGTGTGCGGCATCGCCTCGATTATCCAGTCGCTGGGCGCGGGGCCGTGGATCGGCGTCAGGATGCCGGTGATGATGGGCGTCACCTTCGCCTCGGTCGGGCCGATGGTCGCCATCGCCAGCGCGACGCCGGGGGAAATCGGCGCGCGCGCCGTGTTCGGCGCGGTGATCGCGGCGGGGATCATCTCGATCTTCATGGCCCCGGTGGTCAGCCGGATGCTGCGGTTCTTTCCGCCGCTGGTCACGGGGACGGTGATCCTGTCGATCGGCATCACGCTGATGCCGATCGGGATCAACTGGATCTTCGGCCTGCAGCAGGGGCCGACAGCGCCGAAGCTGGTCGATCCGGCGATGCAGAGCTGGCTGGATGCGCAGATCGCGGCGGGCACCGCGCCGGTCGGCATCAGGCTGGCGCCGTCGGTTGCCAACCCGCTTTACGCCTCGCTGACCAATATCGGGATCGCCGCCGCCGTGCTGGCCACGATCCTGCTGATTGCGCGTTTCGGGCGTGGATTCGTCTCCAACATCGCGGTTCTGGTCGGCATCCTGGTTGGCGGGGTGCTGGCGGCGTCGCTGGGGCTGATGCATTTCGAGAAGGTCGCCTCGGCCGCCTGGTTCGCACCGATCCGGCCCTTTCATTTCGGCACGCCGACCTTCGATCCCATGATGATCCTGACGATGACGCTGGTGATGGTCACGGTGATGATCGAATCGACCGGCATGTTCCTGGCGCTGGGGGACATGGTGGGCCAGCGCATCGACGAGCGGCGGCTGGCCGCCGGCCTGCGCGCGGACGGCATCGGCACGCTGCTGGGCGGGCTGTTCAACACCTTTCCTTATACCTCGTTCTCGCAGAATGTGGGGCTTGTGGGGGTGACGGGCGTCCGGTCGCGCTATGTCTGCGTGGCGGGCGGGGTCATCATGATGCTGCTGGGCCTGATCCCCAAGATGGGCGCGCTGGTCGAGGCGCTGCCGACCGTTGTTCTGGGCGGGGCGGGGCTGGTCATGTTCGGCATGGTCGCGGCGACCGGGGTGCGCATCCTGGCGCGGGTGGATTTCGTCTCCAACCGCCACAATGCGCTGGTTCTGGCGGTGGCGCTGGGCCTTGGGCTGGTGCCGGTGATCGCACCCGATTTCGATCAGTGGCTGCCGGCCTCGTTCCGGGTGCTGGCCCATTCGGGCATCCTGCTCGCGGCGATCGCGGCGGTGCTGCTCAACTGGTTCTTCAACGGCGCGCGCAGCGCGGATACCGAGGAAATCCGCCGTGCCGCAGCGGCGGCCGATTCGCACTGAGCGGACGGGGCGGCGGCAAGCCGCCCCTTGCCCCGCCATCCGGCGGTCAGCCGGCGCACAGCCCCCGGCGCGCCGCGGCATATTGCGCGGCCAGCCCTTCGATCAGCGCGGCGGCGGGCTGCACCGAACGGACCGCGCCGATCCCCTGGCCCGATCCCCAGATCTGGCTCCATGCCTTGGGCTTGGCGCCGGCATCGCCCCGGCCGAAGTTCATCGCCGAGGCGTCCGCGCTGTCCAGCGCGTCCGGGTCCAGCCCCGCGGCCCGGATCGAGGGTTTGAGATAATTGCCGTGCACCCCCGTGAACAGGGGCGAATAGACGATGTCCTCGGCCCCGCAATCGACGATCATCTGCTTGTAGGCGGGATCGGCATTCGCCTCGGCGGCGGCGATGAAGGGGCTGCCGATATAGGCCAGATCGGCGCCCATGGCCTGCGCAGCAAGGATCGCCCCCCCGGTGGCGATCGAGCCCGACAGCAGCAGCGGCCCGTCGAAGAAGCTGCGGATTTCCTGGATCAGCGCAAAGGGCGACAGGCTGCCCGCATGCCCGCCCGCCCCGGCCGCGACCGCGATCAGCCCGTCCGCGCCCTTGTCCAGCGCCTTGCGGGCAAAGGTCGGGGTGATGACATCATGCAGCGTGATCGCGCCGCAGTCATGGGCGGCCTCGTTCACCTCGGGGCGCGCGCCCAGGCTGGTGATCCAGATCGGGACGCGGTGGCGGTGGCAGATCTCGACATCCCGGTCCAGCCGCGCATTGGAGCGGTGGACGATCTGGTTGACGGCAAAGGGCGCGGCGGGGCGGTCGGGATTGGCCTGGTTGTGCCGGTCCAGTTCCTCGGTGATGCGCGTCAGCCAGGCTTCAAGCAGCGGCGGCTCGCCCTCGGCCTCGCGCGCGTTCAGCGCGGGAAAGCTGCCGACGATGCCCGCCTTGCACTGGGCGATGACAAGATCGGGCACCGAGACGATGAACATGGGCGAGGCCACGACCGGTAGGCGCAGATTCGACAGGATGGGCGGCAGCATCGGATTTCCCCGCTCTAGGATGGGCCGATGATGCGGGGCGCGCGCGCCCCGGCGCAACCCCGCCGCTGCGTCAATAAGGCAGGGGATGGGCGCGGTGAAAGGCGTCGATGGCCTTGTCCGCCTCGGCGTCCAGCCGCAGGCCCAGCCCGGCGATCAGGTGGTCAAGCTGGTCCGTATGCGTCGCCCCGATGATCGGGATCACAGGGAAGGGCCGCTGGCGGACAAAGGCGATGGCCGCATGCACGGGGTCGAGCCCCAGATCGCGCGCCATGTCCCCCCAGGCGGCGGCGGCGGCCAGCGCCCGGTCGGTGCGGCGGCCGCCCAGATCGCCCTTGCCGCCGTGCCGGCAGTCCACATCCGCCCGGCTGCCCGGCGGGATCGCGCCGCCGGCATATTTTCCGGTCAGCAGCCCCGCGGCCAGCGGCGAATAGGCCAGCAGCGTAACATCCTCCTTCTGGCCCAGTTCGGCCAGGTCGGTGTCATAAAGGCGGCAGAGGGGGCCGTATTCGTTCTGGATTGCCACCACCCGCGGCCCGCCGGTGCGTTCCGCCGCGGCCAGCCAGGACATCGTGCCCCAGGCCGATTCGTTGGACAGGCCGAAGGCGCGCACCTTGCCCGCCGCCACCACATCCTTCATCGCGGCAAGGATGCCGTCCATGTGGTCCTCAACCCGCGCCTTCGAGCTGCCGCGCGGATCAAACGTCCAGTTCTGGCGGAACGCATAGCCGCCCCGCTTGGGCCAGTGCAGCTGGTAGAGGTCGATCACGTCCGTCCGCAGGCGGCGCAGCGAATCGTCCACCGCCTGGGCGATGTTGTCGGGCGCAAATCCCTGGCCGCCGCGGCTGTGCCCGCCGTTCGGCCCGCTGATCTTGGTGGCGATCTCGACGCGGTCGCGGGCGCCGCGGGCGGCCAGCCAGGCGCCGATCACCTCCTCGCTGTGCCCATGGGTCGCGGCGGTCGCGGGGTTGACCGGATACATCTCGGCCGTGTCGAAAAAGGTGATCCCGGCCGCGACCGCCCGGTCCATCTGGGCGAAGGCCGCATCCTGGGGCGTATCCTTGCCGAAGGTCATCGTGCCGAGGCAGACCGCGCTGACCTCGATTTCGCCCAATTTGCACCTGTCCATCATCATCCCCCTGATCCGGCCGGGCGGCAACCTGCCAGCCGGACGAGGGCCATGCAAGCGGGTCAGTTCGCGCCTTGCGGGAACTGCCGGTCAAAGACGCGCCCCTCGGTATCCTCGGCATGGACGGTGACGGGCTGGCCGTTCGGCGCATAGGCCAGGCGAAAGACGGGGTTTTCAGAAATCGAGATGCCGCCCTCCATTGTCATCAGCAGGGCATCGCCCTGCTTGACGGCGATGGTGCGGACGAACTCGGCCGGGATGTCCAGCAGCGTGACCTGATCGCGCTGCAGCCCCGAAAAATTCGGGTGGCGGATCATCAGCTGGCCCATGGCGCGCGTTCCCACGGGTTCGGATTTCCAGCGCATCGCGCCGATGTCCTTGCGCGCATCCTCGCCCGAGCGGCCGGCGGGCGCCGCGCAGCCGCCCGATGCCTTGACGAAGCGCCCCGCCATCACCTGCCGTCCATCATTCAGCGTGGCGATGGCGCGCACATCGGAATAGGCGTTGACGCGGACCCGCAGTTCAAGGTCCAGCGGCGCGGCGGCAGGGCCGAAGGTGAATTCGGCGGCAACAGGCGCGGGGTTCTGGTCGATCACCAGCGCAAGCCGGGCGATCGGAGGCGCGCCGGGCGGCTGGGTCACGCGGACGGGGACCAGCGCGGGATTGTCGGCCCGCATCGGCGCCTCAAGGTTCAGGATGGCAGGATCGACGGGCGGTTCGGTTTCCGTCCCGATCACGGCAAGCCGCATCTCGTCCCAGGCAGGCGAGGGGCGCATCGGGTTGTCGGCCGCAGGGGCCGCCCCGGCAAGCAGCCCCAGGGCGGCTGCGGCGAGAAGCAGGCGGGATGCGATCATGGTGGCCTTCGGCCTTTCTGGGCGGCGCGGATGGGGCAAGCGTAAGCCTGCCAGCGCATCAGGCAACCCGACCAAGGTCGCAGGCGCGCGGATTTCAGGGGCGGCCCTGCGGCCGGGCGCGCATCATGGGGTGCATGCCGCCTTTTGGGGATCGCCATGTTCGTGCCCGTCCTGACCGCCTGCCTTGCCGCCGCGCCGCATGACTGCGCGCCCCGGCTGCTGCCGGCGGGGGCGGGGGCGGACATGGCCGCCTGCCGCACGGCGGGCGAATCGGCAGCGGCGGCCTGGCTGGCCGCGCATCCCGGCCTGACGGGGCGGGGCTGGACCTGCGCGCCCCTTGACGCCGCCCCGGCGCTGGCGCTGATCGAGATCGCGCCGGGCGTCCTGGTCAGCCGGGGCGCGGATGAGCCGCTGTCGCCGGCCAATCGCGGGCGTATCGCCAATCTCGGCGTGGTCATCGGCGAGCGGCAGGTGGCCGTGATCGACCCAGGTGGCACGCGCGAGCAGGGCGAGGCGCTGCTGGCGGCGATCCGCGCGCGCACCGGCCTGCCGATCGGCCCGGTCATCCTGACCCATATGCACCCCGACCACATCGCGGGCGCCGAGGTCTTTGCCGAGGCGGGGGGCGAGGTGATCGCCGATGCGCGCCTGCCCGCGGCGCTGGCGCGGCGCCGCGCGGCCTGGATGGAAACGATCCCCGCCCAGATCGGCGCATCGGCATGGGCGGGAACGGCGCTGATCGATCCGGCCCGGACCGTCGCGGATGAAACGGTGATCGAGCTGGGCGGGACGGCGCTGACGCTGACCCCGGTGCCGGCCGCGCATACCGATACCGACCTGACGGTGCGCGATTCGCGATCAGGCACGCTGTTCACGGGCGATCTGGTGTTCCGCGGGCTGACACCCGTTGTCGATGCCTCGCTGTCCGGCTGGCTGGCCTGGCTGGCCGCGCCGGCGGCCGATACGGCCCATGTGGTGCCGGGCCACGGGCCGGTGGCGGCATCGCTGGTCGCGGCAACGGCCGATGAGGGCCGCTATCTTGCCGCGCTGCGGGATGCGGTGCGGGCCGCGCTGGACACAGGCCAGGGCCTGTCCGGGGCGGTTCCGGCGATCATGGCGGCGATGGCCCCGCTGGCGCCGGGATGGGCCGATTTCGAGGCGACCACCGCCCGCAATGCCGCCGCTGCTTGGGCCGAGATGGAATGGGAATGAGCCGCCCTCTGCCCGCCTGGCCGGGGGGCAGGCCCTGCCCCTGCGTTCCGGGTGAGGCTCGCAGCGGCACAGGCAGGCCGAGGCGACGGGGGCCGGCAGGGGGCAGAGGCAGGGGGCAGGGCGGGCCGTCCTGTTTTCGCCTCTCCCCCTTATCGCCGATTGACCGACGCACCCCGCGGGCGCAGCATCCCCTTGCCCGGAGGAGGACCGGGCGAACGGAGGATGAGCGATGCCCAACGACCAGACCCACCCCTTCAAGGGGGTCAGCAACATGCCCTTTGCCAAACGCTATGACAATTTCATCGGCGGCAAGTGGGTGCCGCCGGTCAGCGGGCGCTATTTCCAGAACGCGACCCCCATCACCGGGATGGACATGGGCGAGATCGCCCGTTCGGACGAGGCGGACATCGGCCTGGCGCTGGACGCCGCGCACAAGGCCGCCGACGACTGGGGCCGGACCAGCGTGCAGGAACGATCGACCATCCTGCTGAAGATCGCCGACCGGATGGAGGCGAACCTCGAACTGCTCGCCACGGCCGAGACATGGGACAACGGCAAGCCGATCCGCGAGACGATGGCCGCCGACGTGCCGCTGGCGATCGACCATTTTCGCTATTTCGCGGGCGTGCTGCGCGCTCAGGAAGGCAGCCTGTCGCAGATCGACGACAACACCGTCGCCTATCACTTCCACGAGCCGCTGGGCGTCGTCGGGCAGATCATCCCGTGGAACTTTCCGCTGCTGATGGCCTGCTGGAAGCTGGCCCCGGCGCTGGCGGCGGGCAACTGCGTGGTGCTGAAACCAGCCGAACAGACACCGGCCTCGATCATGGTCTGGGCCGAGCTGATCGGCGATCTGCTGCCGGCGGGCGTTCTGAACATCGTCAACGGCTTCGGACTCGAGGCAGGCAAGCCGCTGGCGTCCTCGGACCGGATCGCCAAGATCGCCTTTACCGGCGAGACGTCGACGGGGCGGCTGATCATGCAGTATGCCTCGCAGAACCTGATCCCCGTGACGCT
Organism: Paracoccus contaminans; assembly: GCF_002105555.1. NCBI lineage: Bacteria > Pseudomonadati > Pseudomonadota > Alphaproteobacteria > Rhodobacterales > Paracoccaceae > Paracoccus > Paracoccus contaminans. Next base: position 1,679,481 of record NZ_CP020612.1, read on the forward strand.
GGAACTGGGCGGCAAGTCGCCCAACGTGTTCTTTGCCGACGTGGCGCGCGAGGATGACGATTTCCTCGACAAGGCGCTGGAAGGCTTCACCATGTTCGCGCTGAACCAGGGCGAGGTCTGCACCTGTCCCTCGCGCGTGCTGGTGCAGGAATCGATCTATGAGCGGTTCATGGAAAAGGCGGTCAAGCGGACCGAGGCGATCAAGCAGGGCGACCCCCGCCAGGCCGACACCATGATCGGCGCGCAGGCCAGCAAGGAACAGCACGACAAGATCCGTTCCTATCTGGACATCGGCCGGAACGAGGGTGCCGAGGTGCTGACCGGGGGCGGGGCTGCCGACCTGGGGGGCGAGCTGTCGTCGGGCTATTACATCAAGCCGACGATCTTCCGCGGCACCAACAAGATGCGCATCTTCCAGGAGGAGATCTTCGGCCCCGTGGTGTCGGTCACGACCTTCAAGGACGAGGCCGAGGCCCTGTCGATCGCCAATGACACGCTGTATGGTCTGGGCGCGGGCGTGTGGAGCCGCGACATGAACACCTGCTACCGGATGGGCCGCGGGATCAAGGCGGGCCGCGTGTGGGTGAACAACTATCACGCTTATCCCGCGCATTCGGCCTTTGGCGGCTACAAGCAGTCGGGCATCGGGCGCGAGACGCACAAGATGATGCTGGACCACTATCAGCAGACCAAGAACATGCTGGTCAGCTATTCTCCGTCCAAGCTGGGCTTTTTCTAAGGCCGGCGGGCGGGGCCGCCGCGCCCCCGCCGCGCGGCCGGACCGGGGGCTTCGCGCCCCCGGACCCCCGCGGGATATTTGGTGCAGAAGAAGCCCCCTGATGCGCGAACCGGGCAGCGGGCCGGCGCGTTGTGGCCTTCGCAGCAGGGCGGCACGGGTGAGGGGGCGGGCATGGCAGCGGAATCGGGCAACATCGTCGATCCGCGGGATGCCGCCGAGAGCGCGGGCCTTGTCTATGTCAGCGATGCCGAGCCGGGCATCACCCGCCGCCGCGCCGGCAAGGGCTTCAGCTATCGCGGGCTGGACGGACGGCCCGTCAAGGACAAGGAGACGCTGGCCCGGATCCGTTCGCTGGCGATCCCGCCAGCCTATGCCGATGTGTGGATCTGCCCCGATCCGAACGGGCATATCCAGGCGACCGGCCGCGATGCCAAGGGCCGCAAGCAGTATCGCTATCACCCCCGCTTCCGCGAGGTGCGCGACGGCACCAAGTATGAACACATGCTGGACTTTGCCGCCGCCCTGCCCGGCCTGCGGGCGCGGGTGGACAGGGACATGAGCCTGCGCGGGATGCCGCGCGAAAAGGTGCTGGCCACGGTGGTGCATCTGCTGGAAACGACCATGATCCGCGTCGGCAATGCCGATTATGTCCGGCAGAACAAGTCGCACGGGCTGACCACGCTGAACGACCGGCACGTGAAGGTTTCGGGTTCCGAGATGCGCTTTCGCTTCAAGGGCAAGTCGGGCAAGGAATGGGATCTGGGCCTGCGTGACCGGCGCGTGGCGCGCATCGTCAAGGCCAGCCAGGAACTGCCGGGCCAGCACCTGTTCCAGTATCTCGACGAAGATGGCGAGCGCCGCGCGGTCACCTCGGGCGACGTGAATGCCTATCTGCGCGAGATTTCCGGCACCGCCATCACGGCCAAGGATTTCCGCACCTGGACGGGCACTGTGCTGGCCGCGCTCGCGCTGGCGGAATACGAAAAGGCCGACAGCGCCGCAGCCGCCAAACGCAATGTGCGCGCCGCGATCGAGCGGGTCGCCGCCCGTCTGGGCAATACCCCGGCCATCTGCCGCAAATGCTATGTCCATCCGCAGGTCATCGACAGCTATCTGGCCGATGAACTGGTGCTGGAACTGCAGGCCGAGATCGAGGAGGAGCTGGAGGGTGCCGCCCTGCGCGCCGAGGAGCGCATGGTGCTTGATTTCCTCAAGACCCGCCTGGCAGCCTAGCACGCGCCGCCGGGGCCGCGGGCGTGGTTTCATTACGCGGTGTGGCTGGGCCGGGCGCCTTTTGCGGCGGCGGGCGGCACCGCGCCGATGCCGGCCGCGGCCGGCCTGCACCTGAGGCCCGGCGCGCCTTTGGAACCCGGCCTGCACCGGCCCCAAGGGGCGGCGGGCCATCGGCGGGCTGTCGGCCCCCGGACGCGCGCGGCCCTTGCATGGGCCGGCGCCGCACGGCAAACGGCGGGGGCGGCGCATCTGCGCGGCGAGGGGCGCTGCGGCTTTGGGGGGACTGGATGATGCACAGGGTTTTCATCGACGGCGAGGCCGGCACAACCGGATTGCAGATCCGCGAGCGTCTGCAGGCGCGCCCTGATATCGCCCTGATCCAGATCGACCCTGCCCGCCGCAAGGATGCCGATGCCCGGCGCGAGGCGCTGGCCGCGGCCGATGTCGCGATCCTCTGCCTGCCCGACCAGGCCGCGCGCGAGGCGGTGGTGCTGGCCGAGGGGCTGGACACGCGCTTCATCGACGCATCGACCGCCCACCGGGTGGCCGAAGGCTGGGTCTATGGCTTTCCCGAGCTGTCGGCGCAAACCCGCGCGGCCATCCCCGCTGCGCGGCTGGTGTCCAACCCCGGCTGCTATGCCACCGGCGCCATCGCGCTGGCCGCGCCGCTGATCGCCGCGGGTATGGTCGCGCCCGACGAGATCGCCTCGATCAATGCGGTGTCAGGCTATACCGGCGGCGGCAAGGAGATGATCGCCGAGATGGAGGCCGAGACCGCCCCGGCGCATTTCGCCTATGCGCTGGGCCAGACGCACAAGCACCTGCCCGAGATCATGCTGCGCGCCGGCATGACGCGGCGGCCGGTCTTTGCGCCCGCTGTCGGCAACTTTGCGCAGGGGATGATCGTGCAGATCCCCCTGATGCTGGCCGGGCGCAGCCTTGCCGAGCTGCGGGCCGCGCTGGCGGGCCATTACGCGGGCAGCCGCTTTGTCCGCGTGGTCGATCCGGCAGCCCGCGTCGTTCCCACCGCGCTGAACGGCACCAACGGGCTGGAACTGTCGGTGCATGGCAGCGACGAGAACGGCTGCGCGGTGCTGGTGGCGGTGCTGGACAATCTGGGCAAGGGCGCATCCGGCGCGGCGGTGCAGAACCTCAACCTGATGATCGGCGCAAACGAGGACGCGGGGCTTTGACCCGCCCGCCCCTTATGGGGGCAGGGCGGTTGCCTGACGGGGTCGGCGTCCGGGCCGAAGGGCAGGGGGCGTTCGCGGGGGCGGGTGTCAGTCGGCCTTGATCTGCCGCGCCTCGCCGATCAGCATGATGGGGATGCCGTCCCGGATTGGAAAGGCCAGCCCCGCGGCCTGCGACACAAGCTCCTGCCGCGCCGCGTCATAATCCAGCCGGCCATGGGTCAGCGGGCAGACCAGCGCCTCGAGCATGTGGCGATCAAACAGGGGGGGCGCGAGCCGGTGATCGGGCGGCGCCGTTCCCGGGGACGGGAAATCGCCCTGGGCCTGGGGGCTGTCGGTCATGGGTCAGTGCAGCCTTTCATCGTCGCCGCCATGCAGCGCATATTCCATCAGCCCGTCCAGGATCGCCCGCCGCTCGGCCAGGGTCGGGGCCTCGATCAGGGCCTGCTTTTCCTCGACCCCCAGCGGCAGCAGCATCGACAGGCTGTTGATGAGCAGCTCGTTGCCCGCCTCCTCGGCCGCGTTCCAATCGGTGGAGAGGCTGTGCGCCGCCATATAGCGCCCCAGCCGTTCCATGAAGGCCGGCCGGTCAAAGCCGGGGTCGTCCGGCTCGGCCGTGCGGCGGTCGGCGGCATAGCCGCCCCAGTCCACGCGGCCGCGCAGATAGGGGGTGAAGCCCTCGATCACCTCGTCCAGCCGGAAACGCGACACCGCCCTGAGCGAGATCATCATGCGCCCGTCGTCATCCTCGGAGAACATGGTGACACGGCCGGCGGTGCCGACATTGGCCAGCCCCTCGCCGATGGGCTGGATCATCCCGATCAGCCGCTCGCCCGAACGCAGCACATCCTCCATCATCTGCAGATAGCGCGGCTCGAAGATGTGCAGCGGCAGCCGCGTGCGCGGCAGCAGCACCGCGCCCGGCAGGGGAAACAGCGGCACCACGCCCGGCAGGGCCGGCAGGCTGCCCGGCATCGTCAGGCGAAGATCAGCGACGAAAGCCGTCGCCGTCCTTTCTGAACCAGCGGGTCGGTTGCGGGCAGCGCGTCGAACAGGGTCAGCAACTGCGCCTTGGCGGCGCCCTCGTTCCAGTCGCGGTCGCGGCGGAAGGATTCCAGCAGGTGATCGATCGCCTCGGCCGAGCGGCCGGCGGCGTGCAGGGCGGTCGCATAGTCGAGCCGCGCCTGATGATCGGCCGGATCGGCGGCCACGCGCCGCTCCAGATCGTCCAGCGGCCCGGCGCTTTGCGCCTGCCGGGCCAGGGCCAGCTGCGCGCGCGCGGCCTCGACCGGGGCGGCATGGGCAGCGGCGGGGGGCACCTGCGCCAGCGCGGCCTCGGCCGCATCGGCATCGCCCGCGGCCAGGTGGCTGCGGATCAGGCCGCCCCAGGCCTGCGGGTTTTCGGGCTCTTCGCCGAGGATGGCGGCAAAGGTTTCGGCCGCATCGGCCGCCGCGCCCTCGGCCAGCATCGCCTCGGCCGCCTCGAGCGCGGCGCCAAGGCCCCCGTCATCCCCGCCCAGGGCCGCCAGCTTGTCCACGAACTGCCTGACCTGGCTTTGCGGCAAGGCGCCCTGGAAGGCATCGACCGGCTGGCCCTGGAAGAAGGCATAGACGGTCGGGATGGATTGCACGCGCAGCTGCGCGGCGATCATCTGGTTCTTGTCCACATCCACTTTGGCCATGCGCACACGGCCCTTGTGGCGGGCGACCTCTGCCTCGAGCAGCGGGCCGAGCGTCTTGCACGGGCCGCACCAGCTCGCCCAGAAATCGACGATCACCGGCACCTGCATCGAGGCGTCGATCACCTCGGCCATGAAGTCGGCCTCGGTCACGTCCTTGATGAAATCGGCGGTGTTCGGTGCGGCGGGCGCATCGCCCGAGCCTTGCAGCAGCATTGTGGTCAGTCTCCGCGAAGGGAAGGGTTGGCGACAATATGGGTTGCCGCAGGGGGGACGGAAAGGGGCGTCACGCCGGCAGGTCGAAGCTGGCAAGCACCGGGACGTGGTCGCTGGGCTGGTCCCAGCCCCGCGCGGCCCGCAGGATGCGGCTGGCATGGCCCGCGGCGGCGATGTCGCCCGTGGCCCAGATATGGTCCAGCCGGCGGCCGCGGTCGGCGCTGTCCCAATCGCGCGCCCGATAGGACCACCAGCTGTAGAGCGGACCCTGGGGGATGTCCTGGCGGGTGATGTCCACCCATCCGCCCGCCTCCTGCGCATCGGCAAGATGGGCGACCTCGACAGGGGTGTGGCTGACGACCCTCAGCATCTGCCGGTGCGACCAGACATCATCCTCGCGCGGGGCGATGTTCAGATCGCCCACCAGGATCGACCGCTGCGGCCGGTCGGCCCGGAAGGCGTCGCGCATGTCGGTCAGAAAATCCAGCTTCTGCCCGAACTTGACATTGACGGTCCGGTCCGGCTCGTCGCCGCCGGCGGGCACATAGACATTGTGGATGATGACGCCCGAGGGCAGCCGCGCCGCGACATGGCGCGCATGGCCCAGCCGCGCATGGTCGCGGTGCCCGGCATCCTCGATGGGCAGGCGCGACAGGATGGCGACGCCGTTATACCCCTTCTGCCCGCGCGCCACGATCCAGCGATAACCCAGCGCCTGGAACATCTCGACCGGGATCTTCTCCACGGGCGACTTGCATTCCTGCAGGCACAGGATGTCGGGCGCCTCGTCGCCCAGCAGGCGGGCGACAAGGCCGGCCCGCAGGCGGACGGAGTTGATGTTCCAGGTGGCAAGGGTGAACATGGCCCGAAATCTAGCGCCGGGCGCGCGGAAGGGAAAGCAGATGGGCCAGCTTGTTGACGGGGTCTGGACAAAAGGCAGCGTGGGCGCGGCCAGGGGCGAGGGAAGCTACAAGCGCCAGCAGGCGGGCTTTCGCAGCTGGATCACGCCGGACGGCGCGCCCGGCCCATCGGGGGATGGCGGGTTTGCGGCGCAAAGCGGGCGCTATCACCTGTTCGTCTCATATGCCTGCCCCTGGGCGCACCGGACGCTGATCTTCCGCGAACTCAAGGCGCTGGCCCCCCATATCGACGTGTCGGTCGTCCATCCGGTGATGGGCGAGGACGGCTGGACCTTTGCCGAGGGTTTCGACGGCGCCACCGGGGACCGGCTGTTCGGATCGGCCTTTCTGCGCGACATCTACCTGCGCGCCGATCCGCACATGACCGGCAAGGTCACTGTCCCGGTGCTGTGGGACAAGGAGCGCGGCACCATCGTGTCGAACGAATCGAGCGAGATCATCCGCATGTTCGACAGCGCCTTCGACGCGCTGACCGGCAGCAGGGTGCATTACTGGCCAAAGGATCTGCGCCCCGCGATCGAGGCGGTGAACGATCGCGTCTATCCCGATTTCAACAACGGCGTTTACCGGGCCGGCTTTGCCTCGACCCAGGCCGCCTATGACGAGGCCGCGCCGCGCGTCTTTGCCGCCATGGCCTGGGCGGATGATCTGCTGTCGCGCCAGCGTTATCTGACCGGCGACCGGCTGACCGAGGCCGACTGGCGCATGTTCACCAGCGCGGTGCGATTTGACACCGTCTATCACACCCATTTCAGGTGCAACCGGGCCTGGCTGCGCGATTATCCCAGCCTGTGGGGCTGGACGCGCGAGCTTTACCAGATGCCCGGCATCGCCGCGACGGTGCGGCAGGATCACATCGTCAACCACTATTACCGCAGCCACCCGGACCTGAACCCCTTCGGGATCATCCCGATCAACCCCGTGATCGACTGGGACGCGCCGCACGGCCGGGGCTGAGCGGCGCAGGCAGGGCCCCCGCAGGGTGCCGCCACGCGCGGCGCGCAGGGCACGGGGCAGGCCGCGCAGGCCGGGGCCTTGCGCCGGCACTGCGCCGCAGGGCAGGTGCCCCGATCAGGACACCAGGCGATAGCCGCCCGATTCGGTCACCAGCAGCCGGGCGCTCGAGGGATCGGGCTCGATCTTCTGGCGCAGACGATAGATGTGGGTTTCCAGCGTGTGCGTCGTCACGCCCGCGTTATAACCCCAGACCTCGTGCAGCAGCACATCGCGCGGCACCACCCCGTCCTGGGCGCGGTAAAGATACTTGAGGATGTTGGTTTCCTTTTCGGTCAGGCGGATCTTGCGGTCCTTGCCGTCGATCAGCATCTTCATCGCGGGCTTGAACGTATAGGGGCCAAGCTGGAAGATCGCGTCCTCGGACTGTTCATGCGTGCGCAGCTGGGCCCGCAGGCGCGCGAGCAGGACCGGGAACTTGAACGGCTTGGTGATATAGTCGTTCGCCCCGCTGTCGAGGCCAAGGATCGTGTCCGCGTCGGTGTCGTGGCCGGTCAGCATGACGATCGGGCATTTCACGCCCTGCTTGCGCAGGCGCTTGCACAGCTCGCGCCCGTCCGTGTCGGGCAGGCCCACGTCCAGCACGACCAGGTCAAAGATCGCGCCCTTGGTCTTTTCCACCGCCTCGGCGCCGGTGCCCGCCTCGAACACGTCGAAATCCTCGGTCGCGACCAGTTGCTCGGCCAGGGCCTCGCGCAGGTCCTCCTCGTCGTCCACCAGCAGGATTTTCTTCAAACCGGCCATCTTGCAGCCTCCTTGGATCGGGTAGGGTCAGGATGGCCAGGCGGCCCGATCTGTCCAGCGGGTTGCAATTCACCTCACATCCTGTTGTCGGCAGGGCGGGATATGTTACGGATTGTTTCAGGATTTCCTTCCCATGAGCCTTGTTCCCACCCTGTCAGAAACGATCAGCCGCGCCCGCGCCGACCTGCGGGTGGGCCTGCCGGTGGCGCTGGGCGGGCATCTGGCTGCCGCGGTCGAAACGCTGACGCCCGCCCGGCTGGACGATCTGCGGGCGCTGGGGCAGCCCGTTCTGGCGATCACCGGGCGGCGGGCCGAGACGCTGAAGGCGCGGGCCTATGACGGCGATCTGGCGCGCATCGAGCTGCCCGAGGATGCGGCGCTGCCCTGGCTGCGCGCCCTGGCCGATCCGGCGGGCGATCTGCGCGTGCCGATGAAAGGGCCGCTTTTCACCCGGCGCGGGGGGGATGCCGCCCCGCACCGGGCGGCGCTGGCGCTGGCCAAGTCGGCGCAGCTGCTGCCCGCGGTGCTGATGGTCGAGGCGCCGGCGCCGCCCGGCCTGACATCCCTGCCGCCCTTGCCCATGCTGGCGGCGCTGGCCGACGAGACGGCCCTTGCCGCGGTGGCCGCGGCGCGGCTGCCCCTCGCGGCGGCCGAGAATGCGCGCCTGCGCATCCTGCGCCCGTCCGACGGGGGGGCGAACATTACGCCGTGGAAATCGGCGATCCGCCCCGCGACACCCCGGTGCTGGCGCGGCTGCATTCGGCCTGCTTCACCGGCGACGTGCTGGGCAGCCTCAAATGCGACTGCGGCCCGCAGCTGCATGCCGCGCTGACGGCGATGGGGCAGGCGGGGGCGGGGGTGCTGCTCTATCTCAACCAGGAAGGGCGGGGCATCGGGCTGGCCAACAAGATGCGCGCCTATGACCTGCAGGCGCAGGGCTTTGACACGGTCGAGGCGAATCACCGCCTGGGGTTCGAAGATGACGAGCGCGATTTCCGCCTGGGCGCCGCCATGCTGCGCCAGATGGGCTTTTCGGCGGTGCGGCTGATGACCAACAACCCCCGCAAGGTCGCCATGATGGAACAGCACGGCATCGCCGTGGCCGAACGCGTGCCCCTGCGTGTCGGCCGCAACCGCTGGAACGAGGGCTATCTGGACATCAAGCGCGACAAGTCGGGGCATCTGCTGTGACACCCCGCGCCGGCGACATGGTGCTGACCCCGCGGGGGCTGCGCGTCGCGGGCCGGGTGCTGGCCTGCAGTATCGGGCGCAGCGGCGTCACCGCGGCCAAGCGCGAAGGGGACGGGGCCACCCCTGCTGGCATCCACCGCATCACAGGCCTGCTGTGGCGCGCCGACCGCCTGCCGCGCCCCGCCCCTTGGGCCGTGCCGATCCGCGCGGGCGATCTGTGGTGCGACGATCCGGGCGATCCGTCCTATAACCGCCTGGTCCGCGCGCCCTTTGCCGCCCGCCACGAGGTGCTGCGCCGGGCCGATCCGCTGTATGATCTGGTGCTGGTGACCGACTGGAACGGCCCCCCGGCCCGGCCCGGCGCGGGATCGGCGATCTTTCTGCATCAGTGGCGTCGCCCCGGCTTTCCGACAGCGGGCTGCATCGCCATGGCCCGGCCCGACCTGCTGTGGCTGGCGGCGCGCGCCTGTCCGGGAACCCGCCTGTTCGTTCCGCCTGGGCTGGCGGGGCGGGCGGGCGTTGCGGGCCGGTGCGCGGGGCAGGCACCGTCCGACTGAACGTCGCCCTTGCCGTTTCGCCTCGGCCGGTCCACCAGAGGCGCGGAGAAAGGGAACATCATGAAGATTTCGGTTGCTGGCCTTGGCTATGTGGGGCTGTCTCTTGCGGTGCTTCTGGCGCAGCGCAACAGGGTAGTGGCGCTGGATGTGAACGCGGCGCGCGTGGATGCGGTGAATGCGCGCATCAGCCCCATCGAGGATGCCGACATCAGCGCGATGCTCGCGGCGGGCGGGCTGGACCTGGCCGCCACGCTGGACGGGGCAGAGGCGCTTGGCGGAGCGGATTATGTCATCATCGCCACGCCCACCAATTACGACCCGCGCCACAACCATTTCGACACGACCAGCGTCGAGCAGGTGATCGCGCAGGCCCGCCGCCATGCGCCCGGCGCGACCATCGTGGTCAAATCGACGATCCCTGTCGGCTTTACCGCGCGCATGCGCGCGGAACACGGCACCGACGCCATCCTGTTCTCGCCCGAGTTCCTGCGCGAGGGCCGCGCCCTGTGGGACAACCTGCACCCTTCGCGCATCATCGTGGGCGATACCACGCCGGCGGCGCACGGCTTTGCCGAGCTGCTGGTGGCGGGGGCCGAGGATACGGGGCCGGTGATCTTCACCGGCTCGACCGAGGCCGAGGCGATCAAGCTGTTCTCGAACACCTATCTGGCCATGCGCGTCGCCTTCTTCAACGAACTCGACAGCTATGCGCTGGCCAAGGGGCTGGATGCGCGCCAGATCGTCGAAGGGGTCAGCCTCGATCCGCGGATCGGGGCGCAGTACAACAACCCCAGCTTCGGCTATGGCGGCTATTGCCTGCCCAAGGACACCAAGCAGTTGCTGGCCAACTATGCGAATGTGCCGCAGAACCTGATCGCGGCGGTGGTGGAATCCAACCGCACCCGCAAGGACGTGATCGCCGACCTGATCCTGGCGCGCCAGCCCGCCTGCGTGGGCGTGCACCGCCTGGTGATGAAGGCCGGGTCGGACAATTTCCGCGACAGCTCGATCCAGGGGATCATGAAGCGGATCAAGGCCAAGGGCATCCCCTGCATCGTCTATGAGCCGGTGCTGGAGGCGCCCGACTTCTTCAAGTCCCCGGTCGTGAACGACCTGGCGGCCTTCAAGCGGCAGGCCGATCTGATCATCACCAACCGCATGTCCCCCGAGCTGGAGGATGTCAGGGACAAGGTCTTTACCCGCGATCTGTTCGGGGCGGATTGATGCGCACGGCGCTGGTGACAGGTGCGGCGGGGTTCATCGGATTTCACCTGTCGCGCCTGCTGCTGGACCAAGGCTGGCGGGTGGTCGGCGTGGACAGCCACAACGCCTATTACGACCCCGCTCTCAAGGCCGCGCGCGAGGCGCAGCTGAAGGGGGCCTATCGCGGCATCCGCGGGGCTGTGGAAACCCCGGGCCTGCTGTACGACCTGATGGCCGAGGAACGGCCCGAGGCGGTCATCCACCTGGCCGCGCAGGCCGGGGTGCGCCATTCCATCGACAACCCCCGCGCCTATGTGCAGGCGAACCTTCTGGGCACGTTCGAGCTGCTGGAGGCAGCCCGCGCCCATCCGCCGGCGCATCTGCTGCTGGCCTCGACCAGTTCGGTCTATGGCGCCAACGCGGCCATGCCCTATCGGGAAACGGACAAGGCCGACACGCAGATGTCGTTCTATGCCGCGACCAAGAAATCGACCGAGGCGATGGCCCATTCCTATGCCCATCTGTTCGGGCTGCCGGTGACGATGTTCCGCTTTTTCACGGTCTATGGGCCATGGGGGCGACCGGACATGGCCCCGGCGCTGTTCACCGACGCGGTGCTGTCCGGCAGGCCCATCCGGGTCTTCAATCATGGGGACATGCGGCGCGATTTCACCTTTGTCGCCGATCTGGCGGGCGCGGTCGCGCGGCTGATCGACGTGCCGCCCGGCCGTCATCCGGCGGGTGATTTCGACAGCCTGTCCCCGGTCGCCCCGTTCCGCACCGTCAATATCGGCAACGGCGCGCCGGTCGAGCTGTCCGACTTCATCGCCGCGATCGAGGCCGCGACGGGGCGCACAGCCATCCGCGAGCTGCTGCCGATGCAGCCGGGCGACGTGCCGGCGACCTGGGCAGACACCACGCTGCTGCGCGCGCTGATCGGGGATGCGCCGCACACCCCGGTGGCCGAAGGGGTGGCCGCCCATGTGGACTGGTTCCGCCATTATCACGGGCGCTGACACAAATCCTTGACGCTGCCGCCACATCATCGTCGCGCCGATCCGCCAAAGGCAGGCTCGCCTTCCTGCATGATCGGAGCCTGCCATGACCTCGGTGATCCTTCCCCGCCTCAGCCGCCGCAGTCTGCTTGCCACCGGCACCGCTGCCGCCGGCATGCTGGCGATGCCCGCCATCCTGCGCGCCGCCTCGGCCCCTGCCTTCACCCACGGCGTCCAGTCGGGCGATGCCCATGCCGCGGGTGGCATGGTCTGGACGCGGGTCGATCGCCCGTCGCGCGTGCTGCTTGAGGTATCGACGACCGAATCGTTCGCCGACCCGCGCCGCATCGCCATGCTGGATGCGCTGCCCGACACCGACATGGCGGTGAAATGCGCCATCGACGGGCTGGGCGCCGATCAGCAGGTGTTCTACCGCTTCACCCCCTACGACTTGTCCGACATCAACAGCGCCGGCCAGCCGATCACCGGCCGCTTCCGCACCGCCCCGACCGAAAAGCGCAGCATCCGCTTTGGCTGGTCGGGCGACACCGCGGGGCAGGGCTACGGGATCAGCGACGAGGGCATGAAGACCTATGCCACCATGGGCCAGCACGAGCTGGATTTCTTCATCCATTCGGGCGACACCATCTATGCCGACGGGGTGATGAAGCCCGAACAGGACGGCATTGGCGGCGTCTGGAAGAACAGCGTCCTGACCCCCGAGGTGCAGAAAGTCGCCGAGACGCTGGACGAATTCCGCGGCCGCTACAAATACAACCAGATGGACCGCCATGTGCAGGAATTCTGCGCCGCCGTCCCGTTCTATTACCAGTGGGACGACCATGAGGTGACGAACAACTGGTCGCCCGGCAAGGATCTGAGCCACGACGACCGTTATACCGAAAAATCCATCGCCCTGCTGTCGGCCCGCGCTGGCCGCGCCTTCCACGAGATGACCCCGATCAGCTATCAGCCGACCGAGCCGGGGCGCATCTATCGCAAGATCGCCTATGGCCCGCTGCTGGACATCTTCATGCTGGACCTGCGGTCCTATCGCGCCGCCAACGGTCCGGGGATGGAGGAAACGGCCGGCGGTCCCGCGACGCTGCTGGGGGACGCGCAGATCGCCTGGCTCAAGGATGCGCTGAAGGGATCGACGGCGACCTGGAAGGTGATCGCCTGCGACATGCCGCTCGGCATCGTCGTGTGGGACAATGCCAAGGACAAGAAGGGCGTCGAGGCTGTCGCGCAGAACGATCCGGGCAGCCCCAAGGGACGCGAGCTTGAAATCGCCGACCTGCTGCGTTTCATCCGCGACCAGAAGATCGCCAATACCGTCTGGCTGACCGCGGACGTGCATTACACCGCCGCCAACCATTACAGCCCCGACCGGGCCGAATTCCAGGAATTCGAGCCGTTCTGGGAATTCGTGTCCGGCCCGCTGCATGCCGGCACCTTCGGCCCCGGCGAGATGGACAAGACCTTCGGCCCCGAGGTGCGCTTCGTCAAGGCGCCGGGCGAGGGGCGCCAGAACCTGCCGCCCAGCGAGGGGATGCAGTTCTTCGGCCTCGTGGATATCGACGCGGCGACGCAGCAGATGAAGGTGCGGCTGATGGATGTCGGCAATACCGAACTGTGGTCCACGGTGCTGGACCCGGTTCGGGCCTGATCTGCCACCCCATGCAGAAGGGCCGCCGCGGATATCCGCGGCGGCCCTGGCATTGGCTGGTGGGGGCGATCACATCGCCGGCCAGATGGTCTTTTCGCGGTCCCAGTTCCGGTCGGCCAGCCGCGCGACCAGGCCCTGGGCATCGGCCGCGCCCAGGATGAAATCGTCCTTGGCAACGCCTGCCTTGTCCAGAAGGGGCTGCGCCTCGGGCGTATGGGCGATCGCCTTGAGATGGGCAAAGGCATCTGACAGCCAGTCGATTGCCTTCTTGTGCCGCGTCAGGGCCTCGGCCCCCGCCGCCGAGGCGATCACCGCCACCGCGTCAAAGGTGACCGAGGCCTCGCCATCGAGCTGCCCATCGGCGGCCAGCATGGTGCCCCCCGCCAGCTTGACCGACCCGACCTTGGGGGCGACGATGCGCACGGACGCGCCCTCGGCCTTGGCCGCCGCCTGCAGCGCATCGACCAGCGCGCCGTCCGCGCCGTCGGTCACCAGGATGCCCAGCTTGCGTCCCTTGGCCGGGGGAAGGGGCTGTTTCAGGATCGACAGCTGGTCGGACGGCTTGAGATCGACCGCCGGCTTTCCGTTCGCCGCCTGCGGCAGATCCATCCCCAGCCCGTCCGCGACACGGGCGGCCAGATCCTCGTCGATATTGCGCAGATGCGACAGAACGCGGGCGCGGACCTGCGGGAATTCGACCTTGGACAGTTCGAACACAAAGGCGCTGACCTGATGTCCCTGCTCGATCGGCGTCAGCGAGCGGAAGAACATCCGCGGCTGGCTGTAGTGATCGGCAAAGGTTTCGGCCCGCACGCGCAGCTTGCCTTCGGCCGGGTCGTTGCCCAGGTCGGTCGCGGGCTGCGCGGTGCGGAACCCGCCGGCCGCATCGGCGCGCGGCCCGCCCACCTCGCCAAAGGACGCCAGCGAGTTGGGCTCATAGCTCGCGCGGCCCTTGGGGATCTGCATCTGCATCATGCCGTCGCGCTGGAAGTTGTGCATCGGGCAGCGCGGCGCGTTGATCGGCAGCTGGTGGAAATTGACCGTCCCCAGACGGGATTTCTGCGTGTCGAGATAGCTGAACAGCCGCCCCTGCAGCAGCGGATCGTCGGTGAAGTCGATCCCCGGCGGCACGTTCGACGGGCAGAAGGCGACCTGTTCGTTCTCGGCAAAGTGGTTGTCCACATTGCGGTTCAGCGTCATCGTGCCGATGATCTGCACGGGGACTTCTTCTTCCGGGATCAGCTTGGTGGCGTCCAGCACGTCATAGGGCTGCGCGTCGGCCCAGGCCGGGTCGATGATCTGGATGCCCAGATCCCACTGGGGATAGGCCCCTTCGGCAATCGATTCGAACAGGTCGCGGCGGTGGAAATCGTTGTCGGCGCCCTGAATCTTGGACGATTCGTCCCACAGCAGCGATTGCACGCCCAGCTTCGGCTTCCATGTGAAGCGGACAAAGGTGGACTTGCCCTCGGCATTGACCATGCGGAAGGTGTGGATGCCGAAGCCTTCCATCATCCGCAGGCTGCGCGGGATGGCGCGGTCGGACATCAGCCACATGACGTTGTGCAGGCTTTCCGGCATCAGCGACACGAAGTCCCAGAAGGTCGTGTGCGCCGAGGCGGCCTGCGGATAGCCGCGGTCGGCCTCCATCTTGACCGAATGGATCAGGTCGGGAAACTTGATCGCGTCCTGGATGAAGAACACGGGCGTGTTGTTGCCCACCAGATCCCAGTTGCCCTCGGCCGTGTAGAACTTGACGGCAAAGCCGCGGATGTCGCGCGGCGTGTCGACGGACCCGGCGCCCCCGGCGACGGTGGAAAAGCGGGCGAACACGTCGCAGCGGTTGCCGGCCTTCTGGAACAGCGCGGCTCGGGTCAGTTCGGGGATGGCGCGCGTCACCTCGAACACGCCATGGGCGACAGAGCCGCGGGCATGGACGATGCGTTCGGGGATGCGCTCATGGTCGAAATGAAAGATCTTCTCGCGCAGGACGAAATCTTCCAGCAGCGTCGGCCCGCGTGCGCCAAGGCGCAGGCTGTTCTGGTTGTCCGAAACCGGGATGCCCTGGTTGGTGGTCAGCCGCGCGGCAGGGTCCTGGGTGATCTGCTGCGGCTCGCCCCCCGCGCCGGTCGTCTCGGCATAGGCAGCCGTCAGGCCGGTGCTGTTGGTGCCGTCATGCAGGGGGCGCTGCTCGGCAGGATTGGGGCCGGTCTTGCCGTCATTGCCGGCCTTCTGGTCGGCCACCTTGGGCGCAATGGTCTTGTCTGGGGTCGTTGCCATGTCAGGCTCCACCTGGATCGGATTATGGATGGTAGGCACAATGGGCCGGCGCTGACCCGCCGTCCCGTCACCCGGACGGGGATGCCCTGTCCACGGCCCCGGCCGGCGGGCACGGGGCAGGCAGGGACGTTCAGGGACAGCGGCGCGTTCCATTGCGGAACAATCCACAACACCCGCCGGCAGTTCCCCCGGGCGAGCGATGGGCGATGGGTTGCCGCCGTCCTGCCCCCGAGGACAGGACGGCGGCCCGTCCGTCACAGGGATCCGGCGCCCTGCATCGCGGCCTTGGTCAGACGCTCGGCGATCTCGAACATCTCCTCGGGGGCATAGTCGGGGGTGAAGGCGCAGGGCTCTCCGGTCAGGTCGTGGATCTTGCCGCCCTCTGGCATGCCGTCCACCACGATCAGCTCGCCCGGCGGATCGGTCGGCAGGGCCTGCTCGCCCTCCCAGATGCCGCGCATCGCCTGATAGTCGCCGTTCGAGAAGGTATAGAGCCGGCGGTGCGAGCCCTCGACCAGATATTTCTGGCATTCGGGGATCTTGTCCAGCGGGATGTTGGGCGTGGGCAGCATCTGCTCGATCGAAACCCCGGTCAGCTTCTTGAGCGCCAGCGCATAGGCATGGGCATGGACCGAGCCGCGCACCAGCAGATAGCCGCAGACCTCGCGCCCGGTCGCATTGTCCTGGGTCAGCGATTCATAGACCCGCAGCTTGTGCAGGCGCGCGCCGCATTCCAGGTGGAAGTTGTGCAGCAGGTCGAACACCACGTTGCCGGTGGTGGTGACCATGTCCACGTTCCACGACATGGAATTGGAATTCACGGGCACCGCGCCGCCGCCATGCGAGAAGAACGAGGCGGCCGAGCGGATGTCCTTCATCTGCTCGAACGGGGCATTCGACACGTCGCCGCCGTTTTTCTCGTCGGCGCCCGGCTTGTCGGGACCGTTCGCCAGCATGGCGATCCCGTGGGATACCAGCTCGACATGGCCGAGTTCCTCGGCCGTGATCGCGGCGACGAGGTTGTAGAAGGGCTTGAGCTTGCTTTTCGAGCGGAAGTTGAAGCTCTGGAACATGTAGTTCCCGAGCGTGGACATCTCGCCATATTTCCCGCCCAGCAATTCCTGCAACGCGGCGGCGGCGTTGGGGTCTGCTCTCCGCGGCGGCGGCAGTTCGGTCTGAAGTTGATCGACGCGCATGAACATGGGTTCATTCCTTTGGCCTTGCCAGGCCGCCGGATGACAGCCCGACCGCACAACCTGGACGGACTGATCGCGGATCCTGCCGGGCATGCCGCGCTAACATATGTTGGCGCGTCATGCGGGGCGCGGGCGGCCCTATACCTCGGGCACCAGCACCTCGCGCTTGCCCACATGGTTGGCGGGGCTGACGACGCCCTGTTCCTCCATCTGCTCGACCAGGCGCGCGGCCTTGTTGTAGCCGATGGCCAGCTTGCGCTGGATATAGCTGGTCGAGCATTTGCGGTCCTTGGCCACGATCGCCACCGCCAGATCATAGAGTTCGGCGTCCGCGCCCTCGCCCATCCCCAGCGCGGCTTCGATCTCGGCGGCGGCGGGATCGTCCTCGGCGGCGTCCACGACGCCCGACATGTAGCTGGGCGGCCCGAAGGATTTGAGGTGGTTGACGACCTCCTCGACCTCCTCGTCCGAGACGAACGGGCCGTGGACGCGGGTGATGCGGCTGCCGCCGGCCATATACAGCATGTCGCCCATGCCCAGCAGCTGTTCGGCGCCCTGCTCGCCCAGGATCGTGCGGCTGTCGATCTTGGAGGTGACCTGGAAACTGATCCGGGTGGGGAAGTTCGCCTTGATCGTGCCGGTGATCACGTCCACCGACGGGCGCTGCGTGGCCATGATGATGTGGATGCCCGAGGCCCGCGCCATCTGCGCCAGCCGCTGGATCGCCGCCTCGATTTCCTTGCCGGCGACCATCATCAGGTCGGCCATCTCGTCGACGATGACGACGATATAGGGGAAGGTCTCGGGCTGGAATTCCTCGGTCTCGAAGACAGGCTCGCCTGTGTCCTCGTCAAAGCCGGTCTGCATTGTGCGCTTGAACATCTCGCCGCGTGAGAGCGCCTCGGACACGCGGGCGTTGTAGCCCTCGATGTTGCGAACGCCCATCTTGGACATCTTGCGATAGCGTTCCTCCATTTCCGACACGACCCATTTGAGGGCCACCACGGCCTTTTTCGGGTCGGTCACGACGGGGGACAGCAGATGCGGGATGCCGTCATAGACCGACAGTTCCAGCATCTTGGGGTCGATCATGATCAGCCGGCATTCGGCCGGCGTCAGCTTGTAGAGCAGCGACAGGATCATGGTGTTGATGGCGACGGATTTGCCCGAACCGGTGGTCCCCGCGATCAGCAGGTGCGGCATCTTGGCAAGGTTCGCCACCACCGGCTCGCCGCCGATGTCCTTGCCCAGGGCAAGGGGCAGCGGCATCGAGCTGTCGCCGAAGGCCCGCGCCGACAGGATCTCGCGCAGCACGACCTTTTCGCGCCGCTGGTTGGGCAGTTCGATGCCGATGACGGTGCGGCCCGGCACGGTGCTGACGCGCGCCGACAGCGCCGACATCGACCGCGCGATGTCGTCGGCCAGCCCGATCACGCGGCTGGCCTTCAGCCCCGGCGCGGGTTCCAGCTCGTACAGCGTCACGACCGGGCCGGGATGGACGGCGGTGATCTGGCCCCGGACGCCGTAATCGTCCAGCACCGCCTCCAGCATGCGGGCATTCTCGGCCAGAGCCTCGGGGCTGGGGGTGTGCCGCTCGATCGTGCCGGGGGCGGCCAGCAGGGCAAGCGCAGGCTTTTCATAGCCGCTTGCCGCCACGTCGAAGGCAAGGCCGGGCTGCGCCTCGGCCGCAGCCTGGCGCGAGGGTGCGGGCTGGCGCGCGGGCGGCATGATGACGCGGCTGGTATCAGTGGGCGGGGCAGGGGGGACCGACTGCGCCCGGCCGGTCAGGCGGGCCGTGACGGCGGACAGGACGGACCGGCCCTCCGCCTCGGCCTCGGCGGAAGGCTCGATCTCTGCCTCGGTGCTGCGGTGGCGGATGGCGTCGCTGATCCGGGCGCTGACCTCGGCGGCATCGGGGGCGTCATCGCCCCGATAGACCGGGCGGTGTTCGACCAGTTCGGATTCCATCGGCGCGGGCGCCGGGGGCGGTGAAGGGGGCGTGGGCACGGGCGAAGCGGCCGGGGCCCCCTGTTCGGGGGCGCGTCGCAGGCGCGCCAGCAGCCCGGCGGGCAGGGTCTGGGGGGCAGGCGCGGTTTCGGCGGCGTCGCCAGCGTCGCCAGCGTCGGCGGTGTCGTTCTGCCGGCGCAGGCGGCGCGCCTCGGCCCGGCGGCGGACCTCGCGCGCGGCGGCCACGGATGCGCTGGCGCCACGGCCGACCAGCGTCATCCCAAGGTCATAGGCGGTGGCCAGCCCCGTGGCCAGGAACCGCCCGATCGCCATCAGCTCGCGCCGGTCGCAGCCCAGCACGAAGGCGCTCATCGCCACTGTCGCAAATGCCGTCACGAAGGCCAGCAGCTTGAGCGCGACCGCCGCCGGAAAGGGCACGATCCCCATCATTGCGCCCATGACCATGTCGCCCAGGTGCCCGCCCAGCCCGAAAGGCTGCGTCCAGTCGGCCGGCGGCACCATCGCCGTCGCATGCAGCGAGGCCAGCACCATCGCGATCGGGGTGAAGACGGCGCGCATCAGGCGCTCCTCCCCCCGGTGCAGCATCAGCCGCAGACCCCAGACCACCCCCGCCAGCGGCAGCATCCAGCTGCCATAGCCGACAATCATGAACAGGGCCGAGGCGACATAGGCGCCGAACCGCCCCAGCAGGTTCTGCGCCGCCTGATCGGTCGCCATCCCGATGCCCGGATCGTCTGGCGAATAGGATGTCAGGATCATCGCCATCAGCACGCTGACCACGATCAGGCCGGCGCCGACAAGCTCTTTGCCACGGCGCTGCAATGCCACCTGAGTGGTCTGGTCGAACAGCGGATCGCGGTGCTTAGCCTGCCAGCTGGCCATCCTCATCCCTTCCCGTAAAGCGTGTCGCGGATGCGGGTCAGCGCATCAGCGGTTTCCGCGGCCGGCCCGACCAGGGCGACGCGGATGAATCCGCGTCCGGGGTTGCCCGCCTCGGTGTCGCGCGACAGATAGGCCCCGGGCAGCACCTGCACGCCCGCCTCGGCCCAAAGCCGGCGGGCCGCCGCCTCTCCGTCATCGACGGGCAGCCACAGGAAGAACCCGCCCGCCGGGGGCAGGTATCCCGGCACATTGCCGAAGATGCGGTCGGCGATGGCGTATTTTTCCTGATACAGCGCCCGGTTGGCGGTGACGTGATCTTCGTCCGCCCAGGCGGCCTCGCTGACGCGCTGGTGGGGCAGGGGGATGGGCGCGCCGGCATAGCTGCGCAAGACGCGAAAGCGCGCGATCGCCTCGGCCGACCCGGCCGCAAAGCCCGAGCGCAGCCCCGGCAGGTTCGAGCGCTTGGACAGCGAATTGAACATCACCACCCTGTGCGCCAGCCCCATGCCCTCGGCCACCGCAAGGGCGCCGGGTGGCGGGGTGTCACGCCAGATCTCGGAATAGCACTCGTCGGAAAAGATCAGGAAATCGTGCCGCTCGGCCAGATCGACCAGCCGTTCCAGATAGTCGCGGCCCGCGACCGTGCCCTGGGGGTTGGCGGGCGAGCACAGATAGCAGATCGCCGCGGTATCCAGCAGGGACGCGTCCAGCGCCGTGAAATCGGGCAGATGCCCCGTCGCGGCAGCCGCATTCACGAAGACGGGCCGCGCGCCCACCGCCGCGGCGGCGACGGCATAGACCTGATAGAACGGGTTCGGGATCAGCACCGCCGGCCGGGCGCCGTTCTTGCGTTCGGGGCACAGCGCCAGCGCGGCGTTGAACAGCCCCTCGCGCGTGCCGTTCAGCGCCGTGATGCGCTCTGGCCCGACCTCGATCCCGTGGCGCGTGCCGATCCAGCCGGAAATCGCCGCCAGCAGCTGCGGCGTGCCGTCATTGGGGGGATACTTGCCCAGCTCGTCCACCGTGCGCGCCAGCACGGGGGCGACGAAATCAGGGATTCCGTGGCGCGGCTCGCCAATGGTCATCACCACGGGATCGGGGCCGGGGGTCACATCGGACAGCAGTTTCCGCAGGCGCGGAAATGCGTAGTCCGGCAGGTTCGAGAACCGCTCGGGGGAAATCATTGCTGCCTCATAGCCGCGGGATCGTGCCGTCCCGTTGGCATGCAGAGTATCGGCAAAGCCGCGATGCGTCCAGCGCGGCCGGACCGGTCTGCCCCGCGCCTATCGCCCCAGCGCCGATTCGATCGCCGCCGCCACGCGCAAGAGCCTGCGGTCTTCGCCCGCCGCGCCCAGCGCCATCAGCCCGCAGGCCGGACGGCGGGTCGGCAGCGTGATCGCCGGCAGGCCCATCAGGTTGCCGATGCGCGTATTGCGCAGCGCGAGCAGGTTTTCTGCGGCAAAGAAGGCGCCATCCGATTCGAGCCGCGCCGCCTCGGGCGGCAGGATCGGGGCGGTGGGCAGCAGCACGGCATCAAAGCCCGCGACCGCCGCCGCCCATTCGGCACGCAGCCGATCGAGCTGGTGCCAGCCGGCGACGTAGTCGGCCGCCGAGACCGCGCGCCCGCCGCGGAAGCGTTCGAGAATCGGCGGATACATCAGCTCGGGCGCCGCCTCGATCTGGGCGCGCCACTGGCCATAGGCCTCGGGGGCGAACAGGATGCCGGCCAGGTCCATGGCCTGCGCCGCGCAGGGGGGCGCGGCATGGGTGATGCGCGCGCCCGCCGCGGCAAGGGCGGCAAGGGCTTCCTCGAATGCGGCGACGGGTGCCTCGCGTGCGCCATCAAAGGGCACGCCGTCCAGCACCATCAGGCGCAGCCCGCCCGGCTCGGCGCCGCGCAGGTCGGCGCCCGGCCCGCCCCGGATCAGGGCAAACAGCGCGGCGCAATCCTCGACACTGCGGGCCAGCGGCCCGGCCACGTCAAAGCGGGCGCAGAGCGGCAGCACCCCCGCCATGTCCACCGCCCCCGGCGTCGGCTTGAAGCCGACCAGCCCGTTCCAGGCCGCGGGCAGGCGGATCGAGCCGCCCGTATCCGTCCCGATGGCCGCCGCCGCCAGCCCCAGCGCCACCGACACCGCCGCCCCCGCGGACGAGCCGCCTGCGACAAGGCCCGCGTCATAGGCATTGGGCACCGTCGCCACGGGCGGGTTCAGCCCCAGGCCCGAAAACGCCAGTTCGGTCATGTGGGTCTTGCCCAGGCAGACGCTGCCCTGCGCGGTGGCCGCGCCGAGGATTGCGGCATCGGCGGCCGGCACCCGCCCCTCGAGCAGCAGCGATCCCGCCTCGGTCGGCACGCCCGCGCTGTCGATGTTGTCCTTCCAGCTGAGCGCGATGCCATCCAGCAGCCCGCGCCTGAGCTGCGCCCGCGCCCGGTCATGGGCGGCGATCGCCTCGGCCCGCGCGCGCTCGGGCGTCAGGCGGGCATAGATGCGCTGGCCCAGCGGGTGGGCCGCCGCCGCATCAAGATAGCCCTCGGTCAGGTCCAGCGGACTGACCAGCCCGGCCATGATCGCCCGCCCCTGTCCCGTCGCCGTCGCCTTCAGCCAGTCCATGTCCGCCCCTGCTTGCCCTGCGGAAGGCTAGCGGGGCGGCCGCTGGCCGGCAATGGCGCATGGACGCTGCCGGGGCGCGCGGCTAGGGTGGCGGGCATGAGCATGGATCACGATGTCATCATCGCGGGCGGCGGGCTGAACGGCCCGGCGCTGGCGCTGGCGCTGGCGGGCGCGGGGCTGTCTGTCGCGGTCATCGACGCGCGGCCCGCGGCGGCGCGCGCGCAGGGCGGCTTTGACGGGCGCGCCTACGCACTGGCGCTGGCCTCGCGGCGGCTGCTGGCGGGCCTGGGCCTTTGGGCCGGGCTGGCGCCGGACGCCCAGCCCATCCTCAAGGTCGCCGCCGCGCAGGGCGAGGCGGGCGAGGGCTCCGGCCCCTTGCGCCTGCTGTTCGACAGCGCCGAGATCGAGGAAGGCCCTGTCGGCCACATGCTCGAGGACCGCTTTCTCTATGCCGCGCTGCTGGCGGCGATGGCGGGGCGCGTCACCCACCTGCCCGGCCGCCGGGTGGTGGGGCAGAACGCCCATCCCGGTCACGCCGCCGTCACGCTGGACGATGGAACGTCGCTGGTCGGGCGGCTGCTGGTGGGCGCGGACGGGCGCGGATCGGGCGTTGCCGCCCGCGCCGGCATCGCGCGGCGCGGTTGGGGCTATGGCCAGACTGCGCTGGTCGCCGCCGTCGATCACGAACGGCCCCATGAGGGAACGGCCTGGCAGTTCTTCATGCCCTCGGGGCCGCTGGCGATCCTGCCGCTGCCGGGCAATCGCAGCTCCATCGTCTGGTCCGAGCAGGACGCGCCCGCGCGCGCCATCGCCGCGCTGCCGGACGGGGCGTTCCTGGATGTGCTGCGTCCGCGGTTTGGCGATTTCCTGGGCGCCATCGCGCTGGCGGGGCCGCGGTTTTCCTATCCCCTCAGCCTCAGCCTTGCCGACAGCTATGTGGCCCCGCGTGTCGCGCTGGTGGGCGACGCGGCGCATGGGGTGCATCCGGTGGCGGGGCAGGGGCTCAATCTCGGCCTGCGCGACGTGGCGGCCCTGGCCGAGGTGATCGTCGATGCCGCCCGCCGGGGCGAGGATATCGGCGCCCCTGACGTGCTGGCCCGCTATCAGCGCTGGCGGCGCCCCGACGGCACGGCCTTGGGGCTGGGCATGGACGGAGTGAACCGGCTGTTTTCAAACCGCCTGCCGCTGCTGGGCGCGGCGCGCGGGCTGGGGATGGGGGCCGCGCGCGCCGTCGGGCCGCTGCGCCGGGCGCTGATGCGGCATGCGGCGGGACTGTCGATCGACCCGATGCCGCGGCTGCTGGCCGGCCAGCCGCTCTAGCCCTTCTTGCGCGATCGGCGCGCGGGCCGAACCCTCACGACAGGGTGCGCATGCGCCCGCCGCCGCGTCCCGGATTCGTGACGTGCAACCCTTTGCAAAGCCGGTATGATCGCGCCATGAACCTTCGCACCCTCGCGCTTGCGCCCGCCCTTGTCCTTGCCCTCGCCCTTCCGGCGGCGGCCGAAAAGATTCCGCTGAACGAGATCAGCCGCTATCTGAACAGTTTCAGGAGCGCGGTGGGCGATTTCACCCAGGTGAACCCGGACGGCTCGTCAACGCCGGGCCGCGTCTATATCCAGCGCCCCGGACGGGTGCGGTTCGAATATCGCGGCAACAACACGCTGGTTCTGGCCTCGGGCGGGCAGGTGGCGGTGTTCGACAAGAAATCCAACACCGGCGCGCAGCAGTATCCGCTGTCCAAGACACCGCTGTCGATCATCCTGGCGGACCGCGTGGACCTTGGCCGTTCCGGCATGGTCACGGGCTATGGCGAGAAGAAGAACGCCACCATCGTCAAGGCGCAGGACCCCGCCCATCCCGAATACGGCAACATCCAGCTGGTGTTCACGGCCAATCCGACGGAACTGCGCCAATGGGTCGTGACCGATGACAAGGGCAAGCGGACGACGGTTATCCTGGGCGCCATGCAGAAGGGCGTGTCCATCCCGCCCTCGACATTCTCGATCACCAACGAGGCAGAACGCCGCAAGTGACGGCGAGGGGCGCGCCGCTCAGGCGCGCCCGCATGCGATCAGCTGTATCTGATACATCTCGGCCCGCTGCTGGACCTTTCCGGCAACACCCATCAGCCAAGGCTTGGCCAAATGGCTGCCGCTGGCAAATCCCGTCCGCCCTTCGTGATAGGCCAGGTATTGCGAGGCCGCGTCGCCCTTGGGAATGCCAAGGCGCCTTGCCGTCCCGTCCATGTACCAGCCCATGAAATCGGTGGCGTCGCGGATATCGTCGCGCCGCGCCCGGCGCTTGCCCGTCTGGGCGAGGTATTCCTCCCACGTGCCGTCCAGCGCCTGCGAATAGCCGAAGGCCGAGCTTTGCCGCCCGATGGGGATGATTCCCAGCGCGTATTGATGGGGGGTGCGGGCATCGCCGATGAATTTCGATTCCTGGTGGATCGCGGCCATCTGCACCGCCACCGGCACGCCCCAGCGCGCCTGCGCCGCGCGCATCGCCTGCAGAAAGGCCGGCCGCTCGGACGTGATCGCGCAGGCATTGTCCAGATCGCGCGGCGGCTTGAAGCTGCCGCCCCCGCCCCCGCAGGAAGCGACCAGCATGACAATCGCCAGCTTGAGATAGTTGTTCATCCGCCTGCCCGCCCGGTCCGGTTCTGGTGTTTTGCGGCAAGTTTAGGAAATCGGGCAGGGAAGGAAAAGCCGCACCGGACGGTCGGCCGGTCCTCTCCGTCGCTGCCCGGCCTTGCCGGGGCCGGGGCTGCGTCCCATGTCCCTTGTGCGCTCGCAAGGCATCGTTAATCTGGCCGGCGACAAAAGGTATTCATCTTTTCGGGGGAACCGGACAATGGCAGACAATGACATCGTGATCCTGTCTGGCGCGCGTACGGCCATCGGCGGCTTTGCCGGCAGCCTTGCCAGCGTCACGCCGATCCAGCTGGCCGCGACCGTGACCAGGGCGGCTGTCGAGCGGGCAGGGATCTCTGCGGACAATATCGGCACCGTGGTGTTCGGCCATGTCATCAACACCGAACCGCGCGATCAGTATCTGTCGCGCGTCGCCATGCTCGAGGCGGGCCTGCCCGACACCACGCCGGCGATGAATGTCAACCGGCTGTGCGGATCGGGTGTGCAGGCGATCGTGTCGGCGGCGCAGTCGCTGATGCTGGGGGATGCCGATTTCGCCGTGGCCGGCGGGGCCGAGGCGATGAGCCGCGGGGCCTATATCGTTCCCTCGCTGCGTTCGGGCGCGCGGATGGGCGACCAGCAGATCCTTGACATGATGACCGGCGCGCTGACCTGCCCGATGGGCACCGGCCACATGGGCGTGACGGCCGAGAATGTCGCCCAGGAACATGACGTCAGCCGCGCCGACATGGATGCCTTTGCCCTGGAAAGCCAGCGGCGCGCGGCCAATGCCATCGAACAGGGCTATTTCAAGGACCAGATCGTCCCGGTCGAGGTCAAGACGCGCAAGGGCATCGTCACCTTCGACACCGACGAACATCCCAAGTCCACCTCGGCCGAGGCGCTGGCCGGGCTGAAGCCCGCCTTCAAGAAGGACGGCAAGGTCACGGCGGGCAATGCCTCGGGGATCAATGACGGCGCCGCCGCGCTGGTGCTGGCGCGCGAAGGCGCGGCCCGCGCCGCGGGGCTGACGCCCCGGTTCCGCATCCTCGGCTATGCCCATGCGGGCGTGCGCCCCGAAGTCATGGGCATCGGCCCGGTTCCCGCCGTGCGCAAGCTGCTGGAACGGACCGGCCTGACGGTGGACGATTTCGACGTGATCGAATCGAACGAGGCCTTTGCCGCACAGGCCCTCGCCGTCAGCAAGGAGCTGAACTTCGATCCCGCCAAGGTGAACCCCAATGGCGGGGCAATCGCGCTGGGCCACCCCGTCGGCGCGACCGGCGCGATCATCACCGTCAAGGCGATATACGAGCTGGACCGGATCGGGGGCAAGAAGGCGCTGATCACCATGTGCATCGGCGGCGGGCAGGGCATCGCGCTGGCGATCGAGCGCATCTGAACCCCTTGCGGCGGCGGCGCGGGCCGTGGTCCGCGCCGCTGCTGTCTTGCGCGGGGGCGCCTCAGCGCCTCAGGGGGGTAAGGCACGGCCCCTCCAGCCGCGCAGTCTCGAACGGGCGTGAGCCCAGATCGCCCGGCCCCGGCGTCATGAGGCGGCGATCTTGCGCGCAGGGTGGCGCGCTGCCGACTGCGCCGACCCACAGGGCCGGTCCGGCCTCGGTGCGCAGCGGATAGATCAGGTCATAATGGCTGGGCACGGGGCCGCGCGGGCCGGGCACCGCACGCACCCGCAGCGCCAGCCCCTTGGCGCGCCAGGTCAGCGCGGCCAGCATGGCCCGGTCGCTGGCCACGATCAGCGGCGCGCCATGGGCGGCGGCGATCACCGCATCCGCGGCCGCCCTGTTGCCGACATAGCGCGCCAGCACCGGCCGCCCGTTTCGTTCCCAGTCCTGCGCCCAGGTTCCGATCACCGGCAGGCCCAGCGCCAGTGCCCCGTTCACCGCCACGGCGGCCACCGCCAGCCGGGGCCGGGGTGACAGCCAGGCGGCCATCAGGATCGCGCCGGGCACATAGGCCCCCGCGGCCCAGTTGGCGTTCGCCTCGGACTGCACGGCTTGCAGCACCACGATGACCAGCGGCGCCGCCGCGATCGCCGCCAGCCCCCGCAGGCCGGGCGGCCAGCGCCGCATCAGCCCCGCCAGCAGGGCCATGAAGGTCAGCGGCCCCGCGACGGCGAACTGTTCGACGAAAAAGCGCGCCGCGTGGCCAAGATGCAGCGCACCCTGCCAGTCGGCGTTCTGCGCGGTATGCCGCAGGGTGGCAAAGTCATGGCTGGCGTTCCACAGGATGTTCGGCGCGAAAAGGACCAGCGCCGTCCCCGCCGCGACCAGCATCTCGGCCGGCGGGCGCCGCCAGTGCCGGTCGATCCAGCCTGCCAGCGCCAGGCCCGGCAGCGGGAACAGCATGGCGTATTTCGACCACAGGCCCGCAGACAGCGCGGCCCCCGCCAGCGCCGCGCCCCCCAGGCCGGGCGCCCGGGCCCAGGCCAGCAGGAACAGCGCGAGCGCCAGCATCTGCGGGCTGTCGGTCGAAATCAGGATGCTGCCGGCCGATACCAGCGGCAGGGTCGCATAGATCACCCCCGCAAGCGCCCCGGTTGCCGGACCGGCCAGCCGCCGTGCCAGGGCCATCACCGCAAGCGCCGCCGCGCCGTGGACCAGCGGCCAAGGCAGGCGGGCCACCCAGGCCGCGTCGGAGCCGGCCGCCTCGTTCGCGGCGCGGATCAGCCAGCCGACCATCGGCGGCTTGGACCATGCGCCCGCCGCCAGCTCCTGCCCCCACAGCCAGTACTGGGCCTCATCGACATACAGCTCGAGATCGGACCAGCGCAGCCAGGCCAGGCGCCAGGCCGTCAGCCCTGCGATGATGCCGATGGCAAGCCACTCGGGCCTAGGCCGCGGGCGACTTCGCCGCATGGATCAGCCACAGGTTGCGCAGATAGATCACCGTGCCCAAGGCCTGTCCGAAGATGAAGACGGGATCGCGCCGGTGGATCGCATAAGCCAGCAGCGTCAGCCCGCCCAGCAGCGAGAAATACCAGAAGGCCACCGGCACGACAGATTGGCGTGCGCGTTCGGATGCGATCCACTGGATCAGGAAGCGCATCATGAACATGGCCTGCGCGAAAAAGCCGAAGATCACCCAGAGCAGTTCCGCTCGCGTCGTGACCTTGAAGAAATGCATCATCGCAAGGGTCATGTCCGGTCCTCTGGGGTGCGTTCTATGGCGCGGACGGTCTTGCGCCGGCGCAGCAGCCAGGCCACCCCGGCCAGGTCGCTGACCCCGACCACGCCGCGCTGCCAGTTGCTGTAGTTCGATCGGCCCTTCCCGCGCGCGCGATGGGCGACATCGACATGCGCAACGCGCCAGCCATCGCGGGCGAACAGGGCGGGCAGATAGCGGTGCTGGTGGTTGAAGAAGGGCAGCGACAGATAGGCATCGCGGCGAAAGGCCTTCAGCCCGCAACCGGTGTCGCGCGTGTCGTCCTTCAGAACCCTTGCGCGCAGCCGGTTCGCCGCCGTGGATGCCAGCCTTTTCGAGGCGGTGTCCTGCCGGCCCACGCGCTGGCCGGCCACCAGCCCCAGATCATCGGGGCCATCCAGCAGCGGCGCCACCAGGCGGGGCAGTTCCTCGGGCGGGTTCTGGCCGTCGCCGTCCAGCGTCACGATGATGGGCGCGCGCGCGGCAATGGCGCCGTTATGCACCCCCGCCGACTGCCCGCCCGACCGGGGATGCGACAGCAGCCGCAGCCAGGGGCGCTGCCGCGCCAGTTCCAGCACCTGCGCGGCCGTGTCATCGGTCGAGCCGTCGTCGACGACGATTACCTCGAAGGGGGCAAAGGGGGCGAGGGCGGCCTCGATTCCGCCGATCAGGGGGGCGATGTTCCCCGCCTCGTTCCGGCAGGGAATGACCACGGACAGGCGCGGGCCGGGGGAAAGGGGTTGATCCATGATCCGTTGCCTGGTGCTTGCCACTGACAGCCTGCCCGCGATTTCGGCGGGACGAAATAAAACGGGCGCCCCAAGGGGCGACCCGCGAGATCAAAGGAGAAGGTCCGGTTAGGGATGGTTCAACCCGGTCCCAAGCCGACCCCTGCCGCCATTGGGGCTGCCCTCAGGCACAGGGCTTTCTGCTTGTCCCGACTCCGTTCTCCAACATCACTCTCGACACTGGACCACCTCCTTTCGCTGGGCTTCGCCGCGGCAGAGGGTGCCACAGCCGCGGGTCAAGTCAACGGGTTTTCCGCATGCGCGGCCAAGATTTTGTTGACCGCGCCCCGATAGGGCACAAGGGCCAGCAGGGCCAGCGTCATCTTGGTCAGCCAGTCCGCCAGCCCCAGCGACACCCACAGCGGCACGTCATGGCCCAGCCCCAGCAGCGGCACCGCTTCATTGGCCCAGCCGGTATTGATGTCGGCCGGCAGCATCGTCCCGAAGGCGATCGAAAAGAACAGCACGGTGTCGATCACCGATCCGGCGAGCGTGGACAGGAACGGGGCCTTCCACCATGCCTTTCGCCGCAGCCGGTCGAAGACCGTCACATCGATCAGCTGCGCGGTCAGGAAGGCAATCCCCGAGGCCGCGGCGATCCGCAGCGTCGTCTTGTCCAGCCCCGCCGCGACAAGCGAGCAGACCGCCCCGAACAGAAAGCCGGCCAGCACCACCTTGCGCGCCGCGCCCACCCCGCGAAAGCGGTTGGTCAGGTCCGTGACCAGAAAGGCGACCGGATAGGTCAGCGCCCCCCAGGTCAGCCAGTCGCCCAGGCGGAACTGGACAAGGATGTTCGAGGACAGCACGACGGCGGCCATCGCGAGGATCGCGGGCACAAGAGGGCGCATGGATGTGGGTTCCGTTTTACAAGGTGGCGGAAGAACTCGGCCCGGATGCGGGCACCGGGCGCTTACGATGCGCCCGGACCTTGCGTCAAGCGGTCATTCGGCACGGACAGGGGGACGGTTCCCAGCCGGCCCGGGCGCGGCCATGGGGGCGGGGGCAGAGACAGCTGCGCCCAGGATGCCCGGTCCGGGGGCCGGCGGCGGGGATGCGCCTGCGGCGGCGCCAGCCGGGCCCGGCGCCGGCGCAGGTGGCGGCGGGGGCGATGCAGGCTCGGCCGGGGCCGAGAGGGCCAGCGGGCGGCCCGCCGCGGCGCGTTCGCGGACGCGGAACTCGACCAGTTGGGTCTGCTGGACGAACAGGAAATTGTCATCCGAGATCAGCGTGACGCGGATGCCCTGGCCATCGCGCCACACGGCGATCCCTTCGAGGTTGTCATACTGCCGCGGCACCGATTCGATCAGTGTCTCGGGCGGGCCGAGCGCCTCGTCGGTCATCGCATAGCGGCGCACGCGGCTGGTAAAGCCCAGCAGCCCGCTAAAGTCGCGCTCCAGCACATACAGCCTGCCGTCGGGGCCGACATCGGCCCCGACCGGCGCCCAGCCATCCTCGCGCGGCAGGTCGAACGGGTTGCTCCATGCCCCGTCACGCAGCCGCCAGACGGGAAAGCCCGAATCAGCCTGCGACCAGCCTTCGGGTATGGTGAGCAGATCGCCCGAGGGCGTCACGGCCAGCGCCTCAAGCCCCATGTTGCGCTGCAGCGCACGCAGGAACGGGGCGGGCGGCACCGGCACCGCGGGCCGATCGGGATCGTCATAGCGGGCGATGCGGTCCAGCCCCTCGAAGCTGACGAACATCCGCCCCTGCGCGTCGATGGCCAGCCCTTCGGCATCGCCCTTGTAGCCCGGCTGCAGCTTGCGGCCCTGGCTGTCCTGCAGCCGGGCGGTGCCCGCGGTCGTCAGGCCGCTGATCCGGCCCTGCCGGCTGCGCTGGACGCTGCCCCAGCGGATCGTGCCGCGATCGGACAGCGCCCAATAGCGGCTGCCGTCCTCTGACAGCTCAAGCCCCGAAAAGCCGCCGAAATCGGCATCGCCCTCGTGCCAGACAAAGATTCCCAGGGCGTCGATCACCACGTCGGCACGGGCGGCTGCCGGCCCCGCCGCCAGCCAGGCCAGCCCTGCCGCCGCCGCGATCAGCGCGTGACGAGCGCCTGGCATGCGCGGGGCAGTTCGCTGAGCCTGAGGCTGCGCGGATGGCGGGCCTTGGGATCGGGCGGCGCGGCCTTGGGCGGATGGATGCGGTTCTCGATCCACTGCGCGGCCTCGGCGCAGCCGTCGCCGGGGGGCGGGGGGTCCTGATCCTCGCACCCGCCATTCGGGCAGGCCAGCCGGACGTGAAAATGGTAATCATGCGCGTTGATCGGGCGGATCTTGCGCAGATAGCCGCGATCGCCGCGTTCGGCATTGCACATCGCCACCTTGGCGACCGGATCGACAAAGATCCGCTGGACGCGCGGGTCCATCGCCGCCGCGCGCAGGATCGCGTGGTGCGAGGCCGACCACAGCGGGCTGGGCGCAATTCCGCCCTTGGCCACTACGGATTGCGACGAAATCTTTTCCCGCTGCGCCGCGGTCAGGTGCAGCGACGGCGGCGGCAGCATCCAGATATCGGCATCCAGCCCGATCTGGTGGCTGGCATGGCCGGTGACCATCGGCCCGCCCAGCGGCTGGCTCATGTCGCCGATGTAAAGCCCGCGCCAGCCGTATTGCGTCGCCTGCCGCGACAGGCCGACCAGGAAATCGACCAGCTGCGGGTTGCCCCAGTTGCGGTTGCGCGACAGCCGCATCACCTGCCAGGTCGGCCCGGTTTCCGGCAACTGCACATTCCCGGACGCGCAGCCCTTGCTGTAGAAACCGATCGCCGCGGCCGGCCCGCCGTTCGAGGTGCGCTGGGCGCCAAAGACCTCCTTGGCCAGCGGATCGGCTGCGGCGGGCAGGGCGGCTGCGGCCAGCAGGCCGGCGGCAAGGACGGATTTCAGGGCGCGGATCACGGATCGGGTTCTCCCTCTGGGTTGACGCTGTTTAGCAGCGCCAGCGACAGAAGGAACATCACGATCAGCGGCGATATGCCGATGCGCTGGCTGCCCGTCGCCGCCGTCGCCGCCGCGATCAGCAGCGGGGCAAGGAATGCGGTCGCCTTGCCCGACAGGGCATAAAGGCCGAACGCCTCGGTCGCCCGCGCCGGCGCGGTGTGGCGCACCATCATCGTGCGGCTGGCCGCCTGCAGCATCCCGCCCGCGCCTCCGATGACGACGCCGCAGCCGAAGAACAGCGCATCGGGCAGGCGCGATCCCGCCGGCAGGGGCAGGCCCCACAGCTGTGTGCGGGTCATGCCGACGACCAGCAGGCAGACGGCGATCAGCGCCAGCGTGCAGCAGGCGATCACCGGCCGCGGGCCCCAGCGCCGGTCGGCGCGCCCGCCCAGCCAGCAGATCACCGCCGCCGCCACCGCGCTGACCACGCCGAAGATGCCCGACCAGATCACCGGCCAGCCCAGCACCGTCGCCGCATAGATGCCGCCAAAGCCATAAAGCGCATTCAGCGCATCGCGCGAGAACATCGACGAGATCAGCCAGGCCGCGAGCGATCGGCGCCGCCCGAGGCTGCCCACCAGCGCGCGCAGATCGCGCAGCGCCGCCCCGATGCGGATGGGCCGGGCCGGGCCGCGCGGCTCGCGCACCCACAGGAAAAAGGGCACCATGAACAGCGCATACCAGATCGCGGTGAACGGCCCGACAAAGCGCGTCCCCTCGCGCACGGCGCCGTCCAGCCCCAGCGCCGGGGCGCGGCCCAGCAGCGTCAGCCCCGTGCGCCCGCTATCGGCGAACAGCGCCAGCATCAGGACCAGCGACACCACACCGCCGGCATAGCCGAAGGCATAGCCCGACCCCGACACCCGGCCCATATCCTCGCGCGAGGTCAGGGTCGGCATCAGGGCATTGGTGAAGATGGCCGTGAATTCCATCCCGATGAGGCCGAGGCCGAACAGCGCCAGCGCCGGGACCAGCGCCGCGCCGCCGGGGGCCAGCACCCACAGCCCGGCCGCGCCCGCGACATAAAGTGCCGAGAACAGCCAGATCCAGGGCATCCGCCGCCCGCTGTGATCGGCGATCGCGCCAAGGATCGGCGCCAGCACGGCGATGATGATGCCCGAGGCCGACAGCCCCCAGCCCCACAGCGCCTGCGCGCGCGCGCCTGCGCCTTCGGCCGTCATGCCGGCCAGGACGAACCGCCCCTGCGCCACCTCGGCGAAATAGATCGAAAAGACGAATGTCAGCAGCAGCGTGGCATAGGGCTGGCTGGCCCAGTCATAGAACCACCAGCCCCAGATGCGTTTGCGGTCCATGGCATCCCCGGATTGTCGCGCGCATAAGGCAGAAAGCCGCTCGGGCTGGCAAGCCCTCCGCGGCGGCCCGTCAGGCCGGCAAGTCTTTCGTGCGCGGCGCCAGCCCATCGGGCAGGACGGGCGGCCAGGGGCGCTGCGCTTCGGCGGCGATCCAGGCCTCGGCCCAGGCCGGCAGGGCGGGGCTGTCGCCGTGATGGCCCAGCGCAGCCATGAACGCGGCCGGGCTGACGATCCCCTTGCGCCCGCCGCCCACGATCGCGACGCGCAGCAGCATCTGGTTGGCGCATTCGCCCGCGATCCAGATCGACTGTTCCATGTAGAGAAAGCGCCCGTCCCAGCCGAGCGTCCGGCTGACCTGGGTGAACCGCTGGAACAGCCTGATGCGCCTGCGATAGCGCACCGAATTGCCGGCGACGGTAAAGCCCCAGCCCTTCCGCCGCATCGTGTCCACGATCCCCATGCGGATCGACATCGGAATCCGCCCCAGGTCATACAGCGTCAGGGTGCGGCCGTTGTTCAGCTCGCGCCACGGGTCGATGTCCCATGGCCAGACCCGGTGGGTGGACACATGCGCGCCCAGCGGCGGCAGGGGCGCGGCGCGGCGGGCATTGATGACTTCTCGGGCAAAGCGCAGGAAGGGATACATGCGGGGCCTCCGGGTTGCCCGAGGCGCTAGCGGCGGGCCGGGCTCAGGTCAACCGCAACCCCGCGGCAGGTTCGGGCGGTCCCGAATATCCCGGGTGTCCGGGGGCTGGCCCCCGGTCCGGCGCTTGCGCGGGGGGCCGCGATCCCCTACCTCAACCCCGACCGACGCGGAGACCCCCGATGACCACGCTGTTCCAGGCGCTGATGCTGATCCTCGATGTGCTGTGGTTCATCATGATCGCGCACATCATCATGTCCTGGCTGATCAACTTTCAGGTGCTGAACCTGCGCCAGCCGCTGGTCGCGCAGGTCTGGGACGGGCTGAACCGGGCGCTGGAGCCGATCTATCGCCCGATCCGCAGCATCATGCCCGACCTCGGCGGTCTGGATCTGGCGCCGCTGGTGGTGTTCATCGCCATCATCATCCTGCAGCGGGCGCTGGTGAACAACGCCGGGTTCTTCTTCGGCTACTGATGCCGCAGGACCTGCTGCGCGAGGTCTGGGGGTTCGACGATTTCCGCCCCGGCCAGGGCGAGATCGTTCAGGCGGTCGCCGCGGGGCGCGACGTGCTGGCGATCATGCCCACGGGGGGCGGCAAGTCGCTGTGCTATCAGCTGCCGGCGCTGATGCGGGACGGGGTGACGGTGGTCATCTCGCCGCTGATTGCGCTGATGCGCGATCAGGTGCGGTCCCTGCGCGAGGCAGGCGTCGCCGCGGGTGCCCTGACCAGCGGCAACACCGAGGCGGAAACGGGCGAGGTGTTCGCGGCGCTGAGCAACGGCACGCTCAAGCTGCTGTACATGGCGCCGGAACGGCTGGCATCGGGGGCGACGGTGCCGATGCTGCGCCGCGCGGGCGTGACCGCGATCGCCGTGGACGAGGCGCATTGCGTCAGCCAGTGGGGCCACGATTTTCGCCCCGACTATCTGCGCGTGGGCGATCTGCGCCGGGCGCTGGGCGTGCCGCTGGCCGCCTTTACCGCAACGGCCGATGCCGAAACGCGCGATGAGATCGTCGCCCGCCTGTTCGACGGGCGCGCCCCGCAGGTATTCCTGCGCGGCTTTGACCGGCCCAACATCCATCTGGCCTTTCAGCCCAAGGACAATCCGCGCCGGCAGATCATGGATTTCGCCGCCGCCCGGCGCGGCCAGTCGGGCATCATCTATTGCGCCACCCGCGCCAAGACCGAAACGCTGGACGCCGCCCTGAACGCCGCCGGCATCCCCGCCGTCGCCTATCACGGCGGGATGGAGGCCGAGCAGCGCCGCGAGGTCGAGGGCCGTTTCCAGCGCGAGGACGGCCTTGTCGTCACCGCGACCGTCGCCTTCGGCATGGGCATCGACAAGCCCGACATCCGCTGGGTCGCCCATGCCGACCTGCCCAAGTCGATCGAGTCCTACTATCAGGAAATCGGCCGCGCCGGCCGCGACGGCGCGCCTGCCGAAACACTGACCCTGTATGGGCCCGACGACATCCGCCTGCGCCGCACGCAAGTGGACGAGGGGCTTGCCCCGGCCGAGCGGAAAGAGGCCGATCATGGCCGCCTGAATGCGCTGCTGGGCCTGGCCGAGGCGACTGCCTGCCGCCGCCAGCATCTGCTGGCCTATTTCGGCGAAACCTCTGACCCCTGCGGCAACTGCGATCTGTGCGACAACCCGCCCGAGCTGTTCGACGCCACCCAGCCGGTGCGGATGGCGCTGTCGGCGATCCTGCGGACGGGCGAATGGTTCGGGCAGGGGCACATCATCGACGTGCTGACCGGCACGGCGACCGACAAGATCACCCAGCGCGGCCATGACCGGCTGCCGACCTTCGGTGTCGGCAAGGCGGTGCCAAAGGGCGAATGGCAGGCGATCCTGCGCCAGATGCTGGGG
Organism: Paracoccus contaminans; assembly: GCF_002105555.1. NCBI lineage: Bacteria > Pseudomonadati > Pseudomonadota > Alphaproteobacteria > Rhodobacterales > Paracoccaceae > Paracoccus > Paracoccus contaminans. The sequence goes on from NZ_CP020612.1 coordinate 1,715,119, forward strand.
CGCGACCTGATCCGCCCTGATCCCGAACGCCATGGCGGGCTGCGCATCACCGCCACGGCCCATCCGGTGCTGCGCGGCGAAACCCCCGTCACGCTGCGCCGTGATCTGGTGCGCCGGGCCAGGCCCGATCCCGTCGTCCGCGCCCAGGTCGATGACGAGGACGCGCCCCTGCTGTCGGCGCTGAAGGCCAAGCGCCGCGCGCTGGCCGAATCGCAGCGGGTGCCCGCCTATGTCATCTTTCCAGACCGCACGCTGATCGAGATGGCGCGGGCGCGCCCGCAGACGCTGGACGCGATGGCCCGCATCGGCGGCGTGGGCGCAAAAAAGCTGGAAAGCTATGGCGCGGCCTTTCTGGCCATCATCGCCGGCGCGCCGCCCGCCCCCATGCACCCGGCCCGCCGCGCGCTGGCGGGGGGCGATGCGGGGGCGCTTTACGACCGGCTCGAGGCAGCGGCGCGCGATCTGGCCCGCGGCACCGACGGGACTGGAAAGCCGCTGTCGCTCAGCCCCTCGCTGTTGCGGCGCATCGCGCAGGACAGGCCGGCCGATCTGGGGCGCTATCTGGACGGGGCGCGGCTCGACCGCTTTGGCGCCGCCTTTGCCGAGGCGATCGGCCGGCAGGACTAGAGCTCGGCCGGCGGCGCGCCGCCCAGCAGCGCGGTCAGCGCCGCCGCTGCCTGCGCCACCCGTTCACCCAGCGGCTCAAGCCGGTCGGCGGTCAGCCGCGCCGCCGCCCCGGAAATCGAAATCGCGCAGGCAGCCTCGCCCTGCGGCGACCAGACCACCGCCGCAAGGCAGCGCATGCCGAGGTTGAACTCCTCGTCGTCCAGCGCCCAGCCGCGGGCGCGGGTGCGGGCGATGTCGGCCATCGCCGCCTTGGGCGTGCGCAGGCTTTTCGATGTCAGCGGCGGCAGCCCGGCGCGGGCCGCCAGGGCCAGCACCTCCTCGTCGCGCCATGTCGCCAGGATCGCCTTGCCCATGGCCGAGCAGAAAACCGGCACCCGCCGGCCCGGCGGCGACAGGGCGCGGCGGATTTCCCGGCTTTCCACCTGGCTGACCGTCACGAGGTGGTCGTCGTCGAGGATGCCCAGATTCGCCGTCTCGCGCGTGGCATCGCGCAGCCGGCGCAGCATCGGCAGCGCGGGGGCCACAAAGCTGAGCCGGCGGCCATAGGCCATCCCGGTCGAGAACGTCTCGCGCCCCACATGCCAGGCCGAGGCGGCCGGCTCGAACTGCGCAAAGCCCTGCTGTTCCAGCGTCGTCAGCAAGCGGTGGGCGGTGGACACGGGCAGGCCGGCCGCGCGGGCCAGGTCGGACAGGCGCGTGCCGCCCTCGCCCTGCGCCATCAGCCGCAGCAGCGTCAGCGCCCGCACCACCGATTGAACGCCGTCCTTTTCCGCCATGGCTCACTCTCCGCTTCTTGCCGGATCATGGAAAAAAAACGGCCGGGTGTCACGAGGGCGACGCACAAGCGCTATGTCCGTCGGAACCCATGAACACGAGGACAGCCATGACCCGATATGTCGATCGCGCCGGATTGCAGGTGGCGGCCCCGCTGGCCGATCTGGTGGACAACGAGGTGCTGACCGGCGGCGTGACCTCGCAGCAGTTCTGGAACGGCTATGCCGCGCTGCTGCGCGATCTGGCCCCGCGCAACCGCGCGCTGCTGGAACGGCGCGAGGCGTTGCAGGCGCAGATCGACGATTGGCACCGAGCCCGCCGCGGACAGCCCCATGACGCGGCGGCCTATCAGGCGTTCCTGCACGAGATCGGCTATCTGGTGGACGAACCCGCCCCCTTCACGGTCGGCACCGCCGATGTTGACCCCGAACTGGCGCAGGTCGCCGGGCCGCAGCTGGTCGTGCCGGTGTCCAATGCGCGCTTTGCCCTGAACGCGGCCAATGCGCGCTGGGGCTCGCTCTATGATGCCCTGTACGGAACGGATGCGATTCCCGGCCAGGCGGCGCCCGGCGGCCATGACGCGGCCCGCGGGGCCGAGGTCATCGCCTGGGTGCGCCGGCATCTTGACCAGGTCGCGCCGCTGGACGGGGCGGGCTGGGCCGATGTCACCGCCCTGTTGCCGGGCGGCGGCGCGCTGCGCGTGACGGCGGGCGGGCGCGAAACGGGGCTGGCCGATCCGGCCCAGTTCGCCGGCATGGCGGGCGAGGATGTGTTCCTGCGCGTCAACGGCCTGCTGCTGCGCATCAGGGTGGATCGCGATTCGGCCATCGGCAAGGCCGATCCGGCGGGCATCGCCGATGTGGTGATCGAAAGCGCCCTGACCGCGATCCAGGATTGCGAGGACAGCGTCGCCGCCGTCGATGCCGAGGACAAGGTCGCCGTCTATCGCAACTGGCTGGGGCTGATGCGGGGCGATCTGGCCGAGACATTCGACAAGGGCGGGCGCCAGATGACCCGCCGCCTGAACCCCGACGTGACCTATGCCGATCCGCAGGGGCGGACGGTCACGCATCCGGGCCGCGCGGTTCTGCTGGTGCGCAATGTGGGCCATCTGATGACCACCGATGCGGTGCTGATGGACGGGCAGGAAACGCCCGAGGGGATCATGGATGCCATGGTCACGGTGGCCGCCGCGATGCATGATCTGGGGCCGCAGGGGGGGCGCAATTCGCGCACCGGGTCGATCTATGTCGTCAAGCCCAAGATGCACGGCCCGGACGAGGTCGCCTTTGCCAACGACCTTTATGCGCGGGTCGAGCAGGTGCTGGGCCTGCCTGCAAACACCGTCAAGCTGGGCGTCATGGACGAGGAACGGCGCACCTCGGCCAACCTGGCGGCCTGTCTGGAAAAGGTGAAGGATCGGGCCGTGTTCATCAACACCGGCTTTCTGGACCGCACCGGCGACGAGATCCATACTTCGATGCAGGCCGGCCCCGTGGTTCCCAAGGACCAGATGAAGGACCAGCCCTGGCTTGCCGCCTATGAGGCCGGCAATGTCGATACCGGGCTGGCGGTCGGGCTGGCCGGCAGGGGCCAGATCGGCAAGGGCATGTGGGCCAAGCCCGATGACATGGCCGACATGCTGGCCGCCAAGATCGGCCATCCCAGGGCTGGGGCGAATACCGCCTGGGTGCCCTCGCCCACCGCGGCGACGCTGCATGCGATCCATTATCATCAGGTGTCGGTTGCCGCTGTGCAAGACAGCCTGCGCAGCCGGGAAAGGGCGGGCCGCGACGCGCTGCTGACCCCGCCGCTGCTGGGCGGGCGCAACCTGTCCCCTGACGAGATCGCGCGCGAGATCGACAATTCCTGCCAGTCGATCCTGGGCTATGTGGTGCGCTGGGTGGATCAGGGCATCGGCTGTTCCAAGGTGCCCGACATCAACGATGTCGCGCTGATGGAGGATCGGGCGACCTTGCGCATTTCGTCGCAGCATCTGGCGAACTGGCTGCTGCACGGCGTGATCACCCCGGCGCAGGTCGAGGATTCGCTGGCCCGCATGGCGCAGAAGGTGGATGCCCAGAACGCGGCCGATCCGGCCTATCGCCCCATGGCGCCGGCGCTGGACGGGCCTGCCTTCACCGCAGCGCGCGATCTGATCCTCAAAGGTGTTGAGCAGCCCTCGGGCTATACCGAGCCGCTGCTGCATGCCGCCCGCCGCACGGCCAAGGGGCATCCGGTGGCCTGAACAGGGCTGGCAGGGCGGTTCCCGGCGCGGGGCTGCCCTGCCGCATGCCTGCCTTTTGCGCAGCTGACAAGCCCGGATGCCCTGTCGTGCCGGGCGTTATGACATGCGGGCCGCCGGGCGCCCTACAGCAACCATTCGATCGGCAGCCGCCCCAGCAGCCACAGCATCAGGCGCTGCACCCGGTTGGTGCCCGGTTCCGCCAGATGGGCCGTTCCGGCCGGGTTGCCCGGTTCATGCCACTGGATCAGCCCGTATTCATCCCGCTTCGGCACATAGCTGAGCTGGGGCAGGACCTCGTCGAACCCGGCCGTCAATTCGCGGGCGAGCCGCGGGCTGTCGATCATCACGCCCATTTCGGTGTTCAGCACGACCGAACGCGGATCGAAGTTGAACGAGCCGATGAATACCCGTTCCTCGTCCACCGAAACGGTCTTGGAATGAAGGCTGGCGCGGGTCGAGGTGCCGCGCGCGCGCTCGCGCGGCTGGGCGGGCGTCGCGCGCAGTTCATAGAGGCGCACGCCGCCCTCCAGCAGCGCGGGGCGGTATTTGACATAGGCGGAATGGACCACCAGCACATCCGTCGCCTCTTGCGAATTGGTGAGGATGCGGACGCGGACGCCTTCATTCACCAGCCGCACCAGGCGCTGGGTAAAGCTTTTGCCGGGGACGAAATAGGCCGAGGCGATATCGACCGATTTGCGGGGGCTGGCGATCAGCCGCATCAGCTGGGCGAACAGCAGATCGCGGCTGCGCGCCAGGCCCAAGCCCTTGGCGGGATCATCGCTGACCAGGTGAACCGGAACCCAGTCCAGCGCCAGGTGCCCGGCGATCAGGTCGGCGACCAAGGGGCGCGTCTGCACCGCCTGCCGATAGGACTGGGCCTTTTCCTCGGCCAAGGCGGTGCGCAGATCGGCCCTGCCCCGCGGCGCGGCGCGGCCGCGGGTGAGGATCCGCTCGGCCGGATAGGCCGATCGGCTGGCCCAGTAGCGGTCGAAATCGGCGCCCGCCTCGGCCGCGACCTCGCCGACGGCCAGAACATCGGTGTCGAGGTAATGAGGGCCTGCGCCATAGGAGAAATAGATGTCGCCGATGTTGCGCCCGCCCAGGATGGTGGCCGCGCCATCCGCGATCATCAGCTTGTTGTGCATCCGCCGGTTCAGCCGCACGAAATCGAACAGATAGCCCGCGGTCTTGGGCCAGCGCAGGATGAAGGGGTTGAACAGGCGCACCTCGACGGTGGGCATGCTGTTCAGCGCGGCAAGATCGGCATCCAGGGATGACGGGATGCCGTTGTCGTCCAGCAGCATGCGCACGCGAACGCCCCGCTCGGCCGCTTTGCGCACCTCGTTGAGCAGGAACAGCCCCGTCAGGTCGTGCTGCCAGATATAGTATTGCAGATCCAGCGAGCGTTCAGCCGCCTGGATCAGCGCAACCCGCGCCGCGAACGCATCCAGCCCGTCGCTGAGCGCGACAACGCCGCTGGTGCCGGGATGCCCGGCCCCGGCGGTCAGGGCGGCATGGCCGATCCTTGTCTGGGGCGAGGGCGGCAAGGCCGCGGAAACCGTCCGCCCCTTGAGTGAGGGCGGACGGTAATAAAGATGCAGCAGGGCAAGGATCAGCAGGGCCGCGACCACGGTTGCGATCAGCCCCACCAGTACCATCTGCCCGGTGCTGAAGGCGTAGGGGAGATCGTCCTGCGTCAGCTCAGCGCCGCTGCGATATCCGTCGCGCTGGCCGAGGTCAGCGTCTTGGACAGTTCCCGGACAAGCTTCTGTTCAAGCACCTTGTGGTAATGCTTGCGCATCGTGCCCAGGGTGGACGGGTCGGCGATGATGACCAGATGCTCGATCTTGTTCTGCAGGGCCATCCGGTTCAGCCGCTCGGCCAGCTGTTTTGCAAAGGTCGCCTCGTCCTCGTCCTTGGGGGTCGTCTCCTCAGGCTGCTTGCCCTGACTTTCATCCTGCAAGTGCTTGGGACCAAGCCGTTCCAGCTCGCTCAGCTCAATCCCCTGGGGGGCGACATTGCGAAACAGGATGGCCTGGTGTCCATCGGCGACCACGACAAGCGCATTATGCGAAAGCATCAGGGACAGTCCTTTCAACAGTTCTGCCACCCGAACGCCTGCAGGGGATGCAGGTTCCAGCCCGACCCCGCCCGCCCGGTCAGGCCAGGCTGCCGCAGAACCCGCGGATGCGTTCGACCGCATCCGCCAGCTGCGCATCCGAGGCGGCATAGCTGATGCGGAAATGCGGGCTGAGGCCGAAGGCCGCGCCGAACACCACCGCGACGCCAGTGGCGTTCAGCAGTTCCATTGCAAAGCTGCGGTCGTCGGCAATGGCGGCCCCATCCGGCGTTTTGCGCCCGATCAGCCCGGCGATCGAGGGATAGACATAGAAGGCCCCTTCGGGTGTCGGGCAATCGATGCCTGCGCATTGGTTCAGCCCCGAAACGACCAGGTCGCGCCGCCGCTGGAACGCCGCCCGGCTTTCGGTGATATAGTCCTGCGGCCCGGTCAGCGCCGCCAGCGCGGCATGCTGGCTGATCGAACAGGGGTTGGATGTCGATTGCGACTGGATGGTGCCCATGGCCCCGATCAGCTCGGCCGGCCCCCCCGCATAGCCGATCCGCCATCCGGTCATCGCATATGCCTTGCTGACGCCGTTCACGGTCAGCGTCCGGTTCATCAGCCGCGGTTCGACCTGCGCGGGCGTGACAAAGCGGAAATCGTCGAACACCAGATGTTCATACATGTCGTCCGACATGATCCAGACATGCGGATGGGCCATCAGCACATCGGTCAGCGCGCGCATATGCGCCTCGTCATAGCCCGCGCCCGTGGGGTTGGACGGAGAGTTGAGGATCACCCATTTGGTCCGGGGGGTGATGGCCGCGGCAAGCTGGTCGGGCGTGATGCGGTAGCCTGCCTCGATCCCGGCGGCGATCACCACGGGCGTGCCGCCCGCCAGCGCCACCATGTCGGGATAGCTGACCCAGTAGGGCGCGGGGATGATGACCTCGTCACCGGGGTTCAGCGTGGCCATCAGCGCGTTATAAAGAACCTGCTTGCCGCCCGTGCCCACGGTGATCTGGCCCGGCCGGTATTCCAGCCCGTTTTCCCGCGCGAACTTGTCGCAGATCGCCTGCTTGAGCGGGGCGATCCCGTCCACGGCCGTATAGCGGGTGTGCCCGGCATCGATGGCGGCCTTTGCCGCCTCGCGGATATGGGCGGGGGTGTCAAAATCGGGCTCGCCCGCCGACAGGCTTATGATGTCGCGCCCCTCGGCCGCCAGTTCGCGGGCCAGGTTGGACATGGCGATGGTGGGCGAGGGTTTGACGCGGGCCAGCGTCTCGGACAGAAAGCTCATCGGCGCGATCCCTTGGGGTGGCCCGGTGGTGATAGGCGCGGCACGGCTGCGCCGCAAGCGCGCAGGGGGCGGGCGGCATGGATGAGCGCGAAGCAAGGCTGAAGCGGCTGGGCATGCGCAGCTGGCGGCGCGGCATGCGCGAGATGGACCTGATCCTCGGTCCCTTTGCCGATGCCGAACTGGCCGCGATGGACGCGGCCTCGCTGGATGCCTATGAGCGGCTGATCGCGGAAAACGACCAGGATCTGTATCCCTGGGTGACGGCGCGGCTGCGCGGGGGGACGGCAGGCCCCGATCATCACGGCCCCATGCTGGATGAAATCGCGCGCCATGCCGCCGGGCGGCTGAAGAAAATGCGCGGCGCTTAACCGAATATTGGGTCTTTCGTCCTAGCCTTGCAGGAACGTGACGTTCATGCGGATGCTTCGATGACACGACTTGCCGTTCTGCACCCATCCTTTTCCGATCAGGCGCACCCGGCCGGCCCGGACGGTGACGAAAGCCTGCTGCGGACCCTGCACGACTATCTTGAAAGCCTGCAGATCCTCGACCGGCTGCACCGGCTGATGCTGGATCTGGTCAAGGACGAATTCGAGCGGCTGGGGCAGGGGGATCTGACCCCTGTCCAGGCGCTGCTGATCTATAACCTTGGCGATGCCGAGGTCACGGCCGGAGAGCTGCGCTCTCGCGGGATGTATCAGGGCTCCAATGTCAGCTACAATCTCAAGAAACTGGTGCAGATGGGCTATGTCCACCACCAGCGCAGCGAAACCGATCGCCGGTCGGTGCGCGTGCGCCTGACCCCGCGGGGCGAGGCCGTGCGCGAGACGGTCGGCACGCTGTTCGCCCGCCACGCCGTCGGGCTGCACGCCTCGGGCGTGCTGGATGACCCGGCGCTGAGGCTGGTCAACCAGCAATGGCGCCGGGTCGAACGCTTCTGGTCCGAACAGATCCGCTATATCTACTAGGCGGCGACATCTACTGGGCGGCGACGGGGCCGTCACCAGTGGCCGGTATTGCCCATGCTGGCCCAGGGTTCCTGCGGCGCCAGCCGCGCCCCGGCCTGCAGCAGTTCGACCGAGACATTGTCGGGGCTGCGCACAAAGGCCATGTGCCCGTCGCGCGGGGGGCGGTTGATGGTCACGCCGTTGTCCATCAGGTGCTGGCACATCGCATAGATGTCCTCGACCTCATAGGCCAGATGGCCGAAATGGCGGCTGTCGGAGGGCAGGCCCTCATCCCCGTCCCAGTTCCAGGTCAGCTCGACCGGGGCGCTTTCGTCCCCCTCGGCCGCCATGAACACCAGCGAGAATCGCCCCTGATCGTTGTCGATCCGCCTGATCTCGCGCAGGCCGAGCAGTTGATAGAACCGCATGCTGGCGTCCAGATCCTCAACGCGGACCATCGTGTGCAGGTATTTCACTTTCATCGCGGCACTCCTCGGGCTTGGCCGGCCGTTGACGGCGGCTACCCCTGTGCTTGGCATGGCGACCGCCTTGTTGCCAAGCGGCCCATTCGACTCGCGCATGGTCGGCGGCTGTGGCAATCGGCACCGATCACGTCCTGCCCGAGAGCCGCCATGCCCCTGACCCCCGACCAGCAATCCCAGATCGACGCAGAGCGCGCCGCCGCGGCATCCACGCGGCGGCCCGTATCCGAGGGGATGGAGGCGCGCCTCTACACCGCCCATCCGGTGCTCGATCACGGCTTTGTCCGCGTCATCGACTACATGGGGGGCGACGCCGCTATCGTGCAGGCCGCCCGCGTCAGCTATGGCCGCGGCACCAGGGCGGTCAGCGACGACGCCGGCCTGATCCGCTATCTGATGCGCCATTGGCACAGCACCCCGTTCGAGATGTGCGAGGCCAAGTTCCACGTCAAGCTGCCGATCTTCGTTGCGCGCCAGTGGATCCGCCACCGCACCGCCAATGTGAACGAGATCAGCGCCCGCTATTCCATCCTCGACCGCGAATTCTACATCCCCGCCCCCGAACAGCTCGCGGCGCAGGCGCGCGTCAACCGCCAGGGCCGCGGCGATGTGCTGGAGGGGGCCGAGGCGCAGCGCGTCCTCGACTGGCTGCGGGACGACGCCACCCGCGCCTATGACCATTACGAGGCGATGCTGAGCCAGGACGGCCAGCAGGGCCTGGCGCGCGAGCTGGCGCGCATGAACCTGCCGGCGAATGTCTATACCCAATGGTATTGGAAAACCGACCTGCACAACCTGCTGGGCTTCCTGCGCCTGCGCGCCGATGCCCATGCGCAATACGAGATCCGCGTCTATGCCGACGTGATGGCGCAGATCACGCGGGATTGGGTGCCCGCCGCCTGGGCAGCATTCGAGGATTACCGCATGGGCGGGGTGCAGTTGAGCGCGAAGGGGGTGGAGGTGCTGAAACGGCGCTTGCGCGGGGAGGTCGTGTCGCAGGAGGATAGCGGCATGAGCAAGGGGGAATGGCGGGAGTTTGAGGGGGTGTGGGGGTGAAATCTATTGCCTTTTTTAATAACAAGGGCGGCGTCGGAAAGACAACGCTCCTTTGCAACGTTGCGGCGTATCTGGCGCACGAGAAGAAAAAAAATGTCTGTATCATTGACGCAGACCCGCAATGCAATGCGACTCAGTATCTTTTCGAAGATGCGGTGATTGAGAAACTCTATGATCTTCGGGAGTGATTTACTCTACAGTCGGTAATTGATCCGCTGGTTGAGGGTGAAGGTTTCGCGAAGCGAATCAGCTTCCGGAAGTCCAGGAGTTTCGGAGTCGACGTAATTCCGGGTGATCCGCGGCTTGCGTTGACTGAGGACATGCTTTCGAGAGATTGGACTGATGTAAAGGCAAGTGAAGTGCGGGGTATGAAGGCTTCACTAGTCTTCAGCGAACTATTGAGCCGTCTCGGGCAATACGATTACGTCTTTGTAGACGTCGGGCCTTCGCTCGGTGCAATAAACAGAGCAGTCCTCCTGAGCGCCGACTACTTTCTCAGCCCGATGTCGATTGATATTTTTTCACTGCGAGATTTTGAAAATATTGCAAAGTGGATGGAGGGTTGGAAATCCGAGTGGAAAAACGGAACGGAGCGGCTGGAGCAAAAAGGGCGCCGGTTAACCGTTGCGAGTCCTCCCGGCGCGATGTTTCTTGGTTATGTCTCCCAGCAGTATCTAGCGAAGAGACAGCGAGACGGCGAGCTTCGAGCTGTTTCAGCATATGAGCAAATAAGGAGCCGGATCGACGATGTTATCCATTCATCGCTTAGCGAGGATGACCGGCCGGAACCGCCTTACGAGTTGGGGACAGTGCCGAATTTATTTAGCCTAATTCCAATGTCACAATCTAAGCACAAGCCTGTGTTTCGCCTGCAGGGTAAAGATGGTGTTGTCGGAGCGCATTTCCAGAAAGTTCGAGACTCTCTGGAAACCTTCGCCAAGGTTGGGGAATCGCTTCTGGTTCGGGTGGAATAATGGTTGAGTGGCCTCCGCAGTTAATCAAAGCGCTGGCCCGGCGAAGGGCTGTAATTGTAATTGGTTCGGGCGTGTCGAAGCATTCGAGGGGTCGGGGGGACGTCAAGCCACCGACGTGGCGAGAATTTTTGAAGCTTGCCGTCCTCCGCGTACCGGCCACTGTCGACGGCACACATATTTGTGACGCAATCGCGGCAGCAGATATGTTGCATGCTTGTGAATGGATTAAAAAGCATTGCGATGAAGAGTGGACGACCGTGGTCCGAGAGATCTTTCAGGACCCGGGTTTTTCGCCCGCGGACATACATTACCGCATTGTCTCACTAGACGCGAGGCTGGTTTTCACTTTGAATTTCGATGACATATACGAGCGTGCGGCTCAGTCCGTTACTTCGGGAACGTGCGTAATAAAGAAACTATTCCGATGCTGACGTATGGGAAATTATGCGCGGAGACAAGAGGTATATCCTTAAGGTGCACGGCGGCGTGGCAAATCCTGACTCAATGATCTTTACCCAAAGAGACTATGCGAAAGCTCGTGCCAGATTCAGTGCGTTTTATAACCTGATGTCCGCTGCGCTCCGCACGGAGACTTTCTTGTTTTTTGGATGCGGTCGATCCGATCCGGATTTAACTTTGCTCCTCGAAGAATACGCTTACGATTTTTCCGTAGCTGCGGTCCCGCATTATTATCTCACCGCGATTGGCATGCATGAAGATGAGAAGTCTTCCCTCAGGCTAAACAGAAATCTCAAAGTGATAGAGTACGATCCAGTCAATGTAGAACACTCAGGGCTAGTTGACGAGCTTAAGAATCTTGGTGAGCAAGTTGAGGCCGAAAGGGAGGAACTCATTCAAACGCGGAACTGGTAAATCCTCAAGCTTGAAACACCCCTTCCCCCATGCCACGCTCCCCCAAAGGGGAGCCTCACATGAAGATCCTGTGCCTCGGCGGCGGTCCGGCCGGTCTCTCCTTCGCTATCTCGATGAAGCTGCGCAACCCCGCGCATCAGGTCACGGTGATCGAGCGTAACCGCGCCGACAACACTCCCAGCTAAGGCGCCGAGTGCGCCTCGCTGCAGCGCCTCGACCTGGCGTCCGTCGACACCATTACAGACCCCCAGTCAGCTAGCGCCGCGCCCCACCGCCTCCACCCACGCCCTGACCACCGCAACGCTCTCCGCCTCGTCCAGCCACGGGATATGCCCGCGCCCCGGCACCTTGCCATAGATCATGTCCGGGCGCCGCCGCTGCATCTCGGCGACCGTCTCGTCCGACAGCAGGTCCGATCCCGCGCCATGGATCAGTGCCAGCGGCAGGCCCGCCATCGCGTCGAACAGGGGCCAGGCGGTCGCATCCGGGTTCTTCATCGCCGCCAGAAAGCTGTCGCGCAGCGCCGGGTCATAGGTCAGGTCCACCCCGTCATCGGCCTGCCGATACAGCCGTGCCGCCTCCTCGGCCCAGCGGCCCTCGGGCACCGCGCCAAAGCCGCGCAGCGCGATTGGCAGGCGTTCGGCCACCTCTCCCAGGGTGCGGGCGGTGGGGCGGCGGCCGACATGATCCATGATCGCCTCAAGCCCCGATCGAGTCAGCGCCGGGCCGACATCGTTCAGGCAGACGCCCAGCAGCCTGTCCTTGGCAACCGCGGCCAGATACATCGCGATCAGCCCCCCGCGCGAGGTGCCGATGATCGCCGCCCGTTCGATCCCCAGATGATCGAGCAGCGCCAGCGCGTCCGCCCCTTCCTGCGGGACGGTATAGGTCGCGGCGCCCGTCCAGTCCGATTGCCCGCGGCCACGATAATCCATGCGGATCATGCGGCAATCCGCCAGCGTGGGGGCCAGATAGTCGAAATCGTCCATGCTGCGCGTCAGCCCGGCAAGGCACAGCACCGGAAGGCCCTGCCCCTCGTCACGATAGGCCAGCCGCGCGCCGTCCCCTGCCTGAAAGAATGCCACGCCCATCGCCCGCCCTTTCTTCTGCACGCAAATATCCCGGGGTCCGGGGCAGGGCCCCGGTCCGGCGTCACAGGTTATCGGACTGCGGCATCCCCAGAACGTGATAGCCGCCATCGACGAGGACAACCTCGCCCGTCGTGCAGGCGCCCCAGTCGGATGCCAGCCACACCGCCGTCCCGCCGATCGCCTCAAGCGTGGCATTGGCGCGCAGCGGCGCGTTCGCCTCGGTATGGCGATAGGTCTTGCGCGCGCCGCCGATCGCCGCGCCGGCCAGCGTCTTCATCGGGCCGGGGCTGATGGCGTTGACGCGGATGCCCTGCGGGCCAAGATCGTTCGCCAGATAGCGCACCGCCGATTCCAGCGCCGCCTTGGCCACGCCCATGACGTTGTAGAAGGGCGTCACCCGGTTCGACCCGCCATAGGTCAGCGTCAGGATGGTGCCGCCCGCGTTCATCAGCGGCAGCGACCGGCGCGCCACCTCGATCAGCGAATAGCACGAGATGTCCAGCGAGTTCTTGAAGTTCGCCCGGCTGGTATCGACGAACCGGCCGGTCAGCTCATCCTTGCTGGAAAAGGCGATGGCGTGAACGAGGATGTCGAGATGCCCCCAGCGTTCCGCCAGCGCCGCAAAGGCCCTGTCCAGAGAGGCGTCGTCGGTCACGTCCACGTCCACCAGAACGTCCGAGCCAAGCGATGCGGCCAGCGGCTCGACGCGCTTGCCGAACGCCTCGCCCTGATAGCTGAAGGCCAGCTCGGCCCCTTGCGCGGCCAGCGCCCTGGCGATGCCCCAGGCGATGGAGCGGTCATTGGCCACGCCCATGACAAGCGCGCGTTTGCCCTGCAGCAGCATTGTCACCTCTGGAACCTCGACATGACCAGCGTGGCGTTGGTGCCGCCAAAGCCGAAGCTGTTGGACAGCACGCTGTCAAAGGCCACGTCGTCGATGCGGCTTTGCGCGATTTCACCCGGATGGATGGCGGGATCAAGCTGGGTGATGTTGGCCGATGCCGCGATGAAGCCGTGCTGCATCATCAGCAGGCAATAGATCGCCTCATGCACGCCGGTCGCGCCCAGGCTGTGGCCGGTCAGGGCCTTGGTGGACGACACCGGCGGCACGCGCCCCTCGCCAAAGACGCGGCGCAGGGCCTCGATCTCGGTCACGTCGCCCGCCTGGGTCGAGGTGCCGTGCGCGTTCACATAGCTGATCTGCCGCCCTTCGGGCAGGGTGGACAGCGCCAGCCGCATCGAACGCTCGCCCCCCTCGCCCGAGGGCGCGACCATGTCATGGCCGTCCGAGGTCGCGCCATAGCCCGTCACCTCGGCATAGATGCGCGCGCCGCGGGCCAGGGCGTGGTCCAGTTCCTCAAGCACGACGACCCCGCCGCCGCCGGCGATGACGAAACCGTCGCGCGTCGCGTCGAACGGGCGGCTCGCCGTCTGCGGCGTGTCGTTGTATTTCGAGGACATGGCCCCCATGGCGTCGAACAGGCAGGACAGCGTCCAGTCCAGCTCCTCGCCGCCCCCCGCAAAGACCACGTCCTGCTTGCCCATCTGGATCAATTCGACCCCGTTGCCGATGCAATGGGCGCTGGTCGAGCAGGCCGAGGTGATCGAATAGTTCACCCCCTTGATCGCAAAGGGCGTCGCCAGCGTGGCCGAGTTGGTCGAGGACATGCAGCGGGTGACCATGAACGGCCCCATCCGCTTGGGCGCGCCCTTTTCGATCACCGTCTGATGCGCCTGGAAGAAATTGGCGGTGGACGGCCCGCCCGACCCCATGATCAGCCCGGTGCGCGGGTTCGACACCTCGCCCGGCTCCAGCCCGCTGTCGGCCACCGCCTGCTGCATCGCGATGAAGTTCCAGGCCGCCCCCTCGCCCATGAAGCGCAGGTCGCGCTTGTCCACATGGGCGGCGATGTCGATGGTCGGGCGGCCCTCGACCTGACTGCGAAAGCCGTGTTCAGCATGATCGGGCGCGAACACGATCCCCGAACGACCCTGCCGCAGGCTGTCGGTGACCTCGCCTGCGTTGTTGCCGATGGGCGAGACGATGCCCAGCCCGGTGATGACGACGCGGCGCATGGCAGCCTCCTTGCGGGTCAGCTCTCTGAAAGAGCGACCTTCATGTCCTTGACCTGATAGATGACCTCGCCATCGGCCTCGACGATGCCGTCGGCGACGCCCATCGTCAGGCGGCGGGTCTGCACGGCCTTGGTAAAATCGACCCTGTAGGTCAGCATCCTGCGGTCGGGCCGGACCATGCCGGTCAGCTTGACCTCGCCGACCCCAAGGGCATAGCCGCGCCCTTTCCATCCCCGCCAGCCAAGGTTGAACCCGGTCAGCTGCCACAGACCGTCAAGGCCGAGGCAGCCGGGCATGATGGGGTTGCCGGGGAAATGGCAGGCAAAGAACCACAGATCGGGCGTGATGTCGAACTCGGCCACGACATGGCCCTTGCCATGGGCGCCGCGATCCTCGCTGATGTCGGTGATGCGGTCCATCATCAGCATCGGCGGCTCGGGCAGCTGGGCATTGCCGGGGCCGAAAAGCTCGCCCCGCGCACAGGCCAGCAGGTCGCCCTTGTCGAAGCGGGTCTGTTCCATGGCCATGGGGCTGCGCCTGCCTGTTCGTTCCGGTTGCGGGGCCGGCAAGCGCCGGAAAGGGTGATCGGCCCCCGATGTAACATCGGGCGGCCGTTTATCGCAAGAGCGCCGCGGCAATCCGCCTGGCCGATGTCAGGGCGGCGCGTTCAGGCTAGAACCACTGGCCCGGTTCCATCAGCCCCAGTTCCATCAGCTGGTGCGAGTTCCAGCGGAACGGATGAGAGCCGCGCCAGGTGAACGAGCGGATCTGCGTGCGCGAGCCGGGGTTGCGGGCCAGCGCCTTGGCCACCCGGAACGAGGCGACCGCCGCCGTCAGGTTGTTGTGCCAGGGACAGGCGTAGGTGTTCATTTCCTCGACCGAAAGGCGGTGATCGGGCAGCAGGCGCAGCCCTGCCTCGGTGCGGAAGATGGCGATGCGGTCGATGCGGCGGCGGTCGGGGGGCAGGTGTTCCTCGAACCGCCAGCGCAGGCCGCCAAAGAAGTCCAGCTGCCGTTCCCGCCTGCCGCCCTGCCGGTCGGACCGGCCGAGCGCGTAATAGCCCGAGCGGTCGAACATCGCCTCGCCCACACTGACGGCATCGGGGTGGCGGTTCAGGTCGGGGGCATAAAGATCGATGACATAGGTCAGCATGGCCCGCCGCCGTTCCTCGGCGTGAAAGGCCAGCATCTCGCCGATCGTGCGCGTTTCGGAAAACGGATAGAACAGGTATTCGGCATTGTAGCCGTAATAGATCCAGCTGTCCGCGGGCAGCTTGCCGATGACCGTGTTGACGGCGCGCACATGCGCACCAGGCCGGCGCGAATCGAACAGCAGGTTCAGAACCCGCCCCTTGGGATCCGACGGCTTCTGATTCGCGGTCAGCGGTTGCGGCGACAGCGCAAGGATCTTGCGAAAGCCCAGCTGCATGTGATGGGCCAGGGTCGAGGCGATCTCGACCTCGTCCTCGATCAGGATGATGGCGATGGGGCCGGGCGCCAGATGATCGCCCGGCTGCGCAAGAAAGCTGTCCAGCGGGACGGGCGCAACGGGCTGGGCCGGCGGGGCGGCCTGGGGGGGCGCCTGCGGGGGTTCGATCAGCCCCTGCGGATCGGCGGGACTGGGGCGGATCATCGGCTGGGGCTGGGTCACTGCAGCGCCGCCCTCACCTGGCCAAGCGCCTCCTGCAGGCGCTGCGGATCGCCGGCGGCGCCGCGCAGGGCCGCCAGCAGGCCATCCTTGCGAGCGGGATCAAGGCTACTGGCCGCGATCATCGCCTCGACCGCCGCCGGATCATAACCCTGCGGGCTGAGAAGGAGGGTGTCACCGCCGCCGCCCCGCAGGGCGCCGGCAACCTCGCGCGTGGCATCGGCGGCGGCATCGGCGGCCGCGCCCGCCTGCCTTGAGGCGGCAACGGCACGGGCGGCATTGCCCGCATCGGCCCCGCGCGCGGCATCGGCGGCGGCGTCGGCGGCGCTGTCCGCGGCCGCGATGGCGGCCTCGGCCGCGGCATCAGCGGCGATGGCGGCGGCATCGGCGGCAGCGTCGGCAGCCTCGCCCGCCGCATCGGCGGCCTCGGCCGGCACTGCGGGGGAGGGGGGCGCCAGGGGGGCGGGGGATGGGGGCGCCGGCAGGGACGGCGCGCCGGCCAGCAGCGGCATATGCGCCCTTGATTCCCACAGCCACACCCCGGCCAGCATCAGGACGATCACCAGAATCATCGTTGCAAGACGCGACATCACCATGCTCCACCAAAGATCGGCCCGGCCGGCCGGCTTTCCTATCGCATAGCGCCGGCCGCGCGGAAAGTCGTCGAAAAGGCAGGCGAAAAGCCGGCCGGCATGCCGTGCCCTGCCTGATCGCAGTTGAAACCGGCACGGCATTTTATTATCTCGGCTGCAAGGTTTCCAACCATCAAAGGACCACGCCCATAGCTCGCCGCCCGCACAACGCTCCGCCCACCCGCGATACCGGCCCCCGTACCAATGAACGCATCCGCGTTCCCGAAATCCGCCTGATCGGCGCTGATGGCGAGAATGTCGGGGTCGTGACACCTGCCCGCGGGATCGCCATGGCAGAAGAGGCCGGACTTGATCTGGTCGAGATTTCGCCCAACGCCGTGCCGCCGGTCTGCAAGATCATGGACTTGGGCAAGTTCAAGTACGAACAGCAGAAGCGTGAGGCAGAGGCCCGCAAGAAGCAGAAGACGATCGAGATCAAGGAGATCAAGTTCCGTCCCGGAACCGATACCCATGACTATGATGTCAAGATGCGTTCGGTGATGAAGTTCCTGGAGGAGGGCGACAAGGTAAAGATCACTCTCCGCTTCCGCGGGCGCGAGATGGCGCACCAGCAGCTTGGGGTCGAACTGCTCAACCGCGTTCGCGATGACGTCGGCGAGGCGGGCAAGGTCGAATCCATGCCCAAGCTGGAAGGCCGGCAGATGGTGATGATGATCGCGCCCCGCTGAGGGGGCGATCCTACGGCCAATGGCTTGCGGCCTGCCTGCGGGCAGGCCGTTTTCATGTCGGCGCGCAGTGCGGGAGAACTTGGATGGACCGGGTCGGCTGCATCGTGATCGGCGCGGGTGTCGTGGGCCTGGCCGCGGCCCGCGCGCTGGCCCTGCGCGGGGCCGAGGTGGTGATCGTCGAACGTGCCGCCGCGATCGGAACCGAGACGAGCGCGCGCAATTCCGAGGTGATCCATGCCGGGATCTATTATCCGGCGGGCAGTCTCAAGGCGCGGCTGTGCGTCGCGGGCCGCAGGATGCTGTATGATTATGCCGCCGCCCGCCAAGTTCCGCATCGCCGCTGCGGCAAGCTGGTCGTGGCGACCTCGGCCGCGCAGGTGGCGACGCTCGACGCCATCCGCGACGGGGCCGGGGCGAACGGCGTCGCCCTGCAACCGCTGAGCGCCGCGCAGGCGCAAGCGATGGAGCCGGCACTGGCCTGCCATGCCGCGCTGCTATCGCCCGAAACCGGAATCGTGGACAGTCATGCGCTGATGGCCTCGCTGCTGGCCGATGCCGAGGCCGCGGGCGCCATGCTGTCGCTGGGCACCAGCGTGGCGCGGATCGAGCGGGACGGCAGGGGCTTTGTCGTGCATACCCTGGCCGAGGGCGAGGCCTTTGCCCTGGGCGCGGACAGCGTGGTGAATGCGGCCGGGCTGTGGGCATCGGCGGTTGCGGCGAGCATTGAGGGGCTGGACCCCGCTCATGTTCCCCAGACCCTCTATGCGCGGGGCAGCTATTACGCCGCGCCGGGGCGGGCGGCGTTTTCACGCCTGATCTATCCGGTGCCCGAACCCGGCGGCCTTGGCGTTCATCTGACGCTGGATCTTGGCGGGGCGATGCGGTTCGGCCCCGATGTCGAATGGATCCAATCCATCGACTACCGCGTGAACCCCTCGCGCCGCGCCCATTTCGAAACCGAGATCCGCCGCTATTGGCCCGGCCTGCCCGCCGACGCGCTGGCCCCGACCTATTGCGGCATCCGCCCCAAGATCAGCGGCCCCGGCCAGCCCGCCGCCGATTTTCGCATCGACGGACCCGAGGCGCATGGCATCGAAGGTCTTGTCAATCTTTTCGGCATCGAAAGCCCGGGGCTGACCGCCTCGCTGGCGATTGCCGATCTGGTCGCGGGCAGGCTCGGCTGACCCTCGTTCCGGGCGGGATGTCCCGCGGGGGCCGCCCCTTACAGCCCCGCTTCGGCCGCGACATCGCGCGCCGACTTGCGGCCCCGCTCGGTCGCCGATTTCAGCTGCCCGCAGGCGGCCATGATGTCCTCGCCCCGCGGGGTGCGGATGGGCGAGGCATAGCCGGCCTTGTAGATGATGTCGGCAAAGGCCTCGATCCGGTCCCAGGACGAGCGCCGATAGGGCGCGCCCGGCCATTCGTTGAAGGGGATCAGGTTGATCTTGGCGGGGATGCCGCGGATCAGGCGGATCAGCCGGCGGGCGTCCTCGTCGCTGTCGTTCACGCCGTCCAGCATCACATATTCAAAGGTGATGCGCTCGCTGTTGGACAGGCGCGGATAGTCGCGCAGCGCGCCCAGCAGCTGGTCGATGTTCCAGCGTTTGTTGATCGGCACCAGCCGGTCGCGGACCGGATCGGTCGTGGCGTGGAAGGACACGGCAAGCTGGCAGCCGATCTCGGTAGCGGTGCGGGCGATCTCGGGCACCACGCCGGATGTGGACAGGGTGATGCGCCGGCGCGACAGGCTCAGCCCCTCGCCGTCCATCACCACCGCCATGGCGTCGCGCACATTGTCGAAATTGTAGAGCGGCTCGCCCATGCCCATCAGGACGAGGTTGCTGACCAGCCGGGTTTCATCGCGCGGCGCACCCGGCTGGGGCCATTCGCCCAGATCGTCGCGTGCCAGCATCAGCTGGCCCACGATCTCGCCGGCCGTCAGGTTGCGCACCAGCTTCTGCGTGCCGGTATGGCAGAAGGAACAGGTCAGCGTGCAGCCGACCTGGCTTGACACGCACAGCGTCCCGCGGCCTTCCTCGGGGATATAGACGGTTTCCACCTCATGCCCGCCGGCGATGCGCAGCAAATACTTGCGGGTGCCATCCTCGCTGATCTGGCGGGTGACAACCTCGGGGACCGCGATCTCGAACCGTTCGGTCAGAAAGGCGCGGTAATCCTTGGCCAGGTTCGTCATCTGCGCGAAATCGCGCACGCCCCAGTGATAAAGCCATTGCCAGATCTGCCCGACGCGCATCCGCGCCTGCCGTTCCGGCGTGCCTGCCTGGGTCAGGGCGGCGCGCAGCTGCTCGCGCGTCAGGCCGACAAGGTTGACCCGCCCCGCCTGCGGCAGGCTGCGCGGGATCGTCAGCACATCCTGCATGATCGGGGCGCTTGCCAGCGGAGCAGGGGCGGTGTCGGCGGGAAGGGGCGGGTTCATGAGAGGGTCCATCGTAAACGATGCGGGCCGCCCACAGATGGGGCGGCCCCGATGCTATGACAACCACCGCCCGCAGGCAGCAGCGATTACTTGCAGCTTTCGCGCGCCTTGTTGGTCATCGCGGTGATGCCCTTGAGCGAGAACGTGTCGCTGGTGCGCGTGCCGCGCGCCGAACGGCCGGCGATCACCGCCTCGGACCCGCCGCGCAGGGCCGCGATCAGCTTGGCATCCTCGTCCGGCGATCCGGTCCAGGCGTTCTCGCCCTCGGTGAACAGCTTGAACTTGCCGCTGCCGATGGTGACATCGACCGTCGAGTCGGGGGCAAAGGGATAGCCGCCTTGGAACGAGATCTCGCCATTCTGGCCGGGCCGATAGGCGACATACAGGCGGATGTCGCTGCGGGTGACATCCTTGGGGTTGCCCTCGGCATCGGTGTTCTTGCTGGATTTAGGGGGCGAGACGGCCCAGCATTCCTTGGGATCGCTGCCGGCAAAGGCGGTCCAGTCACCCTCGCTGCCCAGAACCTTGGGTTCGGCTGCCAATGCGGGCGAGGCCAGCGCCGCCAGCATTGCGGCAACGGCGCCAAGGTGAAGAATGGGTCTCGTCATGCTCGATGCCTTCTGCTTTCCCCCGGTTGGGGCCGGGTTGTCACGGGTCGGTGGTCTTGGGACCGGATATGGCCTAGTTAACCGGAAACCGCTGCGTGGCAAAACCCCCGCGACCGGAAAATCGCGCATTTGTCAAAGGAGTCGCCCCCATGCCCGCTGCCGAACTGATCGAGCTTTGGCGCGGCGACATGCTGGAAAGCGCCCATCGCGGCCATGCCGTCGTCTGGGATCGCGGCGGCATGGTGGAATCCTGGGGCGAGCCGGGCACGGTCATCTTTCCGCGTTCCTCATGCAAGATGATCCAAGCGCTGCCGCTGGTGGAAAGCGGCGCCGCCGATGCGGCGGGGCTGACGGACGAACATCTGGCGCTGGCCTGCGCATCGCATCAGGGCGCGCGCATCCATGTGCAGCGCGTCGCGGCCTGGCTGGACGGTCTGGGCATGGCCGAGGGGGATCTGCGCTGCGGCGCGCATATGCCGCCCGATCCTGCGGAAAGCCGGCTGCTGATCTGTTCGGATGAAAGCCCGTGCCAGCTGCACAACAACTGCTCGGGCAAGCATGCCGGCTTTCTGACCTGGACGCGCCATCACGGCGCCGGTCCCGAATACCACCAGCCGGACCATCCGCTCCAGCAATCCATCCGCGCCGCCTTCGAGGCGGTGACGGGCGAGCCGTCGCCGGGCTACGGCATCGACGGCTGCTCGGCCCCCAATTTCGCCACCTCGGTTGCGGGGCTGGCGCGTGCGATGGCGCGCTTTGCCGGCGCCGAGGATGGGGGCGGGCCCGTGAACGCGGACAGGGGCGGCCTGCGCCGCAGCGCGATGGCGCGCCTGACCCGCGCGATGGCGGCCCATCCCGCCCTGGTCGCGGGCGAGGGGCGCGCCTGCACCAACCTGATGCGGGCGATGGGCGGGCAGGTCGCCGTCAAGACCGGGGCCGAGGGCGTCTTTGTCGCCATCGCGCCTGCGCGGGGCATGGGCATCGCGCTCAAGATCGTGGACGGGGCGACGCGCGCATCCGAGGCGGCGATCACGGCGCTGCTGGTGCGCCACGGCCTGCTGGCCCCCGATCATCCGGTCGTGGGAGCCTGTCTGACCGATCCGCTGCGCAACTGCCGCGGGGTCGAGGTCGGCGCGCTGCGGCTGGCGGATGGTTTCAGTCCGGCGCGCTGAAGGGCGCGCTCAGATCATCTGCCACAGCAGCCGCAGGGCCAGCGCCGTCGAGGTCACGACCAGCAGCGGCTTGATCACGCGCGCGCCGATGCGCATGGCCAGGCGGCTGCCCAGCCAGGCGCCCAGCATCTGCCCCGCCCCCATCAGCAGGCCGGCGGCCCATAGCGGGTGCCCGGTCAGGGCAAAGGCGGTCAGCCCGCCGATGTTGGACGCAAAGTTCAGCAGCTTGGTATGCGCCGTCGCCTTGAGGATGCCGAACCCCGCCAGCGCGACAAAGGCCAGCATGTAGAACGCCCCCGCGCCCGGCCCGATCAGCCCGTCATAAAAGCCGATGGCCGGCACCACCGTCAGGGCGAACGCGGCCGGCGACAGCCTTGCCGCGCGGTCCAGATCGTTCAGCCCCGGCTTGAAGGCAAAGAACAAGGCGATCCCGATCAGCACGACCGGCAGCATGATCCGCAGCGCCTGGGCGGGCAGGGCCGTCACCAGCAGCGCCCCCGCCAGACCCGCGGCAAAGGCCAGGCCCGCGCTCCTTGTCTGCCGGCGCAGATCGACCAGGCCGGAGCGGGCATAGGCAAGGGCGGCGGTTGCCGCCCCCACGCTGCCCTGAACCTTGTTCGTCGCCAGCGCCTGATCGGGCGGCAGCCCCGCCATCAGCAGCACCGGAACGGTGATCAGCCCGCCGCCCCCTGCGATCGCATCCACGAATCCGGCCGCCGAGGCCGCCAGAACCAGCAACGCAAGGATCTGCGGGTCCATCCGCGGGTCAGTTCAGGCCGTGCTGCATCGGATAGCGGCCGTCCGCGAACTCTCCGAACAGGCTGTTCAGTTCGGGATGGGCCAGCGGTTCGCCCGAATGGTCGGGAACGAGGTTCTGTTCCGAGACATAGGCGACGTAATAGGTCGCCTCGGTTTCCGCATACAGGTGGTAATAGGGCTGGTCCTTGGACGGGCGGCAATCCTCGGGGATGGACTGATACCATTCTTCGGTGTTGGCGAACTGAGGGTCCACGTCGAACACGACCCCGCGGAACGGATGTTCGCGGTGACGCACGACCTGTCCGATGTTGTATTTCGCACTGCGCATGATCTTTGCCCTGATCGTTACAGGCGTGTAACGCCTCGTCCCGGAAAAGTCCACTGCAACCCGCCCGGCCGCGGCGCCCAAGGGCGCGGCAGATGCAGAAAATGCGGCCTGTTGCGATGCGGGCCATGGCCCGGCCGGGGTCCGGCCGGACCGGCCGGATCAGTCGTGCCGGAAGAAGCCGTGCCGGCGGTTGTCGCGCATGAACAGCACTGCGATCAGGCAGACGATGGCCATGACGGTCAGGTAGATCGAGAAATAGCTCTCATGCCCGGCCTGCTTGAAATACAGCGCCACATATTCGGCGCTGCCCCCGAACAGGGCGTTGCCGATCGCATAGACAAAGCCCGTGCCCAGCGCGCGCACCTCGGGCGGGAACATCTCGGCCTTCAGCACGCCCGAGATCGAGGTGTAGAGCGACATGATCATCATCACCCCGGTGATGCACAGCACCGCCATCGCCGGCGACTGGTTCGCGCCCAGAAAGCGATAGGCCGGGATCATCGCCACCGCCATCCCGACCGAGAACAGCAGCATCTGCGCCTTGCGCCCGATCCGGTCCGACAGCGCGCCGAACAGCGGCTGGGCGCACATGTAGATGAACAGGCACAGGGTCATGATGTTGGACGCCTGCGGCTTGGCCATTCCTGTCGTGTTGATGAGGTATTTCTGCATGTAGGTCGTGAAGGCATAGAAGGACAGCGAGCCGAAGCAGGTGATGCCCAGCACCACCAGCACCGCGCGCGGATGGCGCAGCACCCCGCGCAGCGTCCCCGCCTCCTTGCTCGTGCGGGCCGCGTCCGATTGCGTTTCCGTCAGCGAACGGCGCAGCCACAGCGAGACCAGCCCCATCAGCGCGCCCACGACAAAGGCCCAGCGCCATCCCCCGGCGGTGATTTCCTCGGTGGTCATGAACAGCTGCATGATCGTCGCCAGCAGCGAGGCAAGCAGCTGCCCCCCGATCAGCGTCACATACTGGAACGAGGAATAGAAGCCGCGCCGCCCGCGCTGGGAAACCTCGGTCATGTAGGTTGCGGTGGCGCCATATTCGCCGCCCACTGAAAAGGCCTGCAGGCAGCGCACCAGCAGCAGCAGGATCGGTGCCGCGGCGCCGATCCGTTCTGTTGTCGGCAGCAGTGCCATCAGCAGCGAGCCGGCCGACATCATCAGCACCGATGTCACCATCGAGGTCTTGCGCCCATAGCGGTCGGCGATGCGGCCGAACACATAGCCGCCCAGGGGCCGCATGAAGAACGACAGCAGGATCACCCCCGCCGAGGCGAGGAACGCCTGCGTCTGGTCGCCTGCAAAGAACTGCTTGGCGAAATAGACCGAAAAGAAGGCGTAAAGGTAGAAGTCGAACCACTCGACCAGATTGCCGCTGGACGCCACGAATATCTTGCGGATCGTTTCGCCCGTTGTCGGATTGTGATGCGCCGGATCGGCATGATGCGCCATCGGGGGTACCTCCCAGGAACGGATGGCGCTGTTCTGAACCCGGCTCAGGCTGTTGTCGAGTGCGCCAGGGCCGTGCGCCCGCCCTTCCCGATCAGCCAGGCGGCGCCGCCTTCCTCGAACAGGGCGACGGTCAGCGGCCCGCCCATGGCCGCGCCGGTGTCGATGGCCACCCGGTTGCCGAAATGCGTGGCCCGCCGCACGGGCGTGTGGCCATGGACCACCAGCACCCCGTGATCGCGGCGGTCCTGGTGAAAGGGCTTCCTGATCCACAGCAGGTCGTCCTGGGCCTGGGCCAGCAGGTCGATGCCCGGCCTGATCCCGGCATGCACGAACAGCGCCTGCGGGGTCAGGTGCCAGGCGGGCAGCCCGTCCAGCCAGCGGGCATGGCTGGCCGGGATGGCCTCCAGCGCCTCGGCATGGACAGCCGACAGCGGACGGGCCCGCGCCGCCGTCACGCCATAGGAGGCAAGCGTCGCCTCGGCCCCGCTGTCGCGGGCGATCCAGTTCCTCTGGTCGGCCGCGCAAGGGTCGATCCAGCCCGGATCGCGCAGGAAGTTGGGAAGCTGGCGGTCGTGATTGCCCTTGAGGACGATCCAGTTCCGCCCCTGCGCCTGCCCGTCCATCAGACAGGCGATCACCCCGCGGCTGTCGGGGCCGCGGTCGATCAGGTCGCCGACATGGACGATCCGTGCATCCTCGCCCCCGTCGGCACGGATGCGCTCATGCGCATCCTGCAGCAGCGCCAGATGCCCGTGGATATCGCCGATCGCATAGATCGCCATGCCGGTTTCCCTTGCCTCTCCCTCGGCCCACAGGATCGGCCGAGGGCGGGTTCCGCGCCCTTCAGACCTCGAAGGTCAGCGGGCGCACCTGTTCGAACTTGCCGGTCGCCAGCAGCGCCTGGCGCACATCCTCGCGCAGCGGCTCGTCCAGATAGGTGATGGCGATGGCATCGCCCCCGTTCGCCGCCCGGCCCAGCGTGAAGTTCGCCATGTTGACGCCCATGCCCCCCAGCGTGACGCCCAGCGTGCCGATCACACCCGGCACGTCCTTGTTGCGGGTGTACATCATGTGCGCCCCGATCTCGGCATCGACATTGATGCCGCGGATCTGGATGAAACGGGGCTTGCCATCGCTGAACACGGTGCCCGCGATTGACCGCTCGCGATCCCCCGTCACCATCGTCACCTTGACATAGCCGTCATAGACGCCGGCCTTGTCCTGCGTCGTGGTAGCGATCTGGATGCCGCGTTCCTTGGCCACGACCGGGGCCGAGACCATGTTGGCGTCGGGGTTCACCGACTTCATCACCCCGGCGATCACCGCGGCGTTCAGGGCGTTGATGTTCATCGTCGCCGCCACGCCATCGTAAAGAATGTTGATCGCCTTGATCGGCTCGTCGGTCATCTGCCCGATGAAGGCGCCCAGATGCCCGGCCAGCTTGATCCACGGACCCATGACGGCCGCCTCCTCGGCGGTGACGCTGGGCATGTTCAGCGCGTTCTGCACCGCGCCGGTCAGCAGATAGTCCGACATCTGCTCGGCCACCTGCAGGGCGACGTTCTCCTGCGCCTCGGTGGTCGAGGCGCCCAGATGCGGGGTCACGACGACGTTCGGCAGACCGAACAGCGGGCTTTCGGTCGCCGGCTCGGTCGCGAACACGTCCAGCGCGGCGCCGGCGACATGGCCCGACTTCAGCGCCTCGGCCAGCGCCGCCTCGTCGATCAGCCCGCCGCGGGCGGCGTTGATGATGCGCACGCCCTTTTTCGTCCTGGCCAGGTTCTCGGCCGACAGGATGCCCCGCGTCTTGTCGGTCAGCGGAACATGCAGGGTGATGAAATCGGCCTTGGCCAGCAGCTCGTCCAGCTCGACCTTGGTCGCGCCCATCTCCTTGGCGCGCTCGTCCGACAGAAAGGGGTCATAGGCCAGCACCTTCATGTGCAGCCCGCGGGCGCGGTCGATGACGATGCCGCCGATATTGCCCGCGCCGATCACGCCCAGTGTCTTGTTGAACAGCTCGACACCCATGAAGCGGTTCTTTTCCCACTTGCCGGCATGGGTGGACACCGATGCCTCGGGCAGCTGGCGGGCCACCGCGAACATCAGCGCGATGGCGTGTTCGGCGGTGGTGACGCTGTTGCCGAAAGGCGTGTTCATCACGATCACGCCCTTTTTCGAGGCCGCGGGGATGTCCACGTTGTCAACGCCGATCCCGGCCCGGCCAATCACCTTCAGCCGCCCGGCCCTTTCCAGCAGCTTTTCCGTGACCTTGGTGGCCGAGCGGATCGCCAGCCCGTCATAATTGCCGATGATCTCGGCCAGCCTGTCCTTGTCCTTGCCCAGATCGGGCATGTAGTCCACCTCGACCCCGCGATCGCGGAAGATCTGGACGGCGGTTTCGCTCAGCGCGTCGGAAACCAGAACCTTGGGTGCCATGTCGATTATCTCCTGAAAAGGCGGGCCGCAGCCTCACGCCCATCTTCGGTCCGAAAATATCCTGGGGGTGCGGGGGCAAGGCCCCCGCTTGGGGCAGATCAAGCCTGCGCGGCCAGTTCCGCCCGATAGGCCCACTCGACCCACGGCAGCAGCGCCGCGACATCGGCCTGTTCGACGGTCGAGCCGCACCAGATCCGCAGACCCGCCGGCGCATCGCGATAGGCGCCAAGGTCCAGCCCCACGCCCTCTTTCTCGAGCCGCTTGGCGACCGCCTTGGCGAAGGCCTCGCCGTCCTTGATCGCCGGATCGGTGAAGCGCAGGCAGACCGAGGTGGTGGACGCCGTCGCCGCGTCCTCGGCAAGGTTGGCGATCCAGTCGCGCGCCGCGCAGAAATCCCAGACGGTGCGCGCGTTGGCCTCGGCCCGGGCGATCAGGCCCTTCAGCCCGCCGACGGATTTGGCCCAGTTCAGCGCGACGATGTAATCCTCGACGCACAGCATCGAGGGGGTGTTGATCGTCTCGCCCTTGAAGATGCCCTCGATCAGCTTGCCGCCCTTGGTCATGCGAAAGATCTTGGGCAGCGGCCAGGCGGGGGTATAGGTTTCCAGCCGCTCGACCGCACGGGGCGACAGGATCAGCACGCCATGCGCGCCCTCGCCGCCCAGCACCTTCTGCCAGCTGAAGGTGACGACATCCAGCTTGTCCCACGGCAGGTCCATCGCGAACGCCGCGCTGGTCGCGTCGCAGATGATCAGCCCGGCGCGGTCCGCCGGGATCGCATCGCCGTTCGGCACCCGCACGCCCGAGGTGGTGCCATTCCAGGTGAACACCACGTCCTTGTCAAAATCGACAGTGGCAAAGTCGACGATGCGGCCGTAGTCGGCCTTCTTCACGGTCGCATCCAGCTTGAGTTGTTTCACGGCGTCCGTGACCCAGCCTTCGCCAAAGCTTTCCCAGGCCAGCATCTCGACCGGGCGGGCACCCAGCAGCGACCACATCGCCATTTCCACCGCGCCAGTGTCAGAACCGGGCACGATGCCGATGCGGTAGTCGGCAGGAACGCCCAGCACCTCGCGGGTCAGCTCGATCGCCTGCGCCAGCTTGGACTTGCCCACCGCGGCGCGGTGCGAGCGGCCCAGCGGCGCATCGTTCAGCATGTCAAGGGTAAAGCCGGGGATCTTGGCGCAGGGGCCAGACGAAAAACGCGGATTGGCCGGCCGCGCAGCCGGGGTCGTGACGTCGGTCATGGTTAGCCTTCCAGCTAAAAAGCCCCTCGTTGGGGAGGGGTGTCCCATCGCAAAGCCTATGCGAGGCCTGCCGACACTGCAATAGGCCGCGATAACGCTCCTGCCGGTTCCTCTGAGATGGCCCGAAGCGTGGCAGGGCCATGCGCGACGCCCTGGCGCGAATCTGAAGCGGATATCCGGCGCACTGTCTCGCCGGTGGGTCATACGGCAATGCCCCCATGCGCTGACCAAGGCAAGCCGCACGAAGGCGCATGGCAGGGGTGCCGGCCCCGCCTGGCCCGCGAACAGACCGGCGCCGCGCCGCCTGCCCGGTCATCCCCTCAGGTGGTGACGCGCACCAGCACGACGGCCAGGGCGGAAATGCCAAGCACGCAGGCCGTAGCAATGGTGATGCTGGTTCCCGCAGTCGTCGCGGCAAAGCCGATCATCGCCCAGATGATCGCAAGCGAAAATGTGATCGCCCCGTTCATGCGCAGCTGCCCCCAGGCGCCCAGCAAGGCCGTCACCAGCAGGCCGATCAGCACGGCCCGCTCCAGCCCGACGCCCAGCCGGAAATGCACATACATGCCCAGGGCCGAGGTGGCTGCGACCAGCAGCCAGCCCGCGATGAATGCGACGGGCAGATCGCCCCCCCGTCGCGCCGCGTTCCCCCCGCCTGCGGCATCACGCCCTGGGTCAGCAGCCCGGCAGACAGCGCGGCCAGAACCAGCCCCGGCAACGGCATCGGGTTCAACAGCCAGGGCCATATCGCGGCAAGCATCATGGCGATGGTTTCGGCCCATTCCCGGCCGGGCGGCACCGGCTGGCGGATGCGGCTCAGCATATGGGCGCCGACCGCCACGATCACGGCCACCAGCAGCGCCCACAGGACCGGATTGGACGGCTGCGACACGACGCCCAGCAGGTTGAGGCCCGCCTTGCCCAGCGGATCGTCGGGCAGGGCAAAGGACAGCCCGCCATTGTCGAACACGCGCCCGGTATGCAGCTCGGGCCGGATGGTGGTGGTGCGCAATGCAGTCAGCACCGCCGAGATCGCAAAGGATCCGGCGGCAAAGCTGTCGGCGATGGTTCGGCCTTGCAGGGTCATGGCCCCTCAACGACTCGGCGCGCCTGCCGGGTCCGTCCGGATCTGCATAAATCCGGCGGCCCGCCGCTGCGGCCCGCCGGCCATGCGCCGGCGCCCCGCTCAGGCAAGCCTGCCATCCGCCGACAGGGAAGTCGCCCCCCCAGATAGGGATGGAGCACCGCAGGTAGCGCGACCGAGCCGTCCGCCTGCTGGCCGTTTTCCAGCACCGCGATCAGCGTCCGCCCCACGGCAAGCCCCGATCCGTTCAGCGTATGGACGAATTCGGGCCGCCCGCCCCCCTCGGGGCGGTAACGGGCGTTCATGCGCCGGCCCTGGAAATCGCCGCAATAGCTGACCGAGGAAATCTCGCGATAGCGGCCCTGGCCGGGCAGCCACACCTCGATGTCATGGGTGATGCGCGCGCCAAAGCCCATGTCGCCCGTGCACAGGACGATCGTGCGATAGGGCAGCTCCAGCGCCTCCAGCACGGCCTCGGCGCATTTCGTCATCCGTTCATGTTCGGCCAGCCCGCTATCGGCATCGGTGATGGAAACCATTTCCACCTTTTCGAACTGATGCTGGCGCAGCATGCCGGCGGTGTCGCGCCCGGCGCTGCCCGCCTCGGACCGGAAGCACTGGGAAAGGGCGACCATCCGGCGCGGCAGGCTGGCCTGATCGACCAGATCGCCATGCACCGTGTTGGTCAGCGTCACCTCGGCGGTGGGGATCAGCCACCAACCCTCGCGCGTCTGATAGCTGTCCTCGCCGAATTTGGGCAGCTGGCCGGTGCCCTCCATCATCTCGGGCAGGACCAGGACCGGGGTCCAGGTTTCCGTCAGCCCGTGGCGGTCGGCATGCAGGTCCAGCATGAACTGCGCCAGCGCGCGGTGGATGCGCGCGACCGCCCCGCTCAGCAGCACGAAGCGGGCCCCCGACAGCTTGGCGGCCGTGGCAAAGTCCAGCCCCGCCCGGGCGCCGGCGATCTCGAAATGTTCGGCGGGGGCGAAATCGAGCGGCCGCGGCTCGCCCCAGCGGCGGATCTCGACATTGTCGTTCTCGTCCCTGCCATCGGGAACCTGCGGCAGAGGCAGGTTGGGAATGCCCATCAGCAGATCGCGCAGCCGTTCGTCCAGCGTGGCCGCCTCGGCCTGCATCGCGGCGATCTCGGCCTTCTTGTCGGCGACAAGGGCGCGCAGCTGGTCGAAGGCGGCATCATCGCCCCGCGCCCTGGCGGCGCCGACCTCCTTGCTGGCCCGGTTCTGATCGGCCTGCGCCGTCTCGGCGGCGGCGATACGGGCGCGGCGCTCGGCGTCAAGCGCAAGGATTTCCGAGGACATCGGCGCCAGCCCCCGGCGCGCAAGCGCGGCGTCAAAGCCGGCCGGATCGTCGCGGATAAGGCGGATATCGTGCATGGAATGTCCTTTCGGCGCAGGCGCGCAATGCACATGCCCCTTACCCCAGCCCGCGCAGCCCTGCCAAGGGCGCACTCAGCCGCGGGGCAGCAGGGAATCGATCTCGGGCCAGAAGCGGGCGGGGCCGGCATATCCCTCGATGCGCGCGATCTCGATCCCGCCCCTCAGCAGAAGGAAGGTTGGCGTGACGCGCGGGGCGCGGGCCAGCGCCAGCCCGTCCGGCCAAGGGCCGTCCAGCGACACGAATGACAGCGGCAGGCGGCGGCCCGCGGCCTGAGCGGCATAGGAGGGCAGGATCTCGCGCCGCCAGGCCGCGCACCAGGGGCAGCCCGGCCGCTCCACCATCATCAGCGCCAGCCCGCGGCGGGGCGCGGCCGGCGCAGCCTCGGCCAGCGGCGCGGGCAGGGCGGCCGCGGCAAGGATCAGCAGGGCGTGGCGTCGGTTCATCGCGCACCTTGGAGAGAAATCGCGCCCAAGGCTAGGGCAGGGCCGCCCCGCAGGCAAGCCGGGCCGGCCCCGGTCAGCCGGCCCGGCGGGCAAGTTCGCATTCGATCCCGATCAGCGCCTGCTTGCGCCACAGCCCGCCGGCATAGCCCGTCAGCGTGCCGTCAGCGCCGATGACACGGTGGCAGGGGATCACGATGGCGATCCGGTTCGCGCCGTTCGCCCGTGCCACGGCCCGCGCCGCAGCCGGCCGCCCGATCCGCGCAGCCAGTTCGCCATAGCTGATCGTCGCGCCAGGGGGGATGCGCTGCAGCTCGGCCCAGACCGTGCGCAGGAAGGGCGTGCCGTGCAGCGTCAGCGGCAGGTCGAAGCCGCCCGGCTGCGCGGCGAAATAGCGGCCGAGCTGGGCCTCGGCCGCGTCGGTGACGGCGGTGCGGCCCAGCCCGATCCGGCCCCGGACGGCCGCCGACAGGCGGCGCAGCCCCAGCCCCAGCGCCTTGCGGTCGGTGAACTCGAGCAGATGCAGGCTATCGGCGTCTGCGATGACGATCATTCCGCCCAGCGGCGTATCGATCCAGTCCGCCAGCAGCAGCGGCTGGCCGCGCGTCATGGCGGCGGGCGCATGGCCGAACAGCCGCGCAAAGGCGTCGCGGAACCCGCTTGCGCTGTCAAAGCCCGCGTCCAGCTGCGCCGCGATGACCGCACCGCCTGCGGCAAGGCCGCGCATCCCTTCGCGCAGGCGGGCCTGGCGCGCCAGATCAAGGAACGTCATCCCGAAATGGCGGCGGAAGGCGCGCCGGATCGTCGAGGGGTCCAGCCCCAGCGCCCCGACATCCGCCTCGGTCCAGCGGCGGGCCGGCTCCTCGTCCAGCAGGGACAGAAGCCGCTGGACGGCGGGGTTGCCGGCGACCTCCGGCCCCACAGGGTGGCAGCGGCGGCAGGGGCGGAACCCCGCGCCGATGGCAGCCGCCGGGCTGTCGAACCAGCGGCAGTGTTCCGGCCGCGGCTTGCGCGCGGGGCAGGTCAGCCGGCAGAAGATGCCGGTGGTGGTGACGCCGACCCAGGCGCGGCCCTCATAGGCCGCATCACGGCGAAGCAGGGCCGCGTGCAGCGTCGCGGCATCGGGCAGGGTGAACAGCGGGAGGGCGGGCATCGGGTCCATGGGGCGATCCTAGCAGACCGGCCAGCCCATGCAGCCGCTGGCCGGGCGTTTATTTCGTGCCCGCCCCACCGCCGAGGCGGCGCCACCTGGGGACCGGCCTGCTGCTTCGCGGTCGGCTGCTGTCGCCCCCGCGCCCTTGCGCCGGGCTGGCCGGCGGGGCCGCCTGCGCCGCCTGCCCGGGCAGCAGGACGCGCGACGGACGGCGCAAGGCCGGCCGTCGCCGCAAGCTGCCCTGGGCCCGTCACTCCAGCGCGGCCAGCAGTTCGGCAGCCGCAGCCACGGGATCGGCCCGGCCCTCTTCCACCTGCGATCCCAGCCGCGCCAGCATCCCTGCGGCAGGGTCGCGTTCCAGCCGGGCAAGCAGCCCTGCGCGCACCTCGGCCAGGAACCACTCGCGCGCCTGGCCGGCGCGGCGGCTGTCCACAAGGCCGCGGGCCTGCCGCCAGCCGTGCAGGGCCTGCATCTCGGCCCATACCGCTTCCAGCCCCCCGCCCTCGATCGCCGAGACGGGCATCGCCTTGGGAAATCCGGGCGGGTCCTGCGGGCGCTTGCGCAGCAGCCTCAGCGCACCGGCATAGTCCGCCACCGTGCGCAGCGCCGCAGGACGCAGTTCCCCGTCGGCCTTGTTGACAAGGATCAGGTCGGCCATTTCCATGATGCCGCGCTTGACGCCCTGCAGTTCATCCCCGCCGGCCGGGGCCAGCAGCAGCACGAAGAGGTCGGACATCTCGGCGACCAGCGTCTCGGACTGGCCGACGCCGACCGTCTCGATCAGGATCACGTCAAATCCGGCCGCCTCGGCCAGGCGCACCGTCTCGCGCGTGCGGCGGGCGACGCCGCCCAGTTCGGCCCGGCTGGGCGAGGGGCGGATATAGGCGCGCGGTTCGCGGGCCAGCCGCTCCATCCGGGTCTTGTCGCCCAGGATCGAGCCGCCCGAGCGGGCCGAGCTGGGATCAACCGCCAGCACCGCCAGGCGCAGCCCCAGCCCCGTCAGCATCAGGCCGAATGTTTCGATGAAGGTGGACTTGCCCACCCCCGGCGTGCCCGACAGCCCGATCCGCAGCGCCTGCCGCGCCGGCAGGGCGGCCAGCATCGCCGCCGCCTGGGCGCGGTGGTCGGGTCGCGTGCTTTCGACCAGGGTGATCGCGCGGGCCAGCGCCCTGCGATCCCCTGCGGCCACGCCTTCGGCCAGCGCGGGGGGCGCGGAGGGGCAGGCAGGTCGGTGATCGGGGCGGTTGGGCATGGCAGGCCTCGGGCAGGGCATCGGGGCGAAACGGGCGGCATGGCGGAGCGCGCAGGTTCCGTGGTATTGGCGCGGGGCGCGCTTGCCAAGGGCGGCGCGTCCGCCCCTGGGCGATTCGGCCTTGACGAGCGGCGCGATGGTGCACTATCCAGACGCAACGGATTTCCGGGCGCTGCGTCGCGGCGCCCTTTCATTTTCCGGCCCTGGCCGCAGCAGGGCCGGCCGCTGCAACGAAGGAACACGATCATGTCGCGCGTCTGCGAACTGACCGGCAAGGGGCCGATGACGGGCAACAACGTCAGCCACGCCAACAACAAGACCCGCCGCCGCTTTCTGCCCAATCTCAACGATGTCACGCTGATCTCGGACCGGCTGGGCCAGTCTTATTCGCTGCGCATCTCGGCGGCCGCGCTGCGTTCGGTTGATCATCGCGGCGGGCTGGATGCCTTCCTGGCCAAAGCCAAGGATGCCGAGCTGTCCCCTCGCGCGCTCAAGATCAAGCGCGATCTTGCCAAGGCGGATGCCGCCGCGCCGGCGCTGGCCAGCGCCTGAACACCGCGCCTGCTTGGCTGATCGGCTGACGCAAGGGGCCGGTTCTTTCTGCAGGGCCGCCTGAACGACCTTTCCATGCGGCCCCGCCCCTGTATCCGGGCGCGGGGCTTTTCGTCGTTCCGCCGGGCGTCTTGGCGGCCGGTCCGCCGGACGCTAAGGTGCGGGCGATGGCCATGATCACCCGTCTTGCCCTGGTCTGCCTTGTGCTTGCCACCAGCCTTGCGCTGGGCCGGGCGCGGGGGCATCTGCCCGACGCGGCGGCAGCGACCGTGCTGTGTTCGGGCGGGGCGGTGATCCTCGGCGGCAGCGCCGATCCGGGTGGCAAGGCGGCGCAGCTTTGCCCCGACATGGCGCTGGCTTTCCTGGCGGGTCTTGATCATCCGCCGCCCTCGGCCCCGGCCCTGCTGGGCCGGTTCGAACGGCTTTCCGCTGATCTGCGGGTAACGCCGGGGGCGCGTCGGATCACTGCAGCGCAGGCGAGGGGGCCGCCGCCCCGGGCCCGCAGCCGCAGCCGCAGATCATACCCCCATGCCTGAACGAGAGATCATCCCATGTCCAAGCCCATCCTGACCGCCATCCTGGCCGGCCTTCTGCCGCTGGCGGCATCGGCGCAGACCGCGCCCGCCGCCCCGCCCGCCGCCGCCGCCGCTGCTGCCGCCCCTGCTGCCGCCGAGGCACCCGCCGCACAGTCCCCCCTTTCGGCAAGCGGCGCCTATGCCCGGTCCAACAACCCCGAGGCTGGCGCCGCCTTCATGACCATCACCAATGCCGGCCCCGCCGATTGCACCCTGTCACGGATCGGCGCCGACGGGTTCGACCGGCCCGCGCTGCATACCAGCCGCGAGGAGGACGGGGTGATGAAGATGGTGCCGCTCGATGGGCTGACCATCCCGGCCGGCGGCTCGCATGAGCTCAAGCGCGGCGGCGATCACATCATGCTGATGGGCGCGCGCGCGCCGGTCATGCAGGGGCAGGCCGTCGATCTGCGGCTCGATTTCGGCGACTGCGGCACCCTGCCGGTGGCCGTGACGATCGACAACAGCGCCGGGCCGGCGGCCGGCGCGGGGCTGATGGACAATCCCGCAGCCCATGATCACGGCGCCATGACCCATGACGGCGCGGCCCATCGGCACGGCGCCACGAACTGAGCCGATGCGGGCCTGAGCGGCCCGCACCCGCCGCCCTCGGAAAAGGCTCAGGGAAAAATCCGCGCGATCGCAGCCTCGACCGCTGCGCTTGCGCCCTCCAGCCCGGCTTCGGACAGGTCGGGTACGGAAACGACCGCGCGTTCCAGCGCCGCGTGGCGCAGCCGCTGCCGGCCATAGCGCGGGTCGTAATGCTGCGCCATCAGTTCGGCTGCCAGCCTCGGCCAGTCGGCCTCGCGCGTCATCGCGCCCCAGCGGGCGATCCGCTCGGCCGGATGCAGGCCGGCCAGGCGGGCGACCGTCGCCTCCATCCGTCCGGGCTGGGCGATTGCCTCGGCATAGGCGGCGGCCGTATAGGCGGCGCGCGCCTCCAGCGGAACCTCGATCCGCAGGCGGGGGGCGGTAATCAGCGCTTTCCAGACGGCGCGCGGCACGGTCAGATCGCCGATGCGCGAGCTTTCCGCCTCGATCACCACGGGTCTTTGCGGGTCCAGCGCGGCCAGCCGCATGGCGAGGCGGCTTTCGAACAGCTTCTGCGGCGGCTGGCCGCCCGGCATCGCGCCGAACAGGCTGCCCCGATGGTTGGCCAGCCCTTCAAGGTCGATGACCTGCACCCCCCGGCGGCCAAGACGGTGGAGGATCTCCGTCTTGGCCGAGCCGGTGTTGCCGTCCAGCACCAGCAGCGGCGCAGGCGGGCCGATCTGGTCCACCTGCTGCACCACCAGGGCGCGCCATGCCTTCCACCCGCCATCCAGCCGCGCCACGCGCCAGCCGATCTGGTCAAGGATGGTGGCGAAGGAGCCCGAACGCTGCCCGCCGCGCCAGCAATAGACCATCGGCCGCCAGCCCCCGTTCCGGTCCGACAGCGGGCCGGCGACATGGGAGGCGATGTTCGCCGCCGCCAGCGCGCCGCCGATCTTGCGCGCCTGAAAGGGTGCGACCTGCCGGTAGATGGTGCCGACCTCGGCCCGCTGGGCATCGTCCAGCACCGGCAGGTTGATCGCGCCGGGCAGGTGGTCGTCGGCGAATTCGGCCGGCGAGCGGGCGTCGATGATGTCATCGAACCCCGCCCGCGCCAGATCACCCAGCGCGGCGGGGCTGAAGGTCGTCAGCGGCACGGATCAATAGACGTAGACCGGCGTTCCCACGGGAACCTGGTCGAACAGCGACATCACCGCCTCGTTGCGCATGCGGATGCAGCCGTTCGAGACGGCGCGCCCGATCGACCCCGGATCGGTGGTGCCGTGAATGCGGATCGCCGTGTCGTTGCCATTGGCGGTGTAAAGATACAGCGCCCGCGCGCCCAGCGGGTTGGTGGGGCCGCCGGGCATGCCGTCCTCGTATTTCTTGTATTGTTCGGGCTTGCGCTTGATCATGTCGGGCGTCGGCTTCCACGACGGCCATTCGACCTTGCGGCCGATCAGCGCGCGCCCCTTCCACACCAGCTCGTCCTTGCCGACGGCCACGCCATAGCGGACAGCCCGGCCGGGGGCCGTGACGTGATACAGATAATAGTCGTCCGACACCACGACGATCGAGCCGACCTCGAACCCGTCGCGGATCGGCACCTCGGTCGGGGCGGGGTCATAACCCTCGCCCTTCTTGGGGGGCGCCTTAGGCGCGCTCTTGGCCAGCAGGGCACTGGGCGCGGCCAGCAGCGGCAGGGTCAGCATCAGCATCCGGCGGCGGTTCATGGCCTGGTCCCTCGTATCGGTTTGCGGACTCCGCTAGCGAAACCGCTGCGGCGAATCAACCCACAGCAGCGTGACGGCGCCCCCCGGCGGGCCCAACCCGCGGGCAGCAGGGCAGGGTGGGCGCCGCCACGAGGGCATGGCGGCCCGTGGCTGCAAAAGGCCGATATTCGTGCAGCGGCAAGCCGGCCTTCAGCCGTCGCGGGGGCACCGGCTGTCAGGCAAGCAGCGCGTCAACCCAGGCGGGAACGGTGGTGCCGGCTGGACCGGCGATGAAGCGGTCGAAACGTCCCGGCGCCGTCGCCTCGATGTTCATCTCGACCGTTTCGGCACCCATCTCGCGCGCCAGGTCCACAAAGCCGGCGGCCGGATAGACCTGCCCCGATGTGCCGATCGCCGCGAACAGGTCTGCCCCTTCCAGCGCCCTTTCGATCCGGTCCATGTGATAGGGCATCTCGCCGAACCACACGATGTCGGGGCGCGCCTTGGGGGCCGCGCAGCGGGGGCAGGCCATGCCAGGCGGCATGACCGCCGGCGCCGGCCAACGATGGCCGCAGGCCGCGCAAAGCGCGCTGTCCAGCCGGCCGTGCATGTGGATCACGTCCCGCGCCCCGGCCGCGTCCAGCAGGGCATCGACGTTCTGGGTGATCAGTGTGACGCCTGGCTCAAGGCTCAGCCGGGCCAGCGCCTGATGGGCCGCGTTGGGGCGGGCGGCGGCGGCGGCGCCGCGGCGCGCATCGTAAAAGCGCAGCACCAGCCCCGGATCGCGGGCAAAGCCGTGCGGCGTCGCCACATCCTCGACCCGGTGGCGTTCCCACAGGCCCCCCGAATCGCGGAAGGTGGCAATGCCGCTTTCGGCAGACAGCCCCGCGCCGGTCAGCACGACGATGCGCGAAGGCCGCGCCATCAGCGGGCGCAATATGCCTCGGCCGTGGCGGCAAAGGTCTTGTAGCGCGCCCAGAACTGGTTGTCGGCGTCGCGCTTGGACATGCGCACGTCCTGCGCCTGCTGCGCGTTGCGGAAAAAGCCGGCCGCGCGGCGCTGGTCGGCGCGCGACAGCGTCATGTCGGCCACCTGCTGGATACAGCCGCACAGGGCCGGGTTGGCCGCCCCGCGTTCGGACCGGATGCAGGCATTGTCGATCGGGCCGGCCTCGGCAAAAGGCGTGGTCAGCAGGACCGCGGCAACGGCGACGGCGGGTTTCAGCATGGCGTCAGGCTCCTCATCCCCGGTTCGGCTGCCTTGGCGGCAGTCCTTGGTGCTTCGCCTCGGGTTAGCAAATCGGCGGCTTTGCGGCAATCCGCAGGCGATGTGCCCCGGCGCGGGCGGTGCACCAGATGATGATCGGCGCCCCGTGAGGGGACGAATCGGTCCCTTGCCGGTTGCACCCGGCAGACGGGGGCCTTAGGGCGGCGCCCATGCTGACGATCGGTCTCGATGCGGATGACACATTGTGGGAGAACGAGGCGTTCTTTCACCTGACCCAGGACGATTTCGTCCGCCTCCTGTCGGACCATGCCGAGGCCGGAACGATCCGGGCGCGGCTGCACGACACGCAGATCCGCAACCTTGAAATCTACGGCTATGGCGTCAAGGCTTTCACCCTGTCGATGATCCAGACCGCGCTGGAGCTGACCGGCAACGCCGTTCCGGGCGGGACGATCGCCCGCCTGCTGGCGCTGGGGCAGGAGATGCTGCGCCATCCCGTCCACCTGCTGCCCGGCGTGGCCGAGACGCTGGCGCGGCTGCAGGGGCGGCGGCTGATCCTGATCACCAAGGGCGACGTGCTGGACCAGGAACGCAAGCTGGCAAGCTCGGGCCTGGCCGAGGCGTTCGACCGGGTCGAGATCGTGCAGCACAAGACCCCGGCAACCTATGCCGCCGCCCTGTGCCGGGCGCAGGTTGCGCCGCAGGATTTCCTGATGGCCGGGAATGCGATGCGTTCGGACGTGCTGCCGGTGATCGAGATCGGCGGTCACGGCGTGCTGATCCCCGCGGCGCTGGGCTGGGTGCATGAGCATGCGGACGACCCGGACCACCCTCGCTTTCACCGGCTGGGACGGATCGGCGAACTGCCGGCGCTGATCGAACGGATCGAGGCGGCATCCTGGGGCGCAGGGGCCGGGTGAGCCGCGCCTGTCATGGCGGGCCAACGGCAGTCCCGCGCAGGCAGGGCTGCGCTTGCGCGCGGGCGGTCTGCAAGGGGTGCCTGCCCTGCCGGGCAGGTTCGCTGTCAGCAGCGGGTCCGGGTCAGTCCAGCGGCTGCGGGGTATAGCCGGCGGCGGTGATGACCTCGGCGGCGCGGGCCGCGCCGATATTCTCGACCGTCACGGTCTTGGCGGCCAGATCGGCGGCGGCGCTGCCGCCAGCCTCGGCGACGGCCTTTTCGATGGCGGCGGTGCAATGGCCGCAGCTCATGTCCTCGACGCGGAACTTCATGGCCTGTCCTTTCCGGCTTGACGACACGCGCCGACTCTAGCATCGCCGCGGTCATGGCCACCACCCCTTCCATCGCCGCCCCGCGCGCGGACCGCGGCAACCTGCGCGCCGCGGGCTGGATGACCGGGGCCATGGCGATGTTCGCGATCGAGGATGCGGCGATCAAGTTCCTGGGCGCTGGCATCGGCCCCGGCCAGATCGTCGCCGTCATCGGGGCCTGCGGGCTGGCGGTGTTCTGGATGCTGCTGGTGCGCCAGGGCGGACGGCTGCTGACCCGCGACCTGCTGCGCCCGGTCGTGGTGCTGCGCAATATGGGCGAGCTGCTGGGCACCTTGTGCTTTGTCTCGGCGCTGTCGCTGTCCGATCTCGCCTCGGCCTCGGCGATCCTGCAGGCGCTGCCGCTGGCGCTGGTGCTGGGGGCGGCGCTGTTTCTGGGCGAACGGGTCGGCTGGCGGCGCTGGGCGGCGATCCTGGCGGGATTTGCCGGCGTCCTGCTGATCGTCCGGCCCGGCGCGGCCGGGTTCCAGCCCGCCTCGCTGCTGGCGCTGATCGCGGTGGCGGGGCTGGCGCTGCGCGATCTGGCGACGCGGCGGATGCCGCGGGCGGTGCGCTCGCACCTGCTGTCGGCATCGGCCTATGGGGTGATGGTGCCCGGCGGCCTGGTGCTGGCTGCCGCGCAGGGCGAGCGGTTTGCCCTGCCCGATGGGGCGGGGGCCGCAGGCTTTGCCGTCGCGGCCCTGTCTGGCGTGCTGGGCTATGCGATGATGGTCCGCGCCACCCGCGCGGGCGAGGCGTCGGCCGTCGCCCCCTTCCGCTATACCCGCCTGCTGTTCGCCCTGACCCTGGCCGTCGCAGTCTTTGCCGAAAGGCCCGATCCGCTGACACTGGCCGGGGCGGGGGTCATCGTCGGGGCCGGCGGCTTTGCCATGTGGCGCGAATTCCGGCGCGCAAGGGGCCGCGCCTGACCCCTTTCCGCAACCCGCGCGCCCCTGTATAGCCCGGCCATGACCGAGCTTTCCCTCATCCGCAATTTCTCGATCGTGGCGCATATCGACCACGGAAAATCCACCCTTGCCGACCGGCTGATCCAGTCGACCGGCACGGTCGCCGACCGCGACATGAAGGAACAGCTGCTCGACAGCATGGATATCGAGCGCGAGCGCGGCATCACCATCAAGGCCAACACCGTCCGCATCAGCTATCCGGCCAAGGACGGCAAGACCTATACGCTCAACCTGATCGACACCCCCGGCCACGTGGACTTCGCCTATGAGGTGTCGCGCTCGATGCGCGCCGTCGAAGGCTCGCTGCTGGTCGTGGACGCGTCCCAGGGCGTCGAGGCGCAGACGCTGGCCAATGTCTATCAGGCCATCGACGCGGGGCACGAGATCGTGCCCGTGCTGAACAAGATCGACCTGCCCGCGGCCGAACCCGAACGGGTCAAGGAGAACATCGAGGACGTGATCGGCATCGACGCATCCGACGCGGTGCTGATCTCGGCCAAGACGGGCCTTGGCATCCCCGACGTGCTGGAAGCGATCGTCACCCGCCTGCCGGCCCCCACCGGCCAGCGTGATGCCCCGCTCAAGGCGATGCTGGTGGACAGCTGGTATGACGCCTATCTGG
The DNA here is from genome assembly GCF_002105555.1 of Paracoccus contaminans. Lineage (NCBI taxonomy): Bacteria > Pseudomonadati > Pseudomonadota > Alphaproteobacteria > Rhodobacterales > Paracoccaceae > Paracoccus > Paracoccus contaminans. The sequence goes on from NZ_CP020612.1 coordinate 1,755,822, forward strand.
GCGTCGTCGTGATGATCCGCGTCATGGACGGCGTCATCCGCAAGGGCGACCGCGTGAAGATGATGCAGACCGGCGCGGTTTATGGCATCGACAAGCTGGCCGTGCTGACCCCGCAGATGGTGGACATCGCGGAACTGGGGCCGGGCGAGATCGGCGTGTTCACCGCATCCATCAAGCAGGTGCGCGACACCCGCGTCGGCGACACCATCACCCACGAACGCAAGGGCACCGACACGCCGCTGCCCGGCTTCAAGCCCGCGCAGCCGGTGGTGTTCTGCGGGCTGTTCCCGGTGGACGCCAATGATTTCGACGCCTTGCGCGACGCCATCGAGAAGCTGGCGCTGAACGACGCCAGCTTCAGCTATGAGATGGAGACCTCGGCCGCCCTCGGCTTCGGCTTCCGCTGCGGCTTCCTCGGGCTGCTGCATCTTGAGGTGATCCGCGACCGGCTGGAACGCGAATACGACCTGGACCTGATCACCACCGCGCCCAGCGTGGTGTTCAAGCTGCACATGCGCGACGGTGAGGTGCGCGACCTGCACAACCCCGCCGACATGCCCGACCTGACGCTGGTCGATCATATCGAGGAGCCGCGCATCAAGGCGACCATCATGGTCCCCGACGAATATCTGGGCGACGTGCTGAAACTGTGCCAGGACCGCCGCGGCATCCAGCTTGACCTGACCTATGCCGGCAGCCGCGCCATGGTCGTCTATGACCTGCCGCTGGCCGAGGTGGTGTTCGATTTCTATGACCGGCTGAAATCGGTGACCAAGGGCTATGCGTCCTTTGATTACCAGATTTCGGAATACCGCGAGGATTACTTGGTCAAGATGTCGATCCTCGTGAACGACGAGCCGGTGGACGCCCTGTCGATCATGGTCCACCGCGATCGGGCCGAGGCGCGCGGCCGGGTGATGGTGGAAAAGCTGAAAGAGCTGATCCCCCGCCACATGTTCAAGATCCCGATCCAGGCGGCCATCGGCGGCCGCGTGATCGCGCGCGAGACGCTGGCCGCGCTGCGCAAGGACGTCACCGCCAAGTGCTATGGCGGGGATGCCACGCGCAAGAAGAAGCTGCTGGAAAAGCAGAAGGCCGGCAAGAAGAAGATGCGCCAGTTCGGGAAGGTGGAGATTCCGCAGAGCGCGTTTATCTCGGCGTTGAAGATGGATGGGTGAATAACCCTGGTTTACGAAGAAATATGAAGCTACCGGGCCCCTCAAACAGAAATCTTCAAATATATGCCAACCTTATGGGAGAGCTAAAAGAGCGCGTCGATCTCGTATATGCATTAGCGCGGGATGAAGTCCAGCCTAAGCTTTTTCTATATGAACTGTGTCAACTCCAAATCAGGAAGATATGCGAGATAATCGCAATTGGATGCTTAGCAGTTCATGACGAATTCTCTGAGCTGACAAAGAGTGATATTTCTCAGTGGAGAGCCAGCAATATAATGAGCAAGCTGGACAAAATCAATTCCAGATACTTTCCGGAAGCTATTGACATAGATCAATCAAATTCTCCACAGACGGTTGTATATACATTGAAGGGCTCCTATCTTACTAAAACTGAGCTTCTTAGGGCTCATGGCGGCGCCGGAGATTATCTGCATCGGGGAAGCCTTGCAAGGTTATTGGAAAGTAAAAACTGGCATCCCGAGACAGAATTCGAGACTTCAGTTAGTTTCTGCAAAAAGGTACAGGAAACACTCAGCCCCTACCATCGAATTTCCGTAAGGTCTGATAGTTCTGTCAGTGTTCTTTGTAAAATGCATGATCCAAGACACGGACACCGACCTTTCGTGGATGTCATAAACACCCCAGCCTATCCAAAGCAGGCGTAGGGGTGCATCCCCGCACGCACCTAAGCCGGTCGCACTCGCGGTTTTGCGTGTGAACACGCACCCTACGGGGCGGTGGGCCATTTCCACCGCGGGTCCCACCGCGGGTCGCCAATCTCGCAGTGACCCCCCGCGTGAACCACACAGCCTCGCGCAACCGCGCGACCTCGGTGACCAGCCGCCGCGATCCGGGCGACGCGGCGCTGGCCCGGATCGAGGCGGGGGAATACGGCGAATGCGTCCAGTGCGGCAAGAAGATCGCCGAAAAGCGGCTAGAACTGCTGCCCGACACGCGCCTCTGCGCCAACTGTGCCACCTAAGGCGGGAACGCCCGGGACGGTCGCGGGTTGAGGGCCACACCCCGTCGCAAAGGTTTCCCCATGCGCACCCCCACCTCTTCCTCCCAAGCCCCCCTCGGCTACACCGGCATCCAGATCGCCCTGCACTGGGCCATCGCCCTGCTGATCCTGTCGCAGTTCCTCACCGGCGACTGGATGGGCGAGTTCTTCCGCGCCCTCATTCGCTCCACCGCCAACCCGGACGCTGCGCGCCCCGAGATGGGCAATGCCGTCTGGCACTTTGTTGGCGGCGCCACCGTGCTTGGCCTCGGCCTTGTGCGGCTGATCGTGCGGGCGATGCGCGGGGTGCCGCCGGACAGCCCGGCCTCGCCCTCGTGGGATCGAAAGCTGGCGCATCTGACGCATTACGCGCTCTATGCCGCGTTCTTTGCCCTGCCGATCACGGGGCTGGCCGCCTATCTGCTCCCCAGCCGCGATTTCGGCGAGGTGCATGAGGTGCTGACCACCGTTCTGCTGGTGCTGATCGGCCTGCATGTGCTGGGCGCGCTGTATCACCAGCTGATCCTCAAGGACCGGCTGATCCGGCGGGTGATGGTGCCGGTCAGCCCCGAACGCCACGTGCCCCCGGCCCGGCCGAACTGAGGGCGCGCCCTCAGCCCAGGAAATCAGCGATCAGGCCCGCCACCTCGGCGGGCCTTTCGGCATGCAGCCAGTGCCCCGTGCCGGCGATGCGGCGGATCTCGGCCTGCGGGAACAGCTGGTGAAAGGCCGCCTCGCCCTCGGGGCCGACATAGTCGCTGTCGCCCCCGGCCAGCACCAGCGCCGCGCCGTCAAAGCGCCGCTCGCCCGGTTCGGGAAAGCCCGTCAGCCTGTCCATCTGCGCCCGCAGCGCCCCCAGGTTCATCCGCCACCGCGGCGGGCTGGCCTTCAGATCAAGCGACTGCAGCAGGAAGGCGCGGACGCTGTGATCCTCGACCGTTGCGGCCAGGGCCTGATCGGCCTGACCCCGCGAGGCGCAGGAGGCGAAATCCACCCCCTCCATCGCGTCGATCATGTCGGCCTGGCTGTGGCCATAGGCCACCGGCGCGATGTCGAGCACCACAAGGCGGCGCAGCATCGCCGGCCGGGTCAGCGCCAGCCAGAGGGCAGTCTTGCCCCCCATCGAATGGCCGACCACATCCGCCTGGCCCCCATGGTCGGCGATCACCTCGGCCACGTCGCCGGCCAGCGCGTCATAATCATGTTCGTCCGACCAGGGCGAATCGCCATGGTTGCGCAGGTCCAGCGACACGACCTGCCGCGAATCGGCCAGCGCGCGGGCGATCACCCCCAGGTTCCGCCCCTGCCCGAACAGGCCATGGACCAGCACGACAGGGGGCAGGCCGGGGGTCGGCGTTCCGGTGACGGTGGTGGACAGCTTCATGGCGGAGCTCCTTGGGCGCGGCGGCTGGCGGGCGCTCATCATTACGCCTAATCTTGCCCTGTGCCAGAGGGGGTGAACATGGCCGATGCGGATGTTCAGGCGCTTGCCGACGAGATTGCGCAGCTGATGGTCCAGCGGTTCGGCGGCGCCCGGCGCGGGGCACGGCCCGATCTTGAAACGATGCTGCGCCGCCGGGGCGGGGCGCTGCCGCGCCGTCATCGCAAGGCAGCGCGCCGCCTGGCCGAAGCCCAGCGCGAGGCGCGTGCGCCCCGGATCGCGCGGCAGATCGACCGCGAACCGGCGCTGCGCGATCATGCCGAACTGGTGCGCTATCTGCGGCCCCTGGGATCGGGCCGGCGCTGGGCGAACACGGCAAGCAACATCGCGGCAGCGGTCATGCTGGGCCTGATGGTGCTGGGGGCGGTGATCCTGTGGGTGCTGGTCCGGCGCGGCCATCTGGGCTGAGCGGCGCGGGTCAGCCCTCGTCGGAAAGCGGCTCGATCTGCGCCACGACGACGCTGTTTTCGTCCAGCGCGCGCTGCATCAGGGCGCGCTCCTCGTCCTCGATGGTCTGGCCTTCGGCAAGCCGCTCATCGAGACTGCCATAGCCCTGCACCTCGAGCGGGGAAAGATCGGCCTGCTTGAGCAGGGCCACCGTCTCGCGCACCGCCTCGTCCTGGTCCTTGCCCGAGGCATAGCAGACCAGCGCCGCGCCGGTCGAACCCTCGGGCAGACCGTCGCCCTGACTGCGCCCGACCTGGACCAGCAGCGTATAGACCTGATGCGTCATGCGGCCAGCCCCATCGCTCTTGCGCCCCATCGGGGGGATGGTGGATCGCGCCGGGTTTGGCAAGTCCGGCCGTCAGTCCGATGCGCCCGGACGCGGGCGGGGGATGGCCGGTTCGGTCCAGCTGCGCTTGCCGCAATCGGGGCAGGGCACGTCGCCATGCACGCGGTGGATGGCCCCGCACCAGATGCAGCAGGCAGTCTCGCCCCGGGGGGGCGGGCGGTCCTGGCGCAGGCTGCGGGGCAGAACGCCATAGGCGGGGACAAGCGACAGGCCGGGCAGGGGCAGGGCGCGGCGAAAGACCGACAGCCCGCCGCCGGCCTCAAGATAGGCCGCCTCGACCTCGCCCAGATTCGAGATGCCTGCGCTGCGCAGCATGGCCTGCACCTCCAGCGCGCTGAGATCGCGGTGCGCCAGCCCTTCGGGCAGGATGCGGCCCTCGGACACGATGGCCACGGTCCGCCCGTCGATGATGTGCTTGAACCGGGATGAGCGTTCGTTCAGCGTGTCGATCAGCTTGTTCATCCCGACGATCACCGTGATGACCAGCATGGCGTGCAGCAGGGGCACGTCGTCGTAGAAGGTCGCATCCCCCACCGCCGAGCCGAGCGCGATCACCAGCAGCGTGTCCACCATCGACAGCTGCGCCACCGACCGCCCGCCGATCCACCGGATCAGCAGCAGGGTGTAGCCATAGATGAGAACCGTCCGGACAAGGATTTCTGCATAGAACAGCACCGGGGCGTCGCCCAGGAACATCCGGCCGAAATCAAAGGGGGTGACAGGCTGATCCAATCGCTGCGGTCCTCGTGCTGGCCGGGCGGCCAGCCCCGCCCGCGGGCGGTTTCTTGGACAAGGATGCGCCGCGCCGCAAGTGGGGCGCAGCGGGGCAGGGGCGCCGCCGCTGTCCTGGCCATGCATCCCCGCCGGGAAACAGGCGCCCGGCAGGCGGTGTCCGTTCAGGTATCGCCGCTTCTTGGGGCGGCCCTGCTTGCCAGCCGGCCCGCCATCAGGGCGGGCCGCGTCCGCTCAGTCCGCCGCCAGATGGTCGCGGAAGGCGGCAAAGACCTGATCATACACCGCCCGCTTGAAAGGCACGATCCTGGCCGCGATCTCGGCCGGGGTCATCCAGCGCCAGGCGTCAAATTCGGGATGCTGGGTGGCGATGTCGATCTGGTCATCCGTGCCGGTAAAGCGCACCAGATACCATTTCTGGATCTGTCCGCCAAAGCGGCCCTTCCACATCTTGCCCACCAGCTCGGGCGGCAGGTCATAGCGCAGCCAGTCCGGCGCCTCGGCCACGATCTCGCACAGCGCGGCGGGGATGCCGGTTTCCTCGAACAGCTCGCGCAGGGCGGCGGCGCGGGGCGCCTCGCCCTCGTCGATGCCGCCCTGCGGCATCTGCCAGGCATCGGCCGGGTTGTCGATGCGGTGGCCGGCAAAGATGCGCCCCTGATGGTTGACCAGCACCACGCCCGCGCAGGGGCGATAGGGCAGCCCGGCCGGGCCGAGATCGCCGGCCGGCGCGTGTTCCCCGATCATGGCCGGGGGTTCCGGTGGGCGGGGGCGGGCTTGTCGGCCGGGCCGGGCCGCGCGGGGCGCGCATCGCCCGGCGCGGCCTTGCCTTCCTCGGCGGGCTGGCTGTCGGCCGGATCGCCCGCGCCAGACGGGCTTGCGCCTTCCCTGGCGGCGTTCGAGGTCGCGTCCTGTCCCGTCACCGCCGGTTTTGCCGCCTCGGCCACGTCAGCGGCCGAGAAATCGACCGCGGCCAGCCCCTTGAGGATATCCACGGCATAGGCCAGCTGGTAATCCTCGTCGCGCAGCTTGGCGGTCGCCTCGACCTGGCGGGCCTCTTCCTCGATCTGGCGCTTTTCCTCGTCGGTCACGGCGTCATTGTTCAGCGCCCCGCGCAGGTCGCTTTCCGAGGTGGAAAAGTTCGACGCGCTTTTCGGCTTGTCCTCGGCATCGGCGTCAGCAGGCTTGGCGGGCGGCTGCTGGACGATGATGTCGGGGTTGATCCCCAGCGCCTGGATCGACCGGCCCGAGGGCGTGTAATAGCGCGCCGTGGTCAGGCGGATCGCGCTGTCCGATGTCACCGGCACCACGGTCTGGACCGATCCCTTGCCAAAGGATTTGGTGCCCACGACGATGGCCCGGCGGTGATCCTGCAGCGCGCCGGTGACGATTTCCGATGCGCTGGCCGAGCCGCCGTTGATCAGAACCACCATCGGCTTGCCTTGCGCCAGATCGCCGGCCGTCGCGTTCCAGCGATCGTTGTCCTCGGGGTTGCGCCCGCGCGTCGAGGTGATCTCGCCCCGGTCGAGGAACGCATCCGAAACCTTGATCGCCTGTTCCAGCAGGCCGCCGGGGTTGTTGCGCAGGTCGATGACAAAGCCGGTCACCTTGGCGATGCCGCCCGCATCCTTGACCGACTGTTCCAGCTGCGTCTTGAGCGCGTCATAGGTTTCGTCGTTGAAGGTCGCGATGCGCAGCACGACGGCATGGCCCTCGACCCGCGACTTGACGACGGTCAGCTTGATCGTCTCGCGCGTCATCTTGACGTCGAAGGGCTCCTTTTCGCCCTTGCGCAGGATCGTCACGGTGACCTCGGACCCGATCGCGCCGCGCATCTTGTCCACCGCCTCGTCCAGCGACAGGCCCATCAGCGATTCGCCGTTGACATGGCTGATGAAATCGCCGGGCTTGATCCCCGCCTTGGCCGCGGGCGTGTCGTCCATCGGCGAGATGACCTTGACCAGCCCGTCCTCCTGCCCGACCTCGATCCCCAGCCCGCCAAAGCTGCCGCGGGTCTGTTCCTGCATGTCCTGATAGTCGTTCTTGGCCAGGAACGAGGAATGGGGGTCCAGCGAGGTCAGCATCCCGTTGATGGCCGCCTCGATCAGCGTCTTGGCGTCGACTTCCTCGACATAGTCCTGCTGGACACGCTCGAACACGTTGCCGAACAGGTCGAGCTGGTCATAGACCGAGGAATCCTTGCCGTCGTCCTGGGCCAGCAGCGGGCCGGCAAGCTGGGTGGTGAGCACAAGCCCGGCCAGCGTGCCGCCGATGCCGGCCATGATGTAACGTTTCATTCGGTGGTCCTGACCTGCTGTTTCTGCGCGGTGGCGCTGCCATCCGCCTTGTCGGTATCTGCTGGGGGGTCCGTTTCGGGACCGATGACCGGATTCATCACGAACCATTCGGTCGGGTCCAGCGTTTCCTTGCCCCGCCGCAATTCGATGTAAAGCTGCTGCGCCGGCGGGGCCGGGCGGCCGCCCGCCGCCGCCTCGACAAAGGCGGCGCCGAACTCGGCTGCGGCGCCCTCGTCGCCCCCCATGATGGCAAGCGGCTCGCCCGCCGCAACCACGTCGCCGGTCGCCCCGAACACCTGCCCCAGCCCGGCCAGCACCAGCAGATAGCCCCGCTCCGGCTCGACGATCATCACGTTGCCGTAATCCAGCAGCGGGCCGCGATAGCGGATCGTCGCAGGCCAGGGCGCCGTGACCAGCGCGCCCGGCCCGGTGGCCAGCATGATGCCGGGGCGCTTGACGCCCCGCGCATCCGCCTCGCCGGGGCGCAGCATCAGCTCGCCCACCGCAGGCAGGGCAAGGCTGCCCTGCGCGGCCTCGAAATCGGCGGTGGGGGCGCCGATATCCTGTTCCATCTGGCCGATCCCGTCGGCAAAGCCGTCAAGCGTGTCGGCCGATCTGAGCAGCGCGGTCAGTTCGGCCGGATCGGCGGCAAAGCGCGTCGGCGTGGTCGAGCGATCGGTCACGGCCGATACCAGCAGCCGGCGCGCCTCCTGCACGCGCTGGACGCCCTGGGCCAGCGTGTCGGCGGCCGACTGTTCGATCCGGCGCACCGTGGCGATCTCGTCCAGCCCGGTCCTGAGCGTATCGGCCTCGGCCCGCAGGGCAGGGGCAACGGCCGACAGCACCATGCCCGACTGGGCCGTGGCGGTCGGGCCGGCGGGATGCAGCAGCATAAGCGTCTCGGGCGACTGTCCCATCGAGGCCATGACCCCGATCACGCGGGCCAGGCGGTCGCGGCGCTGCTCGAACTCGGCCCGGACCTGCGCCTCGCGCAGGGCGGCGCGGCGCAGGCTGCCCCGCAGCGCCGCCTGGCCGCGTTCATAGGCCCGGATCACCTCGCCCAGCGCCATGACCTGATCATCCGCCGTCAGCGCCTGGTCAAGCTGCCCGATCGCCTGGCGCAGCGAAGCGGCCGCGGCGGCCGCATCGGCGGCGGCGGCATTGGCCGGGATCTGCGCGTCCTCGTCACCGGCGGCGGCGTCGGCGCCAGCGGCGGTGGTGACGGCCTTGCGCCCGTTTTCGGTGACAAGCGTCTGCGCCGATGCAGGCGCCGGCCCCAGCGACAGGACCAGCAGCATCGCCGTTCGGCAAAGGCGGCCGGCAAGCGTCACGCGGCAGGCCGTTCGATCAGGCTGCGCCCCGTCATTTCGGGCGGCAGCGGCAGGCCCATCAGGTCCAGCACCGTGGGCGCCACATCGGCAAGCCGGCCGCCCTGCCGCAGCCGCGCGCCGGGCGGCCCCCCCGCGACGATCACCGGCACCGGATTGGTGGTATGGGCGGTGTGCGGCCCGCCCGTCACCGGGTCCACCATCGTCTCGCAATTGCCGTGATCGGCGATGACGACGGCCGCGCCCCCCGCGCTGTCCAGCGCCGCCAGCATCGCGCCAAGGCCCCGGTCCACCGCCTCGCAGGCGCGGATCGCGGCCGGCAGGCTGCCGGTGTGGCCGACCATGTCGGGATTGGCGAAATTGACCACGATCAGGTCATAGCCCGCGCCGATCGCCTCGACCAGCCTGGCCGTCACCTCGGCCGCCGCCATTTCCGGGGCAAGGTCATAGGTCGCCACCCGGGGGCTGGCGGGCATGAATCGGTCCTCGCCCGGCTCGGGCGTTTCCTTGCCGCCGTTCAGGAAGAAGGTGACATGGGGATATTTCTCGGTCTCGGCCAGGCGGAACTGGCGCAGGCCATGCGCCGCGACCCAGGCGCCCAGCGTGTTCACCACCTGCCGCTTGGGATAGGCCGCCGCCATGTATTCGTCGTGGCGGGCCGAATAGTCCACCATGCCCAGCACCCCCGTCCAGGCCGGCCGGCCGGATACGTCAAAGGCGTCAAAGGCGGGATCGGCCAGGGCGGCCATGATCTCGCGCGCCCGGTCGGCCCGGAAGTTGAGGCAGAAGAACCCGTCCCCGTCCCGCGCGCCGGCATAGCCGGCGACGACATGGGGCTGGATGAACTCGTCCGTCTCGGCGCGGGCATAGCTGTCCACGACCGCCGCCTCGGCGCTGGCGGCGGGCAGCCCCTCGGCGCGGACCATCGCCGCCCAGGCGCGTTGCACACGGTCCCAGCGGTTGTCGCGGTCCATGGCGTAATAGCGCCCGATCACGGTGCCAATGCGCGCGCCCGCCGGCAGCGCGCCGGCAAGTTCGGTCACGAAGCCGTGGGCCGATTGCGGCGGCACGTCGCGCCCGTCGGTGATGGCGTGGATCACCACCGGCACGCCCTGGCCCGCGATCGCCTGCGCGGCGGCGATGACATGGGCCAGATGACCATGCACGCCGCCGTTCGAGACGACGCCCATCAGATGCGCGGTCCCGCCGCTTTCGCGCAGGCGGCGGGCAAAGGCGGCGATCTGTTCGTTCGCAAAGAAGCTGCGGTCCTCGATGGCCAGGTCGATCTGGCCTAGATCCATGGCCACCACGCGCCCGGCCCCGATATTGGTGTGGCCGACCTCGGAATTGCCCATCTGCCCGCGCGGCAGCCCCGCATCCGGGCCAAAGGTGGTCAGCGTGGCATTGGGGCATGCGCCGCGCAGCCGGTCATAATTCGGCGTTCTCGCCATGTCGGGGGCGCTCTGCTCGGGCCGGTCCGAAATGCCCCACCCATCAAGGATGCACAGGACGACGGGTCTGGGATGGGTCATGGCGGTCCCCCTTTTCGCGGGCGGCTGATCGGCCGGTTTCTAAGCCCGCGCCGCGCCCGCGGCAAGCCGCGCGGCCCGCCCCCGCGGAACGAGCGCGTGACCTTGGCGCCCGCGCCCGCTAAGTCCCCTTGCCAGGAACTGCCGCAGAAAGCTCCCCGATGAACCCGACGACGCTGGCCCCCCGCATTCAACTGAGGATCCTCGATCCGCGCCTGCCGGGCTGGGGCGGCCCCGCCTTTCAGACGGCCGGCGCGGCGGCGGTGGATCTGCATGCCTGCCTTGATGGGCCGCTGGTGCTGGCGGCGGGCGGGCCGGCGGTGCTGATCGGGTCGGGGATGGCGCTGCACATGGCCGACCCCCATCTTGCGGCGCTGGTGCTGCCCCGGTCGGGGCTGGGGCATCGCGCGGGTCTGGTGATGGGCAATGGCGCCGGGCTGATCGACGCCGATTACATGGACGAGATCCGCATCAGCGCGCTGAACCGCAACCCGCCGGGGGGCGATCCGATCACCATCCGTCCGGGCGAGCGCATCGCGCAGCTGCTGTTCATTCCCGTGGTCCGGCCGGTCTTTGACCTGGTCGAGGCGTTCTCGGGCCGCTCAGGGCGCAGCGGCGGCTTCGGCTCGACGGGGGTCTGAGGGGGATGACGGCCGCGCTGATCCTTGCCGCCCTGGTCCTGGCTGCCCTGACCGTCCGGCGTTTCGGAGCCGGCTGGCTGGCGGGGGGCCTTGCGGCGCTGTGGGCGCTGGGTTGTGCGTGGCTGGCGCTGGGCGGGGCCCTGCATGGGCCGGCGGCGGCCGGCTGGGTGGCGGGGGGGCGCTGGCCGTGGGACTGGCCGGCTATGGGGCGCTGCTTGCCCGGTTGCGCCGCCATGCCCGCGGCAGGCGCGAGGCGCAGCCGGGCGAGCTGGGGCACCCCGCCGACGGGCGGCCCCGTGCGCGGGCATCCGCCGAAAACCCTGCGCCTGCCGCACCGCCCCTCCTGGCTTCATCGCCTCCGGCCCCGACCACGGGCTTGGCCGGCGGCGCGGCGGCACAGGCCCGGCCCCCGGCGGATCCCTCCGGCCCCCTGACCGATCCCGAACTGGACCGCTATGCCCGCCACATCGCCCTGCGCGAACTGGGCGGTGCGGGCCAGCGGCGGCTGCGCGCCGCCCGCGTCCTGGTGGCGGGGGCGGGGGGGCTGGGCGCGCCGGTCCTGCAATACCTGGCCGCCGCGGGCGTGGGGCGGATCACGCTCGCCGATGACGATTCGGTCAGCCTGTCGAACCTGCAGCGGCAGGTGATCTTTGCCACCGCCGATATCGGCCGGCCCAAGGCCCTGGCCGCGGCGGATGCGCTGGCGCGGCTCAACCCCCATGTCGCCGTCACCCCGCTGCTGCGCCGCGTGACCGGGGCTGACCGGGAACTGGTCGGCGCCCATGACCTGGTGCTGGACGGCACCGACAGCCTTGCCAGCCGCCTGGCGATCAATGCCGCCTGCGTGGCCGCGTCCGTGCCCCTGATCGCCGGCGCAATCGCCCAGTGGGAAGGGCAGGTGGCCCTGTATGACCCGGCGCGGGGCGGCCCCTGCCTTGCCTGCCTGTTCCCCCGGCCCCCGGCGCCGGGGCTTGCGCCCTCCTGCGCCGAGGCGGGCGTGGTGGGGGCGCTGCCCGGCGTGGTTGGCAGCCTCATGGCGATCGAGGCGATCAAGCTGGTCGGCGGCGTGGTCGCCAGCGGCGCGGGCGCAGGGCTGCGCGGCCGCATGCTGATCCTCGACGGGCTGTGGGGGGACACGCGGATGGTCGCGGTGACGGCGCGGCCGGGCTGCCCGGTCTGCGGCGGGCGCGGCGCCTGAGGGGCAGGCCCCCCGCTGTGTCCGCGGCGCGACGGTGGCGCGAGGATCCGGCGGGTGGGGGATTGCGCCTTTTCTCTAATCATGCGCGGAGTTCAGGGAACGAAATCCGGCGATTGCCGCGTTGTCACCGCAGCGTCCACCCGCGTTTCGTCGAAAGAGGGAGTAATCTGAACATGACCTATCTCAAGCCCGCCCTGGCCCTTGTGGCCGCCATGTCGCTGTCGGCCTGCCTTCCGGGCCAGACGACCACCACCGTCGCAACCCCCGGCCAGGCGCCGGTCGTCGTTGTGGACGGCCCCGAGGTCGCTCCTGCCGCGCCGCGCGAGAATTCGGGCGACGTTCAGGGCGCCGATTCGCTGAACGGCACCTGGAACCTGGTGAAATCGCAGTGCGGCGATGCCAAGTCGAAGGGCAGCCTCAAGATCGACGGCCGCACCTTCACCTTCCCGACCGCCACCTGCACGGCCACCAACTCGCAGGTGCAGAGCAACTATACCAGCACCACGCTGGGCTGCTCGGGCGCGCCGAACCGGCAGGTCAACATCTCGATCAAGCCGGGCATCATGCGCCTGAACGAGGACAGCACCACGCTGACCTACTACCGCTGCATGTAAGCAGGCCGACCGCGGTGCGCATGCCGCGGCGCTGCTGAACAAAGCCGAACGCCCCGGTCCTGCCGGGGCGTTTTCATCTGCGCTGGCCGGCAGGGTCATTCCCGGATCTCGCCGGCGTCCACGCCCCACAGCGATGTCTTGACCACCCAGCCCTTTTCGCCGCCCCCCGACACGCGGCACCAGTCCCTGACACATTCATGAAGCCGCACGATCGCGCCCGCCTCGGCCCGCGCGATGATCGCGCCATTCCCGTCCGCGCGTGCGCGCAGTTCGGCCATGTCGGTGGTGATGATCGCGGTCCTGACCCCCGACAGCAGGGAATAATGCACCCAGCCGCCCGCCCCGTCCTGGTCCTCGACCCGCCGCCAATGGCCGAATTCTGCCACCACCCGCAGCGGCATGCCGGGATGGCGGAAGACCCAGTCGATCCGGTGCGACAGGCTTGGGCCGCGCCGGGCATTCCCCTCGCCCCCCTTGAGGCTGACATAGCGGGGCAGTGGCAGGTTGGTGACCGGGCCCTTGCCCGGATCGCGCGGCGCCGCCTGGTGGCGCGAGATGAGGGAATCGGCCGTGATCTCGGTCCGATCGACCTCAAGCGCGGCCGAGCCGTCGCCCCCCGCGGCCGCTGCGGGCGGCGGCGGAACGGCGGCCCCGGCAGGGGCGGGCGCCGCCGCCGAAGGCACGGCCCGGCCGGCGGCCGCGGGATCAGTCCCGCCCTCTCCGGCCTGGCCGGGGCCGCCCTGCGCCCGTGCACCGGACAGCCCGATCGAGACGGCCACGGACAGACCCAGCACCATCGCCGCCGCCAGCCCCGCGCGCCGTCGCGCCGGCAGCCGCCGGCCAGCTGCGGAAGATGTCGTGTCCATGGATCGCCTTTCGTGCCCTGCGCCCCGCGAAATCGGCCACCGCGCCGGGGTCTTGTGCGCGCCTGGCGTTGGGGGCAGTCTGCCAAACGGAAACAGGCATTGGAAGAGACCTCGGATGGCCGGTACCGCATCTCCTCGTGATCGGCTGACGGTGACCGTGACGCGCCGTCTGCCGCATCTGGTCGAGGCGCGGATGGCCGAATTGTTCGATGTGCGCCTGCGCGAGGTGGACGGGCGGATGAGCCGCGACGAGCTTGCCGCCGCGATGCAAGGCAGCGACGTGCTGGTGCCGACCGTATCCGACCAGATCGACGCGAACCTGCTGGCGCAGGCGGGCGAGCGGTTGCGCCTGATCGCCAATTACGGCGCGGGCGTCGATCACATCGACGTGGAATCGGCCCGCCGCCGCGGCATCCTGGTGTCAAACACGCCCGGCGCCACGACCGAGGATACCGCCGACATCGCGATCGCGCTGATGCTGGCGGTGACGCGCCGCATCCCTGAGGGGCTGGCCGAAATGCAGGCTGGCCGCTGGGAGGGCTGGGCGCCGACCGCGCATCTGGGCGGGCGCATCGGCGGGCGGCGTCTGGGCATCCTGGGCATGGGCCGCATCGGCCAGGCCGTCGCCCGGCGCGCCCATGTCTTCGGGATGCAGATCCATTATCACAACCGCCGCCGCCTGCGCCCCGAAACCGAGGAGGCGCTGCACGCGACCTGGTGGGAAAGCCTCGACCAGATGCTCGCGCGGGTGGACATCCTGTCGATAAACGCGCCCCATACCCCCTCGACCTATCACCTGCTCAGCGCGCGCCGTCTCAAGCTGATGAAGCCCTCGGCGGTGATCGTGAACACCTCGCGCGGCGAGGTCATCGACGAGAATGCAATGACGCGGATGCTGCGCGCGGGCGAGCTGGCCGGGGCCGGCCTTGACGTGTTCGAGCACGGGCATGAGATCAACCCGCGCCTGCGCGAGGCCCCGAATGTCGTCATGCTGCCGCATATGGGATCGGCCACGGTCGAAGGGCGGGTCGAGATGGGCGAAAAGGTCATCATCAACATCAAGACCTTCGCCGACGGCCATCGCCCGCCCGATCTGGTCCTGCCCGGCATGCTGTAGGCGGCAGTGCCGCGCAGATCCGGAACGCCAGGGCGCCCGGACGCAATCCCGCGCCATGGATTCCGGCCGGCACAAGGCAGGGCACCCCAGAGCCCGGGCGCATGGGCAAGCCGCGGCGGTGACGGGGGCGCGCCAGCAGGATGTCAGGCGCCCAAACGGAAAAGGCCGGCCCCGCAGGACCGGCCTTTTTCGATTTTGGAGCGGGCGATGAGATTCGAACTCACGACCCTAACCTTGGCAAGGTTATGCTCTACCCCTGAGCTACGCCCGCGCTCCGCATCCGGTGGCGTCCGCCGCCGGTGGAGCGGGGTTTAGACAACCGCGCGGCGGGCTGCAAGGGGAAAAATGACGCGTCCTTGCACCTGATGGCGCCGGGCAGCGGCGACCGCGCGGGGCCGGGGCAAAGGCCCGCAGGCATCGGGACAGCGCCCTGCATGGGGCAGGGCGCCAGAGGCCAGGCCGGGCCGACAGGGGCTGCCCGGCCGCGCCGCGCGCGCCCTGAGCCTATCGGCGCGCGGCAAAGAACCCGCGCAGCAGCGCCTGCGATTCGGCCCCGCCGATCCCGTCATAGACGACCGGCCTGTGATGGCACTGCGGATGGTCAAAGACCCGCGCCCCATGCGCGACCCCGCCCATCCGGGGATCGTCCGCGCCGTAATACAGCGTGGCGATGCGCGCCGCGGCGATGGCGGCCGCGCACATCGGGCAGGGCTCCAGCGTGACCCACAGCGCATGGCCGGGCAGCCGCTCGGACCCGGCGGCGGCGCAGGCGGCGCGGATGGCCAGGATCTCGGCATGGGCGGTGGGGTCGGACAGCGCGCGCGTGCGGTTGCCGGCCGCCGCCACGACCCGCCCGGCCGGATCGCACAGCACGGCCCCCACCGGAACCTCGCCGCGCAGGGCGGCGGCGCGCGCCTGGGCCAGCGCATGGGGCATCTGCGTCCTGAACATGGCCCCTGTTCGCGCGTCGCGCCCGGCCGCGCAAGAACCGCTTTCACCCCCGGCGCGTTGGCGCTAGACCGGCCCCCTTGCCCCCGCAGCGATGCGAAGGAGATCGCCATGACCGACCCCGACGAAACCCCCGGCGCCGTCCCTGCGGCCCTGCCCGATGCGGACCCCGCCCCCGAGATCACGCCCGAGGCCGCTGCCGAATATGCCGAGGTCTATCCCGACGAGGATCACGGCGAGCTGCCCCCGCCCCCCGATGAGTTGACCGGGCGCCTTCCCCCGGAGGCGCAAGCCGCGCCCCCAGCCGGGGGCGAGCGCATCGCCAAGGTCATGGCGCGGGCCGGCGTCGCCAGCCGGCGCGAGGCCGAGCGCATGATCATCGAGGGCCGCGTCACCGTGAACGGCGCCGTGATCACGTCCCCCGCGCTGGACATCCTGCCCTCCGACAAGGTGCGCATTGACGGCCAGCCGATGGATGCGCCCCAGGAAACCCGCCTGTGGATGTATTACAAGCCCGTCGGGCTGGTCACGTCCGAGGCCGATGAAAAGGGGCGCCAGACGGTCTTTGACGCGCTGCCCCGCGACATGCCGCGGGTGATGAGCATCGGGCGGCTCGACCTCAATTCCGAAGGGCTGCTGCTGCTGACCAATGACGGCGCGCTCAAGCGGCGGCTGGAACTGCCGTCCACCGGGTGGCTGCGGCGCTATCGGGTGCGGGTGAACGGCCAGCCGACGGAGCTGACCTTCGATCCGCTGCGCCGCGGCGCGCTGATCGACGGCGAGACGTTCCAGCCCATGGAGATCAAGCTCGACAGCCAGAAGGGCGCGAATGCCTGGCTGACCGTCGGCATCCGCGAGGGCCGCAACCGCGAGATCCGCCGCGCGATGGCCCATGTCGGGCTGACCGTGAACCGGCTGATCCGCATTGCCTATGGCCCCTTCCGCCTGACCGGGATGGAGGAGAACGAGGTGCGCGAGGTCAAGCGGCGGGTGCTGCGCGACCAGCTGGGCGGGCTGCTGGCGGATGAGGGCGAGGGCGAGGACGCGGCCCCGCTTGCGCGCCGTCCGGGTGCGCGCAGGGACGACAGGGACCAGGGCCGCCCCCCCCGCGGCCCGCGCCGCGCCGATGGCGAATCGCCCGGCCGCCAGGACCGCGGGGGTTTTGAGCGCAAGCCGCGCGGCCCGCGCGCCGAGGATGAGCGGACAGCGCGCCCCTATTCCGCCCGCCCCGGTGGCGCGCGTGCCGACCGGAACGACAAGGCCCCCTTCAGGGACGAGGCCCGCCCGGCCCGCCCGGCGCGCGCCGAGGGCTTTGCCGCCCGCCCGCCCCGCCCCCGCGGGGCGAAGATGAGGGCCAGCGCCCGCGCAGCCGGGATGAGGGCCGCTTTGGCCGCAATCCGCACGCCGAGGGGCATCGCCCCCGCTCGCAGGGTGGCAGCGGCACTGAGCGCAAGCCGCGTGCGCCCAAAAGCGGCGATTACGGCGCGCGCATGCAGGATGAAGGCAGGGATGCCCGCCAGCCCCGCCCTTGGACGAGCGAGGACCGCGCTGCCCGCAAACCGCGGCCTGAGGGCGGCTATGCCCCCCGTCCGCCGCGCGAGGCGGGCGATGAGCGCGGGGCGCGGCCCGACCGGCAGACAGGCGCGCGGGGTGCCGGGGGCCCTCGTCCCTTCGGCCGCGATGGGCAGGGCCGCGACGGCGAGGGCAGCGCCGCGCGCAAGCCGCGCTGGGCGCGCGAGGACCGCGCCTCCGGCGACGCGCCGGGGGCCGAACGCCGGCCCCGCCCCGCCGGCAAGGGGCAGGGCTCCCTTGGCGCTTCGGGCTCGCGGCCTTTCCATGCCGCCCGAGGCGACGATGCCCGTGGCCCCCAGGGCACCGATCGCGCCCATGCGCCCTCGGCCAAGCCGGGCGGCTATCGCGGCGCCCGCCCCGCCGCCGGGGACCGCCCCGGACAGGGGCCGCGTGACCGGAGTGACCGGGGGCCGGGCAAGCCCGGCGGACCGGGCAGGGGGCCTGGCAAGCCGAAGGGGCCGGCGCGGCCCGGCGGCTCCGGCGGGCCGCGGCGCCCCCGCAAGGACGGCTAGGGAAGGGCGGGATGCTGCATGGTCGTGCCGAATCGCCCTTTGCGGCATCCGCGAGGGCGTTTCGTCATCGGCAGAATGGTTCCCGCGCCTTGCGCGATTTTCGCGCGCGGGATTGCCCTGGCAGGGTGATCGCCTGCGATTGGACCATCGCAGGCTGCTGTTTCAATGTCTCAGCCCGCCGGGGGAACTGGCCCATGATTAAGGTGTTGGCGAATATGCAACAGTTCGCACGGCCCCTCGGCAAAGCAAAAGCGACGCGCTTTCCAACACCGGAGAGTTGTGCGACTGTCGCCTCGATGTTGTCGGGCGACCGGCAGCCTTCAAAAAAGTACGGAGCATGATCATGACCAAATTCGCTACCTTCGCCCTTGCCCTTGGCCTGTCGGCTTCGACCGCTCTGGCCGGCGGCTATGTCGCCCCGACCGTCGACGTCGAGCCCGTCGTGGTCGATACCAAACCCGCGTCCACCAACGCTGGCCTGGTTGTCCCGGCGCTGCTGCTGCTGGGCGTCATCGCGGCCGTCGCTTCGGACGACGACGACGATGACGACGACGACACCACCGACTGATTTCTTTCGGATCGGTACCGATCAGGGGCCAGTCGTCGGACTGGCCCCTTTTCATTGCGCGCTCTCTTTTCCCGGGGCGTCCATTTTCATCATGCGCTTCTTTTCCGCTTGGCTTGTTGTCCGCCGGGACTTCAAGCGCCTCACCGCCTCACCGCCTCACCGCCTCACCGCCTCACCGCCTCACCGCCTCACCGCCTCACCGCCTCACCGCCTCACCGTTCTGGCGGCGCAGGTCCACATATTTGCTGGACGCTTCGTCATTCCCTGCCCGGTTTCTTTGGCGCAGCACCGCCCAGCCTGACTGGCCCTGTCGCCTGCCTTGCCTCTGCATGGCACAAGGGCGCATCCCTGATGCCGTTTTGCTTCGCCTTCTCCTTGCCCCGACCCTTGGGTGCGGTGCGGCGGGATCGGTCCTGTTCCCTGCCTTGCCGCTCTCTTCTGTCCCGCCCGGCCCTGGCCGCATGAAAAAGGCCCGCCTTGCGGCGGGCCTTGTCGATTGCGCGCCTGCCTCGGTGTCAGTTGCGCAGCACCTGGATGGTCGCATAGCCAAGGCCCGGCCCCAGCCACTGGCGCGATACGCCGCCCGACCGCAGATAGTTGTTCTGGAATGACAGGCCATGACCCCGGCATGTCTCGACCATGACGCCCGCCTTGGGGCCGGGGCCGATCTGGCAGGTGAAGTCCAGCCGCCGTTCCAACCCGTCGCCGGAATAATAGCGCATGATGCGCCGCGCCGTCCCCGATTGCCCCGCCGCGACCAGGGCGGCCGACTGGTCCGCCTCGACCACGGACAGGTCATGGCCAAGCCCGCGCGTGCCGCGGACCATCATCCCGCGCAGGATGACCGACTGCTCGTTCTTGGTCATGAAGGTGCGGGTTCCGGCCTGCGGGTTATCCCCCGTCATCGCCAGCACCTGCGTGGTGCCGGCCTGTTCCAGACCCACCAGGATCAGCGGGCCGGGGTTGACCCGCATCGCCTCGGCCGCCATCGCCTGCGGATCGGCCGGTGCCCCGGCCGGCGCCGCCTTGCGCGAGGCCAGCACCTGCCCCAGCGCAGAGCGGGCGACGGACAGCGTCGTCGGCCCGTCCGAGATGCTGTTCCGGCTGGAACAGCCCGCCGCCAGCGCGACCAGGGCCAGCCCGGCCGCAGCGTTACGCAAATGCCCGTTCATCGCCAGAATTTCCCCCAGCCGTCATACATCTTGGTCGAATGGCTGTCCCGGACCGTGTCATACAGCCGATCCTCGACCCGCACCCGCTGCCCGCCATCGCGGTTGAGCGAGCTGAGCGTGCCGCCGACGGTGCGCTTGCTGGGCGTGCCCACGGCCCAGGACAGCGGCACCCGGATCGTCACGCCCTTGTCGAAGGAACCCTCGCCGAATTCCTCGGCCGACAGGTCGGTCTTGGTGGCATAGGCGCCGACCGACCAGCCGCTGGCGAATTCGCGCGTCAGCCTGACCGTCGCGCCCTTGTCGCCGGCCAGATAGCGGCCCACGTCAAGCTCTCCGACAAAGCCGTTGCCGAACTCGTAATAGGCCGAGACATGGCCGGTCGTCGTCTCGTAATCGAGAAAATCGAAGCTGTCGCGGTAATCGCGCTTCTTCACGCGGTTCACCTCGATCCCCAGGGCAAGGGGCGAATTGACCGGCTTCCACAGCGCCTCGGCCGAAACCCCGCCATACATGTTTTCCAGCAGGCCCACCGTGACGCGGGTATAGGTGGTGTCCGTCGGCCGGGCGTTCCAGTTCATGGTCAGCGTCCGCACCCGCGGGCTGGAATTGCCCGAATACATCCGCCCGTCCGAACGCACGCGATAGACGCCGTGGTTGCCGGCCTCGATCTCGGCATCGGTCATGGCAAGGTATTCGTCAACCGACAGATCGCCCGGCGCGTCCTGTTCGGCATTGCCCAGCAGGCGCTGGCGCACGGACCCCTTGATCGTCAGGCCCGGAACGATCTCGTATCCCGCGCTGGCCGCGACGCCCAGGTCATAGCGGAAGGGCTCGTCGGGATCGAACAGGCCGGTGTTCAGCGACGGCGCCAGCGACCAGGTAAAGCGCGGCGCGATGCCGGGGCTGCGCACCAGGCTGGCAGGGCGGGGCACCGCATCCGACAGGACGGCCGCATTGGCGATCTGCCCGGCTTCGGTGTTTTCCAGCCGCTCGACATCGGCGCGGCGCAGCGTCACCGACGAGGTGGGCATCCCGCTTTCGATCGAGGTCACGACCAGCGTATCGACCGAGGGGGGCAGCGCGCGGGTCATCAGCCGCGCGGTGTGTCCCACCGCCTCGGCCTGCTGGATATAGCGGTTGTTGCGGATGCGGACCTCGGCCCGGTTCGCCGTCAGCACCATCGATTCCAGCGTCTGGCCTTCTTTCGCCAGCGCGTCCGAAAGGGATTTCTGGATCGCGGGCTGCGCGGTCGGATCGCTCGCCCAGGCCCCGGACCAGCCTTCGGGGTCGGCCGAGGGCGCGGCGCGCAGCCGCACCGGGGCCGGGCCCTTTTCCAGCCCCGAGGGGAAGGGCGCCTGGCGGGGGTTCAGCGTCATGCTGGCCTGGATGCCGATCTGCTTGCCGCCCAGCAGATAGGCGCCCACCTGATAGTTCGGCCCTGCCTGATAGCTAAAGCCCAGATTGATCCGGTTGCTCAGCGCATCCTTGTCCGACAGCCAGACATTGCGGGCGCAGTGGTCGGCATTGCCGGTTTCGCAGGCATAATCGTCGCCCGAATATTCGGCCAGCAGCGTCAGTTTGTCAGTGGCCTTGAACGACAGGCCCAGGAAGGGCGCGGCCTCGCCCCGGAACCACTGGTCGGTGTTCAGCGTGCCGCCCTCTTTTTCATCGGGCCCGCCCCGGTCCCCGAAGGGCGAGCCGATCCCGCCCGCGCTGGCCAGCCTGCCCCAGCCAAGGCCCGCCGAAACGCGCAGGCGCGGCGACAGGGTCTTGGTGGCGACGATGTATTCGGACGAATAGAACCCGGTCCCCACCGCATCCTGCAGCCCGACCGCGACCGAGGGGCGCCAGGTCCCTTCGCGTTCGTCCAGCAGCACGGCGCGGATGTCGAACGAGCGGTCGCGGACATAGCCCCGGTCTTCCTCGGTGCTGTCGAACTTGCTGTAGCGCAGCGTGGCCGCCACCCGCGGCATGATCTGAAAGCTCAGCCCCGTCCGGTTGCCCAGCTTGCTCCAGGACAGCGAGGCGGCGAGCGTGCCGTCGGGCATCGCCTCGGCGGTGGGCGTGTCAATGATGCCGGGCAGGCCATAGCGGCTGATGACCGTGCCGATCATCGGTTCGGCCACGGCCGCGCCGGGGCGCCAGGGGGCAGGGGCCAGGGCCATGATCGCCGCCGGCAGGGCGGTCGCCAGCAGGCGCCGGGTCAGGGGGGTGGATCGTCGCTGCGTCATGGCTTGGCGGTCCTTCTTGGATCTGGCCATCGGGGCGGGCGCTGGCCCGGTGGTCGTGCCCGATGGGCAGGGCTGGGCTGGGCCTGGGTCTTTGGGGGCGGCGGCATGCGCGCCGCCGCCCGGTGTCAGGCCTTGGGCTTCTGGGCGGGCTTTTCGGTGGCGGCGCTGGCGGCGGCGCCGGCCGGCGCGGCGCAGCCGTTTAGTGTCTTGCCGTTCAGCTTGAGCGTCGCGGTCAGCGGCTTGCCGCCGCATTCGCCGCTGCGCAGGTCAAGCGAGAACAGCGCGTCGTTCAGCTCTCCGACATATTCAACGCCGCTGGCATAGCCGAGCCGTTTCACATTGACCGTAGCCGGCTTGCCGCCCGCCCGCTCGACACGGGCGCTCGCCCCGTCCACCGTCGCGCTCCACCCCTCGCCGCTGGCGGCAAAGCGGGTGACATGCGCGGTGTCGGCGCTGGCCGTGGCGACCTTGCTGCGCGCGCCGGCGATCTCGAGCGGCTGCTGCGCCGGCGAGGCGCCGGTCGGTTCGGGGATCGAGGGCTTGGCCGGCTCGGCCGGCTTGGCGGGGGCGGCGGGCGCGGCTGCCTCGGCGGGCTTGTCCCAGGGCAGGCGGAAATCCTTGATCGCCTGCTGGTCGCAGGCGGCTAGGGCCAGCGGCAGCGCCAGCAGCGTCAGGCGAGCGTTCATCAAGATCTGTCCCGTATTCGTGATGGCTTTTGCAGCCAGCCTTACGGCAGGCCATGGCTGCAAACAAGCGCCCCGCATGCATGGCGGGCCGCTGGGCGCCCTTTCGCCTTCAACAGTTCGGCACGTTGACCGCCAGCCCGCCCAGCGAGGTTTCCTTGTATTTCTCGCTCATGTCGCGGCCGGTCTGGCGCATCGTCTCGATCGCCGCATCCAGCGGCACCAGATGCACCCCGTCGCCCCTCAGCGACAGGCTGGCCGCCGATACCGCCTTGATCGCGCCAAGGCCGTTGCGTTCGATGCAGGGCACCTGCACCAGCCCCTTCACCGGATCGCAGGTCATGCCGAGGTGATGCTCCAGCGCGATCTCGGCGGCGTTCTCGACCTGCGCAGGCGTGCCGCCCATGACGGCGCACAGGCCCCCCGCCGCCATCGCCGCGGCGCTGCCGACCTCGGCCTGGCAGCCGCATTCGGCGCCCGAGATCGAGGCGTTGTGCTTGACCAGCCCGCCGATCGCCGCCGCCGTCAGCAGGAAATCACCCACCCCCGCCGCGCTGGCTCCCGGCACATGGTCCAGCCAATAGCGGATCACCGCCGGCACCACCCCTGCCGCGCCGTTGGTCGGGGCGGTGACGACCTGACCGCCGGCGGCGTTTTCCTCGTTCACGGCCATCGCATAGGCCGACAGCCAGTCGTTGACGACATGGGGGGGTGCAAGGTTCATCCCCCGTTCGGCCAGCAGCGACTGGTGGATGCCATGGGCGCGGCGGCGCACGTTCAGCCCGCCGGGCAGGGTGCCCCCGGCGGCAAGCCCCCGGTCCATGCAGTCGGCCATCACCTGCCAGATGCGCGCAAGGCCGGCGGCGATCTCGGCCTCGCTGCGGCGGGTGCGTTCGTTGGCGCGCTTCATGGCGGCGATGGACAGGCCCGAGCCGGCCGCCATGGCCAGCATCTCGGCCGCCGTCGCGAAGGGATAGGGGACGGCTGCCGCCGCGTCGCTGCGCCCCTCGGCGGCACGGCTCGCCAGCTCTCCCTCGGTCAGCACGAATCCGCCCCCGATGGAATAATAGGTCTCGCGCGCGATCACGTCGCCCTGCGCATCCGTGGCCATCAGGATCATGCCGTTGGCATGGCCCGGCAGAGGCGGGCCATAGTCGAAGACCAGATCCCGTTCGGGGTCGAAGGACAGCGGTCCCAGGCCGTCGGGGGTGATGATGCGGGTGCGGGCGATCCCGGCCAGCGCCGCCTCGGCGGCGGCGGCGTCCATCGTCTCGGGGGTGAAGCCGGCAAGGCCCAGGATCACCGCGCGGTCGCTCGCATGGCCCTTGCCGGTAAAGGCCAGGCTGCCGTGCAGGCTGGCGCGCAGCCCATGCGCGCGGAAGGGCGCGGCGCGCAACTGGTCCAGAAACCGCGCCGCCGCCACCATCGGCCCCATGGTATGGGACGACGAGGGGCCGATGCCCACCTTGAACAGATCGAAGACTGACAGGAACATGGGTGGCCCCGCTGGCTTTGGCCCAGCATAGCGGGGGCCGGCGCCCTGCGCCACCATGGGCAGCGGGTTTGCATCCTGCCCTGTTTGCGTGCATCATGCCGCCCTTTGCGGCAGCCCGGCGCAGAAGGGCCCGCGGCTCTGCCGCCGCGGGGCCAAAGCTGTTTCCTGCCGCCCGACAGGTATCGACAACACGCCCATGACAGCATCCCCGATCATCCTTGGCCCGGCAGTCCTCGGCCCTCCGGTGTTCCTGGCGCCGATGGCCGGGATCACCGACCTGCCGTTCCGCCGCGCGGTCGCCCGCCACGGGGCGGGGCTGGTGGTCAGCGAGATGGTCGCCTCGACCGAGATGGTCACGCCGCGCCCCTCCACCCGCGCCGCCGTGCGTGCCAAGGCGATGGTCGAGGAGAACGGCGTTCCCGTCAGCGTCCAGATCGCCGGGCGCGAACCCGGAGCGATGGCCGAAACCGCCCGCATCGTCGCCGCCATGGGCGCGGGCATCATCGACATCAACATGGGCTGCCCCGCGCGCAAGGTGACGGGCGGGCTGTCCGGCGCCGCGCTGATGCGCGAGCCGGACCGCGCCCTGTCGCTGATCGAGGCGGTGGTCGCCGCCGTCCCCGACCTGCCGGTGACGCTGAAGATGCGGCTGGGCTGGGACGAGGATTGCCTGAACGCGCCGGACCTGGCCCGCCGGGCGCGCGATGCGGGCGTGCGGATGATCGCTGTCCATGGCCGCACGCGGGCGCAGTTCTATACCGGACGGGCCGACTGGGCGGCGATCCGCGCCGTGCGCGAGGCGGTGCCCGATCTGCCGCTGGTGGCCAATGGCGATGTCATCGACGCGGCGACTGCCGGGCGCGCGGCGGCGCTTTCGGGGGCCGATGCGGTCATGGTCGGACGGGGGGCGCAGGGCGCGCCCTGGCGGCTGGCGCAGATCGCCCATGCGCTGCACGGCGCGCCGGCGCCCTGCGTGCCGCGCGGCGCGGCGCTGGCCGAGGCAGTGGCGGCCCATCATGACGACATCCTGCGCCACTATGGCCGCGATCTGGGGCTGCGCGTCGCCCGCAAGCACCTGGGCTGGTATGCCGACGCCGCCGGCCTGGGCGCGCCGGACACCGCGCGCAAGGCGCTGATGGCCGCACCAAGCGCGCAGGCCGCGCAGGCCGCCATCCGCGCGGTCTTTGCGGATGCGCCCGGCGAACGGGCCGCCGCGTGATGACGGGCCAGCCCGACGCGGCCGAGATCCTTGCCGCCTTGCCGTTGCCGCTGGCCAGCTTTGACGCGGCGGGGCGCTGGGCGGGCCTGAACGAAGCGGCGCAGCTCTGGCTGAACCTGTCGGCCCGCTCGGTCCGCGGCCTGGGTGCCGACGATCCCGCGCTGATGGCGCGGCTGCGGGTCGAACCGCCGCTTGGCCCGATGCTGGCCGCGGTCCGCGCGGGCGGCAACACGGCGCTGCACCCGCGGGTCTGCTTTGACGTGTCCGACCGGGCGGGGGGCTGGGCGCCGCGCCGCGCCGCCGTGCAGCTTGCCCCGCTGCCCGGCGGGGGCACCGTGGCGCTGATCCGCCCCGAAGGCCAGCCGGGCGCCCCCCGCGGCGCGGTGCGCAGCGCCATCGGCATGGCCGAGATGCTGGCGCACGAGATCAAGAACCCGCTGGCCGGCATCCGCGGCGCCGCGCAGCTGCTGGCCGAGGGGCTGGGCCCCGAGGACCGCGAGCTGGCCGATCTGATCGTCGCGGAAAGCCGGCGCATCGTCAGCCTGCTCGATCAGGTCGAACGCTTTGGCGACACCACCGCCCCGCGGCTGCGGCCGGTCAACATCCACGACATCCTGGACCGCGCGCGCCGCAGCATCGACCTGGGCGGCGGCGCGCCGCGGATCGTGACCGACTATGATCCCTCGCTGCCCCCGGCGCTGATCGACCCGGACCCGATGATGCAGGTCGTGCTGAACCTGATGCGCAACGCGGCCGAGGCGCTGTCGGGCCGCAACGGGCCGGCTGCCCCGCTGATCCGCCTGCGCAGCTTCTACGACGGCGCGGTGCGATCGGACGAGGGCGAGGCCCTGCCGCTTCAGATCGAGGTCGAGGATAACGGCCCCGGCGTGCCCGAGGCGATCGCCGGGCAGATCTTCGAGCCGTTCGTGTCGGGGCGCGAGAACGGCACCGGGCTGGGGCTGGCGCTGGCGGGCAAGATCATGGCCGAGCATGGCGGGCGCATCGGCGTGGACAGCCGCCCCGGCCGCACCGTGTTCCGCCTGTCCCTGCCCATCGCCCGCAAAGGAGAACGATGATGGATGGCACCATCCTGCTGGCCGATGATGACCGCACCATCCGCACCGTGCTGACCCAGGCGCTGACCCGCGCCGGCTGCCGCGTCCATGCCACCGGCAGCCTGCAGCAGCTGCTGCGCTGGGCCGAGGAGGGGCGGGGCGATCTGGTGGTGACGGATGTGATGATGCCCGACGGCAACGGGCTTGATCTGGTGCCGGCGATCGCGAAGGCGCGGCCGGGCCTGCCCGTCATCGTGATCTCGGCCCAGAACAGCATCGTCACCGCGATCCGCGCCACCGAGGCGGCGGTGTTCGACTATCTGCCCAAGCCGTTCGATCTGCCCGACCTGATGGTGCGGGTCCGGGCGGGCCTGTCGGCACGGCCCCGGGCCGAGATGCCGCCATCCGCAGCGCCCGCGCCGGCGCCCGATCCGGCGGCGGCCCTGATCGGGCATGCGCCTGTCATGCAGGCGCTGTTTCGCACCGTCGCGCGCGTGGTCAACACCGACCTGGCGGTGATCCTTGCGGGCGAGCCGGGCACCGGGCGCAGCACGCTGGCCCAGGCGCTGCATGATCTGTCGGCCCGCCGGGGCGCGGCGCTGGTCCGCCTGACGGCTGCCGATGCCGAGGAAAGCTTTGCCGCCCGCATGGCCGAGGCGCGGGGCGGCACGCTGCTGATCGAAGACCCGGCCGGGTGGGCCGCCGCCGCCCAGTCGCGCCTTGCCGGGCTGATCGAGGCGGGCGCGGGCGCAGATCGTGCGCCGCGCCTGCTTGCGACCACCGGACCGGCCCCCGAGGAGGACGCCGCCTCGGGAACGCTGCGGCCCGATCTGTATTACCGCCTGGCGGGGATGACCCTGATGGTGCCGCCGCTGCGGGCGCGGCTCGACGATCTGCCTGCGCTGGTGCCCCTGCTGCTGGGGCGGGCCGGTCATGGCGGGTTCACCTTGTCGGGCGAGGCACTGGCGGCGCTGCGCGCCCATCCCTTTCCCGGCAACCTGCGCGAGCTTGAGAACATCCTGCGCCGCCTTGCGCTGACCGCCGCCACGACGACGATCCAGGCGGCCGAGGTTGCGGCGGCGCTGGACGGCGCGCCCGTCCGGCGCACGACGCCGCCCGCCGCCGCAGGGCGGCTGTCGGACAGCGTCGAGCAGCATCTGCAACGCTATTTCGACCTGCACGGGCATGACCTGCCCCCGCCGGGCCTTTACGACCGCGTCCTGAACGAGATCGAGCGCCCGCTGATCCAGATCGCGCTGGATGCCTGCGGGGGAAACCAGCTGCGCTGCGCCGAATTGCTGGGCATCAACCGCAACACCCTTCGCAAGAAGGTGAACGACCTGAATATCGAGGTGACACGCCGCCGTCGTGTGATGTAAAATCGCCACAACGACACGGGCGGCCGTAACGTCCGTGCAACATCAACGCCGCGGCAACAGCGGCGAGCATGGGCGAGAGCGGGCGTGAAACGGGCAAGCTGGGCAGGGGGGGCGCATGCCCTGGCGGGACGGCCATGGGGCCGGCTGTCCGCACTGCGCCGCAGGCGGGCGCTGCGCAATGCGGCCACGCTGTTCCTGGCGGTGCTGGGCCCGGTTCTGGCGGTGGCGACCTATGCGGTCATGGGCCCGCTGGGCCGGCAGACCGCCAGCCGCGGCTTGCGCCTGATCTTCCTGGCCGACCTGATCTATATCCTGCTGCTGATCGGGCTGGTGGGCGCGCGCATGGCGGCGATCCTGCTGTCGCGGCGCACCGCGGCCGGATCGCGGCTGCATATGCGCCTGGTCGGGGCCTTCACCGCTCTGGCGCTGGTGCCGACGGTTCTGGTGGCGCTGTTCGCCGGGCTGACGGTGAATATCGGGCTGGAGGGGTGGTTCTCGGACCGGGTGCAGCAGGTCGTCTCGACCTCGCTGGCGGCGGCCGAGGCCTATCAGGACGAGCATCGGCGCGACCTGCGGCAGGATGCCGAACTGCTGGCCCGGGTGCTGGACAATGCCGCGGGCGGCGCCCCGGTGATCGACGACGGCACGCTGCGCGGCGTGCTGGCCGATGGGCAGGCGCTGATCCAGCGCGGCCTGCGCGAGGCCTATGTCATCGACGGGGCGGGCGCGGTGCGCGCGCGCGGGGACCGCAGCTATCGCTTCTGGTACGAACAGCCCTCCGAGGCGCAGTTCCGCGCCGCCGACCGCGACGGCACGGTGCTGATCGAGGACTGGCAGAACAACGAATTCCGTGCCCTCGTCCATCTGTCGCGGCTGACCAACCGCTATCTTTACGTCACCCGCGACGTGGATGGCCGCCTGCTGGGCCTGCTGGACGACACCCGCGCCACGGTGGGCGAATACCAGGAACTCGAACGCACCCGCAGCCAGGTTCTGTTCGAATTCTCGCTGCTCTATCTTGGCTTTGCGCTGCTGCTGGTTGCGGCGGCGATCTGGCTGGGGCTGTGGTTCGCCGAGCGGCTGTCACGCCCCATCGGCCGGCTGGCCGAGGCGTCCGAACAGGTCGGCCAGGGCAATCTCGACGTGCAGGTGCCCGAACCCGAGACGCGCGACGAGATCCAGACCCTGGGGCAAAGCTTCAACCGCATGACCCGCCAGCTCAAGCAGCAGCGGGCCGAGCTGGTCGAAAGCTATCGCCTCGCCGAGGATCAGCGCCGGCTGTTCGACAGCGTGCTGACCTCGGTGACCGCCGGGGTGATCGGGCTGGACGGGGACGCGCAGATCGACTTCGTCAACCGCTCGGCCACGCGGCTGCTGGGCATCGACCCCGAGGGCGATTACGACCGCCCGCTGGCCGAGGCGGTGCCCGAATTCGCCCCGCTGCTGGGCCGCCTGGCCGCCTCGGTCGCGGACAGCGTGCAGGACGAGATCCGGCTGAGCCGCGCGGGCCGGATCGAGAGCCTGCTGGTGCGCATGGCCGAACGGCTGGCCGATGACGGCACCGTGGCGGGCTATGTGATCGCCTTTGACGATGTCACCGAACTGGTCAGCGCGCAGCGCATGGCTGCCTGGGGCGACGTGGCCCGCCGCGTCGCGCATGAGATCAAGAACCCGCTGACCCCGATCCAGCTGTCGGCCGAACGGATCCGGCGCAAGTTCGGCAGGCTTGCCGCCACCCCCGAGGAGCGCGAGGCGATCGAGCAATATACCGATGTCATCATCCGCCAGACGGGCGATCTGCGCCGCATCGTGGATGAATTCAGCCGCTTTGCCCGGATGCCCGAACCGGATCGCCGCGAAACCGATCTGGCGCGGCTGCTGCGCGAATCGGTGATCCTGCAGCGGGACGCCATCGAGGGCGGCATCGCCACCGACATCCCCGATGATCCGGTGATCGTCGATTGCGATCCGGGCATGATGGGACAGGTGTTCACGAACCTGCTCAAGAACGCTGGCGAGGCCGTGCGCGACCGCCCCCCCGGCGCATGGACGGCGGCCGTCCGCGCCGAGATGACCGCTCGCCCCGACGCCGTGACCATCCGCATCTGCGACAACGGCATCGGCCTGCCCGAGGACAGGGGCCGCCTGTTCGAACCCTATGTCACGCTTAAGGCCGGCGGCACCGGGCTGGGCCTGCCCATCGTCAAGAAGATCATCGAGGAACATGGCGGCACCCTGACGCTGACGGATGCCGCCCCCGACGATACCGGCCACCAGGGCGCGCTGGCCGAAATCCGCATGCCCCGCGAACGCCATCCCGTCAGGGTGGCCCCCTCGCGCAAGCACAGACACGAAGAGGCGACAGTCACATGAGCGACATTCTGGTCGTGGACGATGAACGCGACATCCGCGAGCTGATCGCGGACATCCTGGGCGACGAAGGCTATCCGACCCGCACCGCCGCCAATGCCGACGAGGCGCTGGCCGCGCTGAACGCCGAGGAACCGGCGCTGATGATCCTGGATATCTGGCTCAAGGACAGCCGGATGGACGGGATCGACATTCTCAAGCAGGTCAAGCGCAACAACCCCTCGGTCCCGGTCGTCATCATCTCGGGGCACGGCAATATCGAGATCGCGGTCGCGGCGATCAAGCAGGGGGCCTATGACTTCATCGAAAAGCCCTTCAACATCGACCAGCTGCTCGTCGTCATCACGCGGGCGATGGAAACCAGCCGGCTGCGCCGCGAAAACAGCCAGCTGCGCCGAAGAGAGGTCGCGGCGGCCGAGATGCTGGGCCATTCCGCGCCCTTCCGGCGGCTGCGCGACAATCTGGACAAGGTGGCCAAGTCGAACGGCCGCGTGATGCTGTCGGGCGAGCCGGGCGCGGGCAAGGAACTGGCCGCGCGCTATATCCACGCCCATTCGCCCCGCGCGCAGGCGCCCTTCGTCGCGGTCCCCTGCGCCACCATCGAACCCGAGCGGATGGAGGAGGTGCTGTTCGGCCGCGAATCGGCCGAGCGGGGGGTGGAGCCGGGCCTGCTGGAACAGGCGCATGGGGGCGTGATCTATTTCGACGAGGTGGCCGACATGCCGCTGGGCACCCAGCCCAAGATCCTGCGCGTGCTGACCGAACAGCAGTTCCAGCGTGCCGGCGGCACCGACAAGGTGCGGGTGGATCTGCGGGTGATTTCCTCGACCAACCGCGATCTGGCGGCCGAGATTGCCGCCGGCCGTTTTCGGCAGGAACTGTTCGACCGCCTGAACGTGGTTCCCGTCGCCGTGCCGAGCCTGGCCGAACGGCGCGAGGACATCGCCGATCTGGCGCGCCATTTCATCGCCCATTTCCACGCCGCGCAGGGCCTGCCCCTGCGCGAGCTGCCCGAGGAAACCGTCGCCGCCCTGCAGGCCATGCGCTGGCCGGGCAATGTGCGCCAGCTTCGCAACGTGATCGAGCGGGTGCTGATCCTGGGCGAGGGCAACGGCCCGATCCAGCCCTGCGAGCTTGAGCCGCAGGGGGCGGCGGCCGAAAACGGCGAGGCGCTGGCGCTGGGGCCGCAGATCACCGCCCTTGCCCTGCGCGAGGCGCGCGAGCTGTTCGAGCGCGAATATCTGCTGGCCCAGATCAACCGCTTCGGCGGCAATATCAGCCGCACCGCCCAGTTCGTCGGCATGGAGCGCAGCGCCCTGCACCGCAAGCTGAAATCGCTGGGCGTCGTCGGCGGCATGCGGGTGGACGAGGACATGATGGCCAAGTGACGCGGGAGGCGCCCCCGCGCCCGCGTCAGGCTTCGGCAGTGCGTCGGGCGAGGGGGCGGTGGCCCGGCCCGGCCCCCTGCTGCCGCGCGGGAAACCAGTTCCGTCGGGGGATGGCCGCATCATGGGGCAACCATGGCCGTCCCGCGATGAGGGCGCGCCGCCCGGCAGGCCAGCGGCTGAACGCGGGGCAGGGCAGGGCAGGCAAGGAACAGGCCGCCGCCCGTGATCCGCCCGGCGCCAGCCCCGGCGCCAGGCGGCATGGCCGCCCCTGATCCGCGCATCGCCGCGGCCCCATGCTGGCGGTGCTGCTGCCCTTCGCCGCGCCTGCCGGGAACAGCCGGACAGGCCCGCGCAGCGACAGGCCCAGGCCGCCGCGAGGCTGTCCCCAGCGGGGGATCGTCGCCGGTTTCGGTTACCACTGCGGGGAAGGGCGGACCGGGCATGTGAAGCTTGCCGCAGACGCCAGCAAGGGCCGATGGCCGGGGACAGCGAACCCGGTATCGGTGCCGACAAAAGCGGGCAGGCAGAGGGCAAGGCGCTTGCCGCAGACCCCAGCCGGGGCGCCAGCTTGTGGCCTTAAACCTGCCATCAGCGCAGTCGGGGCGCGCGGATCAGGCGCCGGCGAGGGACGCATGCAGGGGGCACCAAGCCTGCCGCAGACGCCGGCAAGGCGCGCGGAGCGGCGGCATCAACTTGCCGCCCTAGGCCGGCAAGGGTGCGGAGCGGGGCAACGATCCTGCCACCGTTGCCGGCACAGGGCCGCAGCCTGCGAACCGCAGCCCCGCCACCTTTGCGGGCAGGACCATGGCATCGCGCCGATGCGGCAGCCCGCGCACCAGTGCGAAGGCCATGCGCCCGCCTGCCCAAGGGCCTGCGGGGCGCGCCTCATCCCCGCCGGGGGCCGCGGGTGCAGGCCGCGCGCGGATCAGGCGCGGTCGTCGCGGGCGAGGGGATCCCAGCCGCCGGGCAAGGGCGGCGTATCCGCGTCAAGGCCGGCCTCGTCATCCAGGTCGCCGTCCGGCGCTGATGCGCCTTCCAGCGCCGCAAAGGCCCGGCGCTGGCGGTCGGTCCACATCAGGTCAAGGCGGATGCCGTCCTCGCCCTGCTCCTCGCGCTCGACCACGCCGGCGGCGTGCAGCCAGGCGCGGCGGCGGCCATCGGCATGGGGCAGGGTGACGCTGGCGGGGCTGCGCGGCTCGTCCAGCACTTCGGCCAGGCGCGTATCGATGGCGGCGACCAGGTCATCCAGCCCCTCGCCGCTCAGCGCGCTGACCGCCTGCACATCGGCGCGGCGCGCATCCTGACGGCGCAGCGCCGCGCGCGTTTCGGCCGACAAGGCGTCGATCTTGTTCCACACCTCGATCAGCGCCACGTCCTCGTCCACGCCCAGGCTGTCCAGGATGTCGCCGACATCGCCCGCCTGCTCCTCGGTCTCGGGGTGGGAAATGTCGCGCACATGCAGGATCAGGTCCGCCTCCAGCACCTCCTCGAGCGTGGCGCGGAAGGCTGCGACCAGCTCATGCGGCAGGTCGCTGATGAAGCCCACGGTATCGGACAGGATGACCTTGCGCCCCTTCGCCTCGCCATCGGCCGAGGGCAGATGGATGGCCCGCATTGTCGGGTCCAGCGTGGCGAACAGCAGATCCTGGGCCATCACGTCGGCGCCGGTCAGGCGGTTGAACAGGGTCGATTTGCCCGCGTTGGTGTATCCGACCAGCGCGACGATGGGATAGGGCACCTTGGCCCGCGCGGCGCGGTGCAGGCTGCGCGTCTTGACCACCCGGTCCAGTTGCCGGCGCAGGCGGATCATCTGGTCGTCGATGGCGCGGCGGTCAGCCTCGATCTGGGTTTCCCCCGGGCCGCCGACAAAGCCGAAACCGCCGCGCTGGCGTTCAAGATGCGTCCAGGCGCGCACAAGCCGCGTGCGCTGATAGGACAGCGCCGCCAGTTCCACCTGCAAGACCCCTTCGCGCGTGCGGGCGCGGTCGGCAAAGATTTCCAGGATCAGCGCCGTGCGATCGAGGATCTTGACGTCCCATTCCTTTTCCAGGTTGCGCTGCTGCACGGGCGTCACCGGGCCGTCGATCAGCACCAGCTCGGCCTCGGCCGCCCTGACCAGCGTGCCCATCTCCTCAAGCTTGCCGGACGAGAACAGCAGCCCCGGCGCGGGGTTGCGCAGGCGCGCGACCTCGGCCCCGACCACCTCGATGGCCGGCAGCGCGCGGGCCAGCGCCACCGCTTCCTCAAGCGCGAGTTCGGGCGCGCGGCGCTGGTCGCGGCGGCTGCCCAGATCGGGGTGGATGACAAAGGCGCGGGTGGGGCGGGCCTGGGTCGAGTGCGTCTCGCCCACTCAGTCCTCGCCTTCGTAAAGGCTGATCGGCTGGCCCGGCATGATGGTCGAGATCGCATGCTTGTAGACAAGCTGCGACTGGCCATCACGGCGCAGCAGCACGCAGAAGTTGTCGAACCAGGTGATGACGCCTTGCAACTTGACGCCATTGATGAGGAAGATCGTCACCGGAACCTTGGCCTTGCGGACATGGTTCAGAAACGCATCCTGAAGGTTCTGCTTGTCACCGGCCATGAGCGGGACACCTTTTCTTGTTTTTGGGCAGGTGCGATCACATCTAGGCGAGCGTCATCACCCTTACAAGAAGCGGCCGGCAGCCCCGCAACGGGGTGTTTCCCTTTCGCCACGTTCTGTTATCGTGAAGGACAGTCATCGGCGAAGGGTTGCGATGCGGTCCGTCTTTCATCTTGCCTATCACGTCACCGACCTGGATGCCGCGCGCGCCTTCTATGGCGGGGTTCTCGGCTGCGCCGAGGGCCGATCGACCGCGACATGGGTCGATTTCGACTTTTTCGGCCACCAGATCAGCCTGCATCTGGGCCAGCCCTTTGCCGTCACCAATACCGGCAAGGTGGGCGATCACATGGTGCCGATGCCGCATCTGGGCGTCGTGCTGGCCATGGACGACTGG
This sequence comes from Paracoccus contaminans, assembly GCF_002105555.1. Classification (NCBI taxonomy): domain Bacteria; kingdom Pseudomonadati; phylum Pseudomonadota; class Alphaproteobacteria; order Rhodobacterales; family Paracoccaceae; genus Paracoccus; species Paracoccus contaminans. Next base: position 1,790,129 of record NZ_CP020612.1, read on the forward strand.
AACGCCCTGGCCGGGCGCCTGCGCGCCGCCGGCGTCCGCTTCGCGCTCGAGCCCCATATCCGCTTTGCCGGCGAGCCGGGCGAACAGGGGACGATGTTCTTCCACGACCCCTCGGGCAATCCGATCGAGATCAAGGGGCTGGCCGACAGCGCCGGTCTGTTCGCGCGCTGAGCTAGCGCCGCCAGGCGCCGGGGGACAACAGCGCAAGGATCGCCAGCGTTTCAAGCCGCCCGGCCACCATGGCCGCGGCCAGCACCGCCTTGCCGCTTGCCGACAGGCCCGCCCAGCCGGCCCAGGGTGCCCCCGCTATCCCGGCGCTGCCCTGGAAAGCGGGGATCAGGGGGATCGCCTCGGCCAGCTGGCCGGTATTGGTCAGCGCCGCCACGCTGAGCATCGTCGCCGTCTCGAACGCGACTGGGCGCAGCGAGACCAGCGCGATGACGGCGGCGATCGACATGGCAAAGACCATGAAGAACACGAAGGCCAGATAGGCGCCGCTGCCGCGCAGCCGCCGGGTGATCGGCCCGCCGCCCCCGATCGAGGCGGGATGGACGATCTTTTCCAGCTCGCGCCGCGCATGCAGCCCCAGCGCAAACACCCGCAGCAGCTTGACCCCCCCGGCGGTAGTGGCAATGCCCCCGCCCATGATCGCAAGCCCGGCCAGCATCAGCCCCGGCGCCGACAGCCCCGCCCAGGCCCGCGCCCCGTCCCAGTCGATCGAGGTCCAGCCCGTCGTGGTCAGGAATGACAGGGCCGTGAAGGCGCTGCCCCAGGCCGCCGCCGCGGCCCGCGCCAGGCCGCCCGTCAGCGTGTCGGCCACCGGGGCGGGGGTGGATACCGGCTGGGCCGTGCCGCTGAACGCGCCGGCGAAGGGGCGCGCGAACAGCACCAGCGTCACCAGCAGCACCAGCCCCGCCGACATCCGCAGTTCGGGATCGTCGCGCAAGCGCGCGCTGGCGGCCAGCTCGGCCCCGCCCGGCCATGAACGGCGCGTCAGCGCCGGCAGCAGGAACAGCGCGACCAGCGCCTCGGCCCCGGTACCGCCGACCGCGCCCACCGGGCTGCCCGTCATGGTGATCCCGCTGGTGGACAATGTGCCCATCGCCGTGACCAGCGCATCGAGCGAAGGCTTGCCCGCGATCATCAGCAGCAGCCACAAGGCCCCGGTCAGCCCCGCATAGAGCGGTGCCGTCGCCTGCCCCCACCGGATCAGCCGCAGCGCCCCGCTGCCGCCATGGAGCGCGTGATCGCCCCCCGCAGCCTGGCCGGACCGGGCCGTTCCCTCGATCCGGCCAAAGCGTTCGTCGGCGCCCGCCGAACGATCCATCAGCTCGAACCCGCCCACCCGCATCGGCGCCATCACCGCGATGGCGGCGACCAGGATGAACAGCCCCCCCATCCAGCCCACCGTCGCGCGCCACAGGTGCAGCGACGCGGGCAGCCTGCCCGCGTCATAAAGGCTCGCCCCCGTGGTGGTGATGCAGGACAGCATTTCCCACCAGGCGTTGAACAGCCCGGTATCCTGCATCACCGCTGCAAAGGGGACGGCGGCAAGCAGTGGCAGCCCCGCATAGACGCCGATCAGCATGGCCAGCACCCCGCGCGTGGGCGGGGCGGCCGGAACGGGCCGGGGCGCGGCCCCTCCCGCCGCTCCCGTCGCCAGCGCGATCATCACGCCCAGCACCAGCAGCCCGGCGGCCGACTGGGCAAAGGCGGCGGCGATCGCGGGGGCGCCGGTCGCGGCGGCATGGGCGGCCGGGATCACCATGGCCGCCGCCAGCGTCATCCCGGCGATGACCAGCACGGGCAGGCGGGCAAGGATATGCACCGGCACGCCCTCAGAACCAGTCGGCCGAGACCTGAAGCAGGCGCTCGATCCCCGGGATGTCGGCGCTGACGGCAAAGATCAGCACCAGATCGCCGGGGTCAAGACGCGTGTCGGGCCGCGGCTTGACCAGTTCGCCCCCCTTGTCCACGGTGGCGATCAGGGCGCCCGGCGGCAGCGCGGCATCCCGGATCGTCGCCCCCGCCAAGGGCGAGCCGGGCAGAACCTGCGCCTCGATCAGTTCGGCCTCGGCATTGCCCAGGCTGTAGACATCACGGATCAGGCCGCGCCGCAGATGCCGCAGCACCGATGAGACCGTGACCGAACGCGGGCTGATCAGCGCATCGATCCCCAGCGTCTCGGCCAGTGGCTGCAGGGCCGGATCGTTGACCAGGGCAATCGCGAGGCCCGCACCTGCCTGCCGCGCCTGCACGGCGGCAAGCACGTTGGTGCGGTCGTCATCGGTCAGGGTCAGGACCGCGTCGGCGCCGGGCAGGCCGGCCTCGGCCATCAGCTCGCTCGCCATGCCGTCGCCCTGCAGGACGATGGTGCGCGACAGCCGCTCGGCCGCGCGCTCGGCCCGGCCGCGGTCGCGCTCGATCAGCTTGACGTTGACGCCGCCCCGCGACTCAAGCGCCTGCGCCACCGCCAGCCCGATGTTTCCGCCCCCGATCAGCACCACCCGCCGGATCGGCGGCGGCGGGCGCCCGAAGATGTCCAGCGTGCGGGCCGCATCCTGCTGCGCGGTGATGACATAGGCCCGGTCGCCCGCATGCAGCTGATCGCCCGGCTCGGGCGCAAAGAAGCGGGCGCCCCGGCGGATGCCCACCACCAGCGCGCGCAGCCCCGCGAAGGTCTGGTCCAGATGGCGCAGCGCGGTGTTCAGGACCGGGCAGTCATCCGTCAGCGCCAGCGCCAGCAGCCGGACCCGCCCGGACATGAAGGTTTCCGTGTCGAAGGTGCTGGGCGCATCCAGCCGGTTCAGCGCGGCGCGCGCGACCTCCTGTTCGGGGCTGATGACCACGTCGATCGACAGGTTGCTGGTCTGATAGAGATCGGCATATTCGGGCAGCAGATAGCTGCGCCCGCGCAGCCGCGCGATCCGCCGGGGCACGGAAAACAGCGCATTGGCGATTTCGCAGGCGACGATGTTCACCTCGTCGGAGGCGGTCGCGGCGATCAGCAGGTCGCAATCGGCGGCGCCGGCGCGGTCCAGCACCTCGGGGTGACTGGCATGCCCGGCGATCCCCTGCACGTCCAGCGCGTCGTTGGCCTGCTGGATCAGGCGCGCATCCTGATCGATCAGCACCACGTCATGGCGTTCGCCCGAAAGCTGGCGGGCGATCTGCCAGCCGACCTGGCCCGCGCCGCAGATGATGATCCTCATGCCGCCGTCCCCTGCTGTGCGGTGCGCCGCGGGCCGGATCGCCCCGCCGCGCGGGGGCCGGGCTGGGCGACCTGGCGCCGGGCGCCGGCGCCCGCACCGCCGTGCAGGCCCGTTCCCGGTCCTGTGCGCCTGCCCTTGTGCCGGCCCGTGCCGTTGATGATGTCCGCGCGCATGGCTGTGCCGGCGTCCGTGCCGCTGCCGGCTTGGCCGCGCATGCCCGTGGCGCTGCCCATGCGCAGGCGCCCATATGCGCCCATGCCCATGTCCCCGGCGGTGCCCGCCTCGGCGCGCCGCGCCATCCGGGCCGGGGCGGCTTGCCTCTGCCGCCCCATCCCCCTGCCGCCGGGCGCCTGCCGGGCGCGCCCGCGCCCTTGCACCTGCCGGGCCGTCTGCGGCGGGAACAGGGCATGCCCATGCGTTGCTGCGCGCCCGTCAGCCGCCGTCCCGTTCGCCCCGGCCATTGCCATGTCTGCCGCCATTCTGCCGTTCATCCGTCCCGCGGCCCTATTGTTCGCGGAAGGCGCGCGCGAAATAATCGGCAAGCGGCTTGGCCAGATAGGCAAGGGGGCTGCGCTCTCCGGTCTGGATATAGACCTCGGCGGGCATGCCGGGGATCAGGGCCAGGTTGCCCAGCTTGTCCCGTTCGGCCGGGGGGATGGATACCTCGGCGCGGTAATACTGCATCTGCGTGGCCTCGTCGGTGACCGCGTCAGGCGACACGCGGACCAGCGTTCCATCGATCTCGGGCGTGGTGCGGCTGGAAAAGGCCGAAAAGCGCAGCACGACCCGCTGGCCCACGCCGACCTCGTCGATGTTGATGGGCGAGACGCGGGCCGCGATCACCAGCGGGCGATCCTGCGGGATGATGTAAAGGATAGGCTCGGCCGACCGGATCACCGACCGGGGCGTGGTCACCTGCAGCTGATAGACGATCCCCGACACGGGCGCGCGGATTTCAAGCCGGGCGATCTGCTCGCTCAGCCCCCGCCGGCGCTCGGCCAGCTCAAGCTCGCGATAGCCCAGATCGCGCAGCTCGGTTTCGGCCGTCTCGCGCCGTTCGGCGGCCAGACGCAGCTTGTTGATGCCGATCTCGATGATCTGCGTTCCGCCCTGCGCGCGCGAGGATGTGAGCTGGCCCAGTTCCCCGTCCAGCCGCGCCGCCTCGCGTTGCAGCGCCAGCACGCGCGGGGCCTGGGCAAGGCCCTTGTCCAGCAGGCTCTGCGTGTCCTTCAGCTCCTGCCCGATCAGCTTGCGCTGTTCGCCCATCGCCCTGATCTGGGCGTCGATCCCCTCGATCTGCTGGCTGACCTGTTCGGCCTGCTTGTCAAGCTGGCCCGTCGATTGGCGCAAGGTGTCAAGGCGCGAACGGAACAGGCTTTCCTGCCCCTCCATCATCGCGCGCAGGTCCGGGCGGCCTGACGACAGGCGGACAAGCTCCTCGGGAAAGACGATGGTGTCGTGATCGACCCGCTCGGCCTCGAGCCGGCCGCGGCGGGCCAGCACCTCGAAATACTGCCCCTCGACGGTGGACAGCTCGGGCCGCAGCAGCGTCCCGTCAAGCTGGATCAGCAGATCGCCCGCGCTGACCGGCTGGCCCTCGTGGACGGCGATGCGCTCGACAACGCCGCCATCGGGGTGCTGGACGACCTGGCGATGCTGTTCGACCTCGACCTGGCCGGGGGCCACCACGGCCCCCGCGATGCGCGAGAAGACGGCCCAGCCGCCAAAGCCGCCGATCAGCAGGACAAGGCCGACCAGCCCCATCAGCACGGCGCCGCGGGCAGACCATCGGGGCTGCGGCGGCACCGCCGCAGGGGCGGCCGGCCGCGGCGAGCGGGGCGGAGGAGGGGGGACTGGCGCCCCGGCGCGGGGGTGATGGCCGCGACGGGGGCAACCCCTGCCGCCACGTTGCGCGGCAGCTGGTTCGGGGCGGCGCCGGGGCTGCCTGGGCCTGCGGTCATGTCACACCTGTCCCCGCGCCCTTGGCGCGGTTGATCGTCTCGGCGTTGCGAACGGTCGAGCGCAGCACCTCGTCGCGGGGGCCGAAGGCCTGCCGCATCCCCTGGTTCATCACCAGCAGCAGTTCGCATTCCGCGATCGCGGCCGGGCGGTGGGCCATGATGATGACCGCGCCGCCACGCGCCTTGATCGCCCGGATCGCCAGGTTCAGCGCCTCGGACCCCTCGTTGTCGAGGTTCGAGTTCGGCTCGTCCAGAACGAACAGAACCGGCTCTTCATACAGCGCGCGGGCCAGCCCGACGCGCTGGATCTGCCCGCCCGACAGGCGTGCGCCGGCCTGGGCGATCGGCGTGTCATAGCCCTGCGGCAGATCGAGGATCATCCGGTGCGCCGCCGCCGCCGTGGCCGCGCGCACCACCGCCTGCGGGTCGGGCGCCGCGTCAAGCCGGGCGATGTTTTCCGCGATCGTCCCGTCGAACAGCGTCACCTGCTGGGGCAGATAGCCGATCAGCCGCCCCAGCACGTCGGGTTCGTATTGCTCCAGCGTCGCCCCGTCCAGCCGGATCGAGCCGCCCGCCGCAGGCCATGCCCCGATCAGGGCCCGCGCCAGTGTCGACTTGCCCGCGCCCGAGGCGCCGATCACCCCCAGCGCCTGCCCCGGCCCCAGCGAGAAGCTGACCCCCCGCAGGGTGGGCGATGCCTGGCCGGGCGGGATGACCGACAGGTTCGACACCTCGAGCCGGGCTGCCGGGCGGGGCAGGGGGGTGCGCTGGGGCACGGGCGGGCGGCGCGACAGCAGGCCACCCAGCCGCACCCAGCCGTCTTGGGCGCGCTGCACCAGCTGCCAGCCGCCGACGATCTGTTCGATCGGCGCCAGCGCCCGGCCCATCAGGATCGAGCTGGCGATCATCGCGCCCGACGTGACCTCGTGGCGCAGCACCAGCCAGGCCCCCGCCGCCAGCAGCGCCGATTGCAGGAACAGGCGGAAGGTGCGCGAAAAGATCGAAAAGGTCGCGCCCCGGTCCGTCCCGGCCATCGTGGCGTTCGCCATGCGCTCGCGCGCGCCGCGCCAGCGCAGGAACGTCGCATGCCGCATCCCCAGCGCGCCGATCAGTTCGCCCTCGTCGCGGTAAAGATCGGCGGCGCGGTCCGCGCCCTGGCCGGCGATCACCGCCTCCTGCAGGGGGCGGCGCGTCAGGATCTGGTTCAGGATCGTCGTCACCACCAGCACCAGCCCGCCGATCGTCGCGGTGATGCCCAGCACCGGATGGAACAGGTAGAGCCCGCCCAGGAACAGCGGCGCCCATGGCAGATCGAACATCGCCATCAGCACCGGCGAGGCGATCAGCGCGCGCACGCTTTCCAGATCGCGCAGCCCCCCCGCCGCGGCATGGGCCTGGCCGGTGGCCGCCCCGTCAGCCAGAGCGGCCTGAAAGACGCGCGCCTGCAGGCGGTCCTGAAAGCGCATCGCCACGCGCGCCATCACCCGGCTGCGGGCAAGATCGATCAGCCCCATCATCGCGAACAGGAACGCCACCAGCGCGAACAGCGCGGCCAGCGTGGGGACGGACCGGCTGCCCAGGACGCGGTCATAGACCTGCATCATGAACAGCGGACCCGTGAGGTTCAGCAGGTTCACCGCGACCGAGAACAGCCCGACCGCGCCGACAAGCCCCAGGCTGCCCCCGCGCGCCGCGCGCAGTTCCGCAAATCCGTCCTGCCGTCCCGGCGGCAATGCCATGGCCAATCCTTTCCCGCGGGCGCGCCCTGCAGCCGTGCAGGCGGTTGCCCCGGCTTGCGCCAACCACTATCCCAATGCCTATCGCGTCAACAGGCCCGATGCACGCCTGCCTTCTCGTGATCGCACGCAAATCCTAAGGAGGGGTTCATGCAAGGCCGCCCTGTCGCCATCCGTGTCGCTGCGGCCCGGGCCGCAATGCTGGCCTGCCTGCTGCTGGGCGGCTGCGCCGCAGGGCCGCAGGGCGGCCCGATCGCCGATCCATACGAGCCGATGAACCGGCGCGTCCACGCCTTCAACACGGCGCTCGACGCGCGGGTGCTGCGCCCGCTGGGGCAGGCGGTCAGGCCGGCGGCCCGCCCCGCCGGCGGCGGCACAGCCCCCCCAGCCGCCCGCGCGCCGGGCCAGCCGGATACGAGCGCGCTGGACATGATCAGCAATTTCGGGGCCAATCTGTCGCTGCCCGGCAAGGTCGTTAATCATCTGCTGCAGGGCCGCCCCCGTCCCGCCGCCAGCAACACGGCGCGCTTCGCGCTCAACACCGCGCTGGGGCTGGGCGGCCTTTTCGATCCGGCGGGGCGGGATTTCGCCCTGCCCGAGACCGATACCGATTTCGGCGAGACGCTGCATGTCTGGGGGGTGCCCGCCGGGGCCTATCTGGAACTGCCGGTGCTCGGTCCTTCGAGCGAACGGGATGCGGCGGGAAAGATCGTCGATCTTCTGCTGATCGACCCGCTGCAGGGGGTGCTGACGCCCGAACAGAAGCTGGCTGGAACGGCCGCTCGCATCCTCTCAAAAGCCGGTGAGCGGGCGCGTTTCGGCTCGACGGTGGATTCGGTTCTGCATGAAAGTGCCGACAGCTATGCCCAGACCCGGCTGCTTTACAGCCAGCACCGGCGCTATGAGCTCAAGCAGCAGGAGGACATCATTGACCCATATGCCGACTGAAACCCGGCGCGGTTTCCTGGGCCTGATCTGCGCCGGCGCGATGCTGGTCGCGGCCCCCGCGCGCGCCATGGATGCAGGCGCCGCGCAAGCGGCCATCCAGGCCTCGGTCAGCGAGGTGCTGGCGATCGTCAATTCGGGCGCCCCGCCCGCGCAGATGTATGACCGCTTCGAAGGCGTGTTCGTGCGCCATGCGGATGTGGACGCCATCGCCCGCTCTGCCCTCGGTCCGACGGCCCGCAAGATCGACACCGCGACCTTTGCCGAATTCCGCAGCGCGATGACCGGCTATATCGCGCGCAAATACGGCCGCCGCTTCAACGAATTCATCGGCTCGCGGATCGATGTGGGCGCCGCGCGGCCGGTCAAGTCGTTCTGGTCGGTCGCCTCGACCGCCTATCTCAACGGGCGCAGCCCGATGCAGATCGAATGGCACGTCTCGGACAAGGCGGGCGCGCCGCGCTTTTTCAACCTCATCATCGAGGGGGTGAACATGCTAGCCTCGGAACGCGAGGAGATCTCGGCGATGCTGGCGCGGCGCAAGGGCGACATGCGCGGGCTGATCGCCGATCTGAACGCCGCCGGCTGACGCGCCCCTTTGGTCAGGCCCAAGGGCCCCGCGCGCGGGGCCTTTGTCATTGCCGCAGCGGGCCTTGCACGTGCAGGCGACATCGCGCGGCGCCCCTGTGCGGCCCGGTGCGGGTGATCCCTCGCGCAATGCTGCCCTCGGGCCCGCCCATCCGGCGCGGGCGGCGCCTGGGCCTTGGGCCGCCCCCTTGCCGGGCCCGCCGTCCTCAGGGCGTCTGCTTCAGCCCCGCAGCGGCCAGCGCGGCGCTCAGCTCGTCCGTTTCGGCCGCAGGGCCGGCATCGCCCAGGTCCGCGGGCGCGGGCTGATCCTGCGCCGCGGCCGCGGCCTCGCTGCGCGCGGCCTCTTCGGCGGGGGTGGGGGCGTCGCTGCTGCTGACGGTCGAGCCGGCGCTGCGGGGCGGCGCGGCGGATGATCCGGCCCCTGCGCCCCCATCCTGCCCGCCGCCGCTCTGCTCATCATCGGGCTGGGGGCTGTCCGCGCCATTGCCGCCCGCGCGGATCGGGCCGGCGCTGACAGGGGCAGGGGCGGGCACCGTGCGCACCACCGGAACGGCCCTGCCGGACGCAAGATCCTCGCGCGGCAGGTCGGCCGGCACGGGCTGATCGGGCGAGGGCTGGCCGGGCGAGGGCGGGGCCGCGACGCTGCCGCCCATCGCCTCGGCCAGCGCGGCAGCCAGCGGGTCGGGATCGACGGGGGGCTGCGCCCCGCCTTCGCCGCCGATCTCGATGGCGGCGGGCTGGCCTTCATAGACCGGCTGGGCGGCCGAGACGGCCTCGGCCAGAGCGGCGGCCAGCGGGTCGTCGGAATCGGCCGACACGATGTCGCCGGCGGCAATCGCGGTGCCGGCGGCGTCGGGGGCGACCACGCCCAGCGGCTCGGCCGGCAAGCCCTGGTGGATTTCCGACATCACCGCCTGCCAGATCTCGGCCGGCAGGCCGCCGCCGGTCACGCCCTTGAGCGGCGTGTTGTCGTCATAGCCCATCCAGACGCCGGTCACATACTGTTCGGTGAAGCCGATGAACCACGCATCGCGATAGGACGAGGTGGTGCCGGTCTTGCCCGCCGCCTCGCGCCCCTCAAGGCGCGCGCGGGTGCCGGTGCCGTGCTCGATCACCTGGCGCATCATCCAGATCAGCTCGGACGCCGCCTTGGGCGAGATCACGCGCTGCCCCATTCCGCCCGCCTGCCCGATCAGGGGCTTGTCATCGCCCTTGATGTTCAGCTGCACCAGCCCGTAGGGGCGCACGGCCGTGCCGCCGTTGCGGATGCCGGCATAGGCGCCGGTCATTTCCAGCAGCGTCGTTTCCGACACCCCAAGACCCAGCGACGGCCCCGAAGCCAGATCGTGCGCGAATCCGAAATCCTGCGCCACGCGGCGGACATTGTCGCGGCCCACCGCCTCCTGCAGGCGGATGGTCGAGGTGTTGATCGACTTGGACAGCGCCGTCGTCAGCGTGATCGAGCCAAGATAGTTGCGCGTGTAGTTCTTGGGCGACCAGGGTTTTGACCCCTTGATCTGGAAGGTGATCGGCGCGTCCATGATCGTGTCGTTGGGCGTATAGCCCTGGTCCAGCGCCGCGGCATAGACGAAGGGCTTGAAGGACGATCCGGTCTGCCGCTTGGCCTGCGTTGCGCGGTTGAAGGAGCCGGCCAGCCCGGCCGGATCGCGCCCGCCGATCATCGCCCGCACCGCCCCGTCCGCCGACATGACGACGACGGCGGCCTGCACCTTGGACCCCTTGTCGATCTTTTCGGCAAAGACGCGGGCCAGGGCGCGTTCGGCCTGCCGCTGGATGGTCTGGTCGAAGGTGGTCGTGATGGTCACGTCCTCGGTCGTCTCGGATGTCAGAAAGCCCGGTCCTGATTCCATCACCCAGTCGGCGAAATAGCCCCCCGCCCGCGCCGCCGCGGCCTTGGACAGCACCGCCGGGTGGGCGCGGGCATCGGCATATTGCCGGTCGTCCAGAAAGCCTTGGTCGTGCATCAGCCCCAGGATGACGCTGGCCCGGTCCTGCGCCCGCTGCAGGTTCGAGGTCGGCGAGAAATAGCTGGGCGCCTTGAGCAGCCCGGCCAGCATCGCCGCCTCGGACGGCGTCACGTCGGACGCGGACTTGCCGAAATAGCGCTGCGCCGCCGCCTCGAACCCGCGGGCGCCGGCGCCCAGATAGCTGCGGTTCATGTAGATGTTGAGGATCTCGGCCTTGGAATATTTCGCCTCGAGCGCCAGGGCGTATGGGATTTCCTTGATCTTGCGCCACAGCGAGGATTTGCGGCACCCGGCCTCGTAATCGGCCTCGGATTTCCACTTGATGGGGTCGAAATCGTCGCCCAGGCACAGCAGCTTGCTGACCTGCTGGGTGATGGTGGACCCGCCGTTCCCTTCCAGCGGGCCGCGGCCCTCGGCCATGTTGATCTTGATGGCGCTGGCGATGCCGCGCGGATCGACGCCGATGTGGTGGTAGAACCGCTTGTCCTCGGTCGCCACGACCGCTTGGCGCAGCACCGGGGCGATGTCCTCGGCCCCTGCCGAATTGTAGGTCTCGCCCCGCCAGGCAAAGACCCGCCCCTCGCGGTCGAGCATCGTGACCGAGCCGCGGGCGCGGCCGTCGAACAGGGCCTGCGCCTCGGGCAGGGTCGAATAGTAATAGCCCGTTGCCAGCAGCAGGATCAGAACCAGCGTCGCGGCGGTGCGCCAAAACGATCCCCAGATCACCCGCCAGGCCAGGGAAAAGGCCCCGCTGACGCCGCGCGTGACAGCATTGCCGCGCCGGCGCGGGCGCGGCTGGGCCGCGGCGCGGCGCTGCGCCTGCTGGGGGGGCAGCCCGCCGCCGCCCGGCGGGACATCGGCCCCGCCCGCCGGCCCCGCCCCGCGCCTTTCGCCGGCAAGGCGGCGGGAATTGCCGCCCGAGGGCTGCCTGCCGCCCGTCTGGGTGCCTGATGGCCTGCCTGGCCCGCGCGGGCGATCACTGTTCTGCATGCGCCTGTATCCTGCGGCCCTTGCACGGCCCCTTGGCCGGGGTTGTTACAGCAGATCGCGGGCGTTGAGAACATGCCAACCCGCCCCTGACCCAGACGTGACCTGCCGCCAAATGCGGCAGAGCGGGCATCCGACTGTTCATTTGCGCGTCATTTCATGCGCCATGCGGCGGCGGATCGCCGATCTGCTGGACCGCGGCCACCCGCCCGCCTTGGCTTAAGCCACCGGATTCAACGACAAGGATGACGCGATGGCAGGGCAATACGGAACGGGTGGCGTCGCGCGGGGCCCCGGACGGACCGTTCGGGCCGGGGCGCAGGCCATGACGCTGGGCATGATGCTGGCCGCGCTGGGTGCCGCCCCGGCGCTGGCGCAGGCAGCCGCGGTTCCGGCGGCGGTTCCCGACAAGGGCGACACGGCCTGGGTGATGGTCTCGGCCGTGCTGGTGATGATGATGACGATACCGGGGCTGGCGCTGTTCTATGGCGGGCTGGTCCGGGCGCGCAACGTGCTGTCGGTGCTGATGCAGGTGCTGGCGGTCTTTTCGCTGATGGCGATCCTGTGGGTCGCCTTCGGCTATTCGCTGGCCTTCACCGCGCCGGGTGACGGCACCTCGGCGCTGGCCCCCTTCATCGGCGGGCTGTCCAAGGCGTTCCTGGCCGGTGTCGGCCCCGGCGCGCTCAGCGAGACATTCTCGGCAGGCGTGTTCATCCCCGAACTGGCCTATGTCGCCTTCCAGATGGCCTTCGCCTGCATCGCTCCGGCGCTGATCGTGGGCGCCACGGCCGAGCGCATCCGCTTTCCCGCGCTGCTGGCCTTCGTGACGCTGTGGTTCGTGTTCGCCTATCTGCCGATGGCGCACATGGTCTGGTGGTGGGGCGGGCCGTCTGCCTATGCCGCGCCGTCGGGCTGGCTGTTCGGGCATGGGGCGCTTGATTTCGCGGGCGGCACGGTGATCCACATCAATGCCGGCGTTGCCGGGCTGGTGGCGGCCCGCGCGGTCGGCCCGCGCCTTGGCTATCGCAAGGAACCGATGGCCCCGCACAACTTGGCGCTGACGCTGCTGGGCGGGTGCATGCTGTGGGTCGGCTGGTTCGGGTTCAACGCCGGCTCCAACCTCGAGGCGACGGGCGCGGCGGCGATGGCGGTCGTCAACACCTGCGTGGCCGCGGCGGCCGCGACGCTGGCCTGGACGGCGGGGGAATGGATCACGCGCGGGCATCCCTCGCTGCTGGGCGGGATCTCGGGCGCGGTGGCGGGGCTGGTCGGCATCACCCCGGCGGCCGGCTATGTCGGTCCGGCCGGCGCCATCGTCATCGGGGCGGTGGCGGGCCTGGCCTGCCTGTGGGCGGTTGTCTCGCTCAAGTCGCGGATGGGCATTGACGACACGCTGGACGTGTTCGGCATCCACGGCGTCGGCGGCATTGTCGGGGCGATCCTGACGGGCGTGTTCGCCGCGCCCTCGCTGGGCGGGACGGGCGTGTTCGACTATGCCGCCAATGCGGTTGGGTCCTATGACATGGGCCATCAGGTCTATGTGCAGGCGCTGGGCGCAGGGGTCTGCATCATCTGGTCGGGCGTGGTGTCCTGGCTGGCGATCCGCCTGGTCGGCGCGGTGATCGGCCTGCGGCCCGAGGCCAATGCCGAACGGCAGGGCCTGGACCTGACCACCCACGGCGAGAATGCCTACAACTGAGGCGCGGGGCGCGGGGGCGGTCTGCGCCCCCGAAAGCCCGGCAGAACATTGCAGTGCAAGGGAAAGGCGGCCTGCGGGCCGCCTTCAGGCGACGCGGGCGACGACGAAACCGGCAAGCTCGGACAGGCAGTCGCGGATCGGCCCCTGCGGCAGCGGGCCGAGCGCGGCTCTGGCCCGGTCCGCCCAGCCCAGCGCGCTGCGCCGCGCACTGCCCAGCGCATCGTGCCGCGCCAGGATCGACAATGCGCGGTCCAGATCGCCGTCCCGCTGATCGCCCTGTTCGATGGTGCGCTGCCAGAAGGCACGCTCGGCCCCATCGGCGGCGGCGATCGCCGTGATGACCGGCAGCGTCAGCTTGCGTTCGCGGAAATCGTCGCCGACATTCTTGCCGATCGTCTCGGAAACGCCGCAATAGTCGAGGATGTCGTCCACGATCTGAAAGGCGATGCCGATCGCATCGCCATAGTCGTGCAGCGCGCGCACCTGCACGGCGGTTCCCCCGGCGATCTCGGCACCGACCTCGCAGGCGGCCGAAAACAGCGCCGCCGTCTTGCCGCGGACGATCTGCAGATAGACCGCCTCGGTGGTGGCCAGATCCTGCGCCGCCGTCAGCTGCAGCACCTCGCCCTCGGCGATGGTGGCGGCGGCATCGGCGAGGATGCGCAGCACCTGCATGTGCCCCGTTTCGGTCATCAGCTGAAAGCTGCGCGCGAACAGATAATCCCCGACCAGCACCGAGGACTTGTTGTCCCACAGGAGATTCGCGGTCGGGCGGCCGCGGCGCTGGCGGCTTTCGTCCACCACGTCGTCATGCAGCAGCGTCGCGGTGTGGATGAATTCGACCGTCGCGGCCAGCAGCTGATGGTGGGTGCCACCATAGCCCAGCATCCGCGCCGCGGCGACGGTCAGCAGCGGGCGCACCCGCTTGCCGCCCGCCTCGATCAGATGGGCGGTCACCTCGGGGATGCGGGGCGCATGGCGGCTGGCCATGCGGGTGCGGATCAGGGCGTTCACCGCCTCCATATCCGGGGCCAGCATCCCTGCCAGACGGTCCAGCGGTTTCGCGACGTTTTCGTTCAGGCCCATGGCGCACCTCTTCCGCGTGCTGCCCTTGCCACGGCGTGGACAGTTTCGCAACCGCGCCCTAGCCTGCCCCCGTCATGAGAGAGTTGCTGCGCACCACCGATCCGCTGACCATCGCCCGCGCCATGGACCTGCTGGACGGCGAGGGAATCGCCTGTTTCGAGTTCGACCGGCACATGAGCGTGCTGGAAGGCTCGCTGGGCATACTGCCGCGCCGGCTGATGGTCGCGGACCGCGATCATTTCATCGCCAGCGCGGTGCTGCGCGAGGCGGGCATCGGGTGACCGGCACCCGCGACGACCGCTTCCTGGGCGGCCGGCTGGTGCTGCGCCAGCCGGCGGCGGGCTATCGGGCGGGGGCCGATGCGGTGATGCTGGCGGCCGCATGCCCGGCGCAAGGCGGCCAGCGCGTGATCGAGCTGGGCTGCGGGGCGGGGGCGGCGCTGCTGTGCCTGGCCTCGCGTGTGCCGGGGCTGGCCCTGACCGGCATCGAGCGTCATCCCGGCATGGCTGATCTGGCCCGCCACAACGCGGCCGCCAACGGCGTCGCGGCCCGCATCCTTGCCGCCGACATCGCGGCGCTGCCTGCCGGGCTGCGGGCCGAAAGCTTTGACCATGTCATCGCCAACCCGCCCTTCTTCGCGGCGGGGACTGCGGCGCCCGACCCGGCCCGCGCCGCCGCGCGGCACGAGGACACCCCGCTCGAGGCATGGATCGATGCCGGCCTGCGCCGCCTGGTGCCGGGGGGCATGCTGACGCTGATCCACCGGGCCGAGGCGCTTGACCGCATCCTGGCGGCGCTGGCCGGGCGGGCCGGCGCCGCGGCGATCCTGCCGCTGGCGGCGCGGCGGGGGCGCGATGCGGGCCGGGTGATCATCGGCGCGCGCAAGGGATCGCGCGGGCCGCTGCGGCTGCTTTCCCCCCTTGTGCTGCATCAGAATGAGGCACATGCGGCCGATGGAGAGGATCTGACGCCTGCCGCGCAGGCAATCCTGCGCGCCGGCGCCGCAATCGACCTGGGAAGTCAGGATTCAGGTGACAGGCTGGTGCGGATATGATGCAGTTGTGACAGTGGGTACCAGAACAGGAGACGAAGATGTCGGTTCAGTCGCACGTTGCAGAACTTCGCAAAAAGCACCAGCACCTGTCGGACGAGGTCGAGCGCGCGCAGCGCCTGCCCGGCACCGATGACATCGCCATCGCCGCGATGAAGAAGGAAAAGCTGCGGCTGAAGGAGGAGATCGAGCGCCTGTCGCACTGACGCCGCGCCCTGTGCTGCGTCCCGCCAGGGCGCAGCCTTTGTTGCAGAACGCCCGCGGGAAAGGCCGCGGGCGCTTGTCTTTGCGGCCCTGCCGCGATCAGGCGAAGAACTGCGCCCCGTTGGCGCTGAGCGTCGAGCCCGAGATGAACCCCGCATCGTCCGAGGCAAGGAACACCACGCAGCGGGCGATCTCTTCCGGCTCGCCCAGGCGGCCGACGGGGATCTGCGGGATGATGCGTTCGTTCAGCACCTTTTCGTCGATGGCGCGGACCATCTCTGTCCCGATATAGCCGGGGGCCACCACATTCACGGTGATGCCCGCCCGCGCGCCTTCCTGCGCCAGCGCGCGGCTGAAGCCGATGTCGCCGGCCTTGGCGGCGGAATAGTTGGCCTGGCCCGCCTGGCCCTTCTGCCCGTTCACCGAACTGATGGTGATGATGCGCCCGAATTTGCGATCGCGCATCCCGCCCCAGACATTATGCGTCATGTTGAAGACGCCGGTCAGGTTGGTGTCGATGACCTCCTTCCACTGCTGGGGGGTCATCTTGTGGAACATCCCGTCGCGGGTGATGCCGGCATTGTTGACCAGGATGTCCACCGGGCCGATCTCGGCCTCGATCTGCCGCACGCCGGCCGCGCAGGCGTCGTAATCAGCGACCGACCATTTGTAGGTCTTGATGCCGGTTTCCTCGGTGAAGGCCCTGGCGGCATCGTCGTTGCCGGCATAATTGGCCGCGACCTGATAGCCGGCATCCCTGAGCGCCCTTGATATCGCCGCGCCGATCCCGCGCGATCCGCCCGTCACCAGTGCCACTTTCGCCATTGTCCCCTCCCCTTGGTGCGCGAAACTCCGTTTCAATAAAATGCTATGGCTCGAAAGTTTGTTTCGCAATAGCCCGCATGGGAAAGCGGCCGCCCAGGGCCTTGCGGGTATTGCCATAGCATTTCTGTCAGCTTAAGGACTTGCCGAAATCCCCGGCCCGAACAAGGCCAGCGGCCCGGGGCATCGTCTGACAGCCGAGGATCGCCCCATGCCAATTTCGCAGGCTCTGCGCCGCATCCGCAATGTGCCCGGGCGGTTCCTCTGCGCCGCTGTCCTGACGGTCGCGGCGGCTGGCGGGGCGGCGGCGCAGGTGCCTTCGGCGCTGCTGCCGCATGATCTGTCGCCCTTGGGCATGTTCCGGCAGGCCGATATCGTGGTCAGGGCGGTGATGACGGGGCTGGCCTTCGCCTCGGTCGTCACCTGGACCATCCTCGTCGTCAAGCTGGCCGAGCTGGCCCTGGCCATGGCAGCCGCGCGGCGGGCGGTGGCGCGGATCGAGGCGGCGGGCAGCCTGCGCGCGGCGCTGGCGGGCGCAAGCGGGACGGGCGCGGGCAGGGGGGCCGCTGAGGCGCGGATGCTGCGCGCCGTCGCGCGCGAGATGAACCGCTCGGCCGGCCTTGCCGCGCAAGGGGTGCAGGGGCGCATCGCCTCGCATCTGGCGCAGGCGCAGGCGCGGGCGGCGCGGCAGATGGCGCGCGGCACCGGGCTGCTGGCCACCATCGGATCGACAGCGCCCTTCGTGGGGCTGTTCGGGACGGTCTGGGGCATCATGAACAGCTTCATCGGCATCTCGCGCGCGCAGACGACCAACCTGGCCGTCGTCGCCCCCGGCATTGCCGAGGCGCTGCTGGCGACGGCGCTGGGCCTTGTGGCGGCGATCCCGGCGGTGGTGATCTACAACCTGTTCGCCCGCGCGATCGGGGGCTATCGCCTGCAACTGGCCGAAACGGCCGCAGGGATCGAGCGGCTGGTCAGCCGCGATCTTGACCGCGCCGCCGCCGGCGAAAGGGTCTGAGGCGATGGCGGGCGGGCTGATGGGCGAGGACGATCTGGCCGAGGCGCACGAGATCAACGTCACGCCCTTCATCGACGTGATGCTGGTGCTGCTGATCATCTTCATGGTGGCCGCGCCGCTGGCGACGGTGGACGTGAACGTGGACCTGCCGGTATCCAACGCCCCCGCGGCCCAGCGCCCGGATGCGCCCATCTGGCTGTCGGTGGGGCCTGACCTGTCGCTGTCGCTGGGCAATGATCCCGTCGCGCCAGAGGCGCTGGGCGCCGCCCTCGATGCGGCGGCAGGGGGCGATCACGAGGCGCGCATCTTCCTGCGGGCGGACAGGGCGCTTGCCTATGGCGATCTGATGGGGGTGATGAACGCGCTGCGCGATGCCGGCTATCTCAGGATCGCGCTGGTGGGGCTGGATCCCTCCGGCGCGCCCCCCGGCGCGGTGCCGCTGCCCGCGGCGGCGCCCGCGCCCGCCTTGGTCCGGCCCGCCGCCGGGCTGCCGCGCCCCGCGGCGCCTGCCGATGCGGCCGGCCCCGCCGCCGCCGCGCCTGCTGCGCAGCCGTGAGCATGCGCGCCCCTGCGCGCATCGCCCTGTGGGGGGCGGTGGGGGCGGTGGTCGCCTCGGCCCATGTCGCGGCGGCGGCATGGGCGATGCGCCGCCCTGTCGAGCCGTTGCCCGCCCCGCCCGAGGCGATCGAGATCGAACTGGCTGCCGCGCCCGAACCATCCCGCCCCCAGGGCCTGCCGGCTGACCGGGCCGGGGACATGGCTGGCGCGGCGGCCGTTTTGCCGCCCCCCCCGCCCGCGCCTTCACAGGCTGCAGCCCAGCCCCAGTCACCGCCCCCCTCCGATGCGCTGCCCGCGCCCGATCCTGCCATGCCGCCGATCAGCCCGCTGCCGCCGCCCGACCCGGCCGCCCTTGCGCCGCCGCCGCCAGCCCCCGATTTCGTGCCCCCTCCGGTGGTGCCGCTGCCGCCGCCCGATTTCGCCGCGCTGGCCCCGCCCGCGCCCAATCCAAAGCCGCGCCCCGAGCCAAAGGCCCAGCCGGCCCGCGCCGAGAAAAAGGCCGAGGCGCCCCGGCCGGAAAAACCAAGGGCCGAACGGCCCAGGCAGGACAAGCCCAGGGCAGAAAAGCCCAGGCCCGACAGGCCGAGGCCCGATCAGCCCAAGGGCGATCAGCCCAAGGCCGAACCGGCCAGGTCCGTCAGGACGGCAAAGGAAGGCCGGGCCGCCGCTGGCGCGCCCGCCGGGCAGGCCCGCCCTGGCGCTGGCGCCCCGTCGCGCGGCACAGCCCGCCCTGCCGCCGAAGGCGCGGGGCGGACGGCCGGCGCGATGCAGTCTTGGCAGGCGAGCGCGGGCGCGCGCATCACCGCCCATATGCGCCGCACCCGCCTGCCGGGCGCGCGGGGCACCTTCGGCGTGATGCTGGCCGTCACCGTGCAGCCGGACGGCACGACCGCGGCGCGGCTGGTCCGCGGCTCGGGCGATGCCCGTGTCGATGCCGCCCTCAGCCGCCAGGCGGCCCGGCTGCCGCGCCTGCCCCCGCCCCCCGACGGGCGGGCAAGCACGTTCAACCAGCCCATTTCCATCCAGATGAGGTGACGGCCTGCCGCCTGCCGCCGCGCCATCCATCCCCCTGGGGGCGCGGCGCCGCGCCGGTCTGCGCCCGGCCGCCCCCGTCCTTCGCCGCGGTCCCACCCGCCATGCTGTCCTGAAAGGCCCAGATGATGAATGATTTCCGCCGCCGCCTGACGCGCTCTCTCC
Organism: Paracoccus contaminans; assembly: GCF_002105555.1. Taxonomy (NCBI): domain Bacteria; kingdom Pseudomonadati; phylum Pseudomonadota; class Alphaproteobacteria; order Rhodobacterales; family Paracoccaceae; genus Paracoccus; species Paracoccus contaminans. The sequence goes on from NZ_CP020612.1 coordinate 1,809,181, forward strand.
TGCTGGCGGGGGGCAGCCTGCTGGCGGTTCCGCATGCCATGGCGCAGCAGGCGGCTGCCCCGTCCGATCGCGCATCCGCCGCGGCCGTGACGCTGGACACCGTGGTGCTGACCGCAACCACCGATGCCAGCGTGCAGGCGGAAGGCTATGTCGGCACCCAGGCCCAGGCCGCCACCAAGTCCGACACCCCCGTGGCCGAGGCGCAGCAGTCCGTGTCGGTCATCACCGTCGATCAGGCCAGGGACCAGGGCGCGCGCACGCTGGGCGAGGCGCTGTCCTACAGCGCCGGGGTGGTGCCCCAGGCCTATGGGGGCGACCTGCGCTTTGACAATCCGGTGGTGCGCGGCTTTGACGGGGCGCGGGCGCAGTATGTGAACGGCCTGCGGCAGGGGCGCTATTTCGGCGGCGTCGCCTATGAGCTTTACGGCATGCAGCAGGTCGAGATCGTGCGCGGCCCGGCCTCGGCTCTCTACGGGTCCGGCTCGCCCGCGGGCATCGTCAACCAGGTGCAGAAGCGCGCCCAGGATCACGACTTCGGCGAGGCGGGGATCGGCTATGGCTCGCATGGCAGCAGCCGGCTGTTTTTCGACGTGAACAAGGCCCCGTCCGACCGGCTGGCGATGCGCCTGACGGGGATCATCGGCGACACGCGCCAGCAGATCGAGGACGTGAACAACGAGCGGGGCTATCTCGCCGGGGCGCTGCGCTGGTCGCCGGATGATCTGACGACGGTGGATGTGCTGCTGTCCTATACCAAGGATTCGCCTATCACCCCGGTGGGCGTGCCCTACGGGCTTGCCCAGGCCGAGGACGGCAGGGATCTGCGCAAGCTGAACCTTGCCATGCCCGGCTGGGACCGGTCGGACCGCGAGATGTGGAGCCTTGGCGTGGAGACGAGCCACGAGTTCGGGGGCGGCTGGACGCTTCAGCAGGGCTTTCGGTATGAAAGCCTGAACTGGGCCTATCAGGGCAGCTATGTCTCGACCGGCCTTGCCGATGACGGCTCGATCCTGCGCGGCATTTCAAGGCAGGGCGAGGATAGCCGCACGATCAGCCTCGACACCCGCCTCGCGGGCGAGGTGACGGCGGGGGCCATGGTCCACCGCCTGCTGTTCGGGCTGGACCTCAAGCACCATGAGGCTGACGAGACAAGCCAGATCAGCGGCACCCTGCCGATCGGCCGCGCCGATATCGGCGCACGCACCGCGATGCCGGCCCTGCCGGCGCCCTCGCGCACCGATGCGACGCTGAAGGAAACCGGGATCTACGCCCAGGACGAGATCGAGGCCGGCCCCTGGCGCGGCACGCTGGCGCTGCGCCATGACCGGGCCGAACAGACGGGCGAGCAATACGGCATCGCCGCGGCCTATGACGAGCAGGCCGTGACCGGCCGCGCCAGCATCGGCTATCGCACCGCGCAAGGGGTCATGCCCTATCTGAGCCTTGCCACGGGGTTCGAGCCGCAGACCGGCCTGACCACCGGGAAACAGGCGCTCAGGCCCCTGCGCAGCCGTCAGGTCGAGGTCGGGGTGAAATACGAACCCGCCGCCTTTCCGGGCCTGCTGACCGCCGCCGTCTATGACCTGCGCCAGAAGAACGTGGCGCAGTGGGCGGGCTATGACGCGGGCAGCAACGCCTATCTCTACAACGACATCGGCGAGGTGCGTTCGCGCGGGGTCGAACTGGAGGGCACTGCCGAGATCGGCGCCGCATGGAAGCTGAAGGCATCCTACGCCTATAACGACACCGAACAGCTTGGCGGCGCCAATGTCGGCCAGCCGATGCCGAACGCCCCCCGGCACCTGGCCAGCCTGTGGGCCGACCACGATTTCGGCAATGGCGGGACGGTCGGCCTGGGCGCAAGGTATCTGGGCGAGCGCGCGGATGCCGCGAACGCCCACATGCTGGGCGGCGTGACCCTGCTGGACATGGGCGCGAGCTATGAACGCGGGCGGCTGGCCGCATCGCTCAACGTGCAGAACCTGACCGACAAGGACTATCTGGCCACCTGCAGCTATTACGGCTGCTATTACGGCGAGGGGCGGACGATCACGGCGCGGGTCGCAACGCGGTGGTGACGGCCGGCCCGGTCACGCGCCGCGGGGCGATCGGGGCGGCGGTCGGGGCGGCGATGCTGGCGGGCGCCCCGGCGCGGCTGCGGGCATCGGCGGGCGGGCCGGTGCGGCTGGCGGCGATCGACTGGGCGATGCTGGAAACCGCGGCGGCGATCGGGCACATGCCCGCCGCCGCCTGCGAGCTTTTGCGTTACCGCGTCGAGGCGGTGACCCCCATGATTCCCGACGGGGTGGTCGATCTGGGCCTGCGCGGCGCGCCCAATGTCGAGCTGCTGCAACTGGTGCGCCCCGCGCTGATCCTCAGTTCGCCCTATTATGCCGGGAACGAGGCGCGCTTTCGCCGGATCGCCCCGGTCCTGTCGCTGTCCTTCTTCGAGCCGGGGGTGCCGCCCTTGCCCCGCGCGCTCGCGGCGCTGGACATCCTGGCCCGCGCGGTGGGCGATCCGGCCGCGGGCGCGCGCGCCCAGGCCGAGGCCGAGGCGCGGCTGGACCGGCTGCGCCGGCGGCTGAGCGCGGCGGCGGACCGGCCGGTCGCGATCGTCAGCATCGGGGATGCGCGGCACATGCGGGTGTTCGGCGATGACAGCCTGTTCGGATCGGCGCTGGCGCGGCTGGGCCTGACCAATGCCTGGACCGGAGCCACCCGCTTCAGCTTTCTCGCCCCCGTTCCCATCGAGGCCCTGGCCGACCTGCCCGAGGCGCGGCTGGTCATCATGGGCCAGGTGCCGCCCGAGGCGCGCACGGGGCTGGACCGATCGGTCCTGTGGCGGCGCCTGCCACAGGTCGCCGCCGGCCGTGTCCATCAGCTGCCCGAGGTTAACGCCTTTGGCGGCGCGCCGGCGGCGCTGCGCTTTGCCGAGGCGCTGGCGGGCGCGCTGGTGCCCGCATGATCCCGCGCCGGGCCTGGCTGGTCGTGACGCTGATGCTGGCGGGCGGGGGGGGCCTGTGGCTGGCGGCGGCGCTGCGGCTGCTGCCCTGGGCGGACTGGCCGTCATGGCCGCTGGAGCCGGCCGCGATGTCGGTGGACCAGATCCTGCTGGGGTTCGGCCTGATGCCGCGCGGCGTGGTGGCGCTGGTCGCGGGCGCCGCGCTGGGCCTGTCGGGGGCGATCCTGCAGGCGGTCCTGCGCAACCCGGTCGCCGATCCCACCACGCTGGGCCTGTCGGCGGGGGCGCAGCTGGCGCTGGTGCTGGCGACTATCCTGTGGCCGGGCCTGCTGGCCGCGGCCGGGCGCGGGCCGCTGGCGATGCTGGGCGCGGGGGCGGCGGCGGCGCTGGTGCTGGCGGTCGGGGGGCGGCGCGGCTTTGCGCCCGGCGCGGTGGTGATCGCGGGGATGCTGGTGGGGATGACCGCCTCGGCCGTTGCGACCGCCGTCACGCTGGCGCAGGGGCAATACCTGCTGTCGCTGGTGATCTGGAACGGCGGCGCATTGACCCAGCAGGACTGGAGCGGGGCGCGCGCCCTGTCGGCCGTGCTGGCGCTGGGCGCCTGCGGGGCGGCGGCGCTGGCGCGCCCGCTGGGGGTCCTGTCGCTGGGGGCCGAGGGCGCACGGGGGCTGGGGCTGAATGTCGCGGCGGTGCGCGTCCTGGCGGTGGCGCTGGCCGCGTGGATTGCCGCCAGCGTCTCGGCCGAACTGGGGCTGATCGCCTTTGCCGGGCTGGCCGGGCCGGCCCTGGCCCGCAGCCTTGGGGCGCGCGGCGTCGGGGGGCTGCTGCTGCTGGCCCCGGCGGCGGGGGCGGCGGTGCTGTCGCTCGCCGACGGGCTGGTGCTGATGCTTGAGGACGGCGCCGGCCTCAGCCTGCCGACCGGGGCGGTCACCGGCCTGATCGGCGGGCCGCTGATCATCGCGCTGCTGGGGCGCCTGCGCGGCTCAACCCCGCCGGGGACCGAGGCGGGCGACGGCCCGCCGCCGCGCGCCGCCCGGCCGGGCCGGGTGCTGGCGGCCCTTGCCGGGCTGGCCGCGCTGGGGGTGCTGGTGCTGGCCGCGATCGGGCGCGTGCCGGGGGGCTGGGCGGTGCTGGATGCCCGCACATTGGCCGCGTTCCTGCCGATGCGCCTGCCACGGCTGATCGCCGCCGCGGCGGCAGGGGCGGCGCTGTCGGTGGCCGGCGCGGTGCTGCAGCGGCTGTCGGCCAACCCGCTGGCCTCGCCCGAGGTGCTGGGCGTGTCGGGCGGCGCATCGCTGGGCTATGCGGCGGTCGTGCTGGTCGCGGCCGCGCCCGGCCCGGCGCTGTTGGCCGGGGGCGCGATGGCGGGCGCGGCCGGGGCGCTGGCGCTGGTGACGGCCTTTGCCACGCGGCGCGACATGCCGCCCGAACGGGTGCTGCTGGCGGGGATCGCCGTTTCGGCGCTGGCGGCCTCGGTGCTGGCGGCGATCATGGCGCGCGGGGATGCGCGCGCCTTTGCCATCCTGGGCTGGCTTGGCGGAACATCGTCGGGCGTGACCATGGGGGGCGCGCTGGCGCTGGCGGCGGTCGCGGCGGCCCTGTGGGCGCTGGCGCGGCTGTCGGTGCGCTGGCTGGCCATCCTGCCGCTGGGGGCGGGGGTGGCGCTGGGCCTGGGGCTGCCGGTGCGCCGCGCGCGGGCGGCGCTGATCGTGCTGGCCGGGCTGGCCACGGGGGCCGCGACGGTGCTGGTGGGGCCGCTCAGCTTCGTCGGGCTGATCGCGCCGCATCTGGGCCGCCGCATCGGCCTGGCCCGCCCGGCGGACCAGCTGACCGGGGCCGCGCTGATCGGGGCGGGGCTGATGCTGGCGGCCGATTTCGGGGCGCGCATGGCGGGCTTTCCCTATGAACTGCCGCTGGGGCTGTTCGCCGCGCTGGTCGGGGCGCCCTGGCTTGTCTTCACGCTGACACGCACGGGGGCCCGGCGATGACCGTTCCGCTGTTTTCCATCCGCGGCCTTTCCGTCGCGGTGCCCGGCCGCCGCCTGTTGCAGGATCTGTCGCTGGACCTGCCCGGCGGCGCGATGACGGCGCTGATCGGTCACAACGGGTCGGGCAAGTCCACCCTGCTGAAGGTGCTGGCCCGGCAGATCGCCCCCGCCGCCGGCACCCTGCGGTTCGAGGGGCGCGGCCTTGGCGACTGGCCGGCGCGCGACTATGCCCGCCGCCTGGCCTTCCTGCCCCAGACCACGCCGCCCGCCGAAGGGATGACGGTGCGCGAGCTGGTGTCGCTGGGCCGCTATCCCTGGCGGGGGGCGCTGGGCCGGTTCGGCCCGGCCGACCGCGCCGCGGTCGATGCGGCGATGGCCGAATGCGGCGTCGCGGCCTTTGCCGCCCGGCTGGTCGACACGCTGTCGGGGGGCGAGCGCCAGCGCGTCTGGCTGGCGATGATGGTCGCCCAGCAGGCCGGAACGCTGCTGCTGGACGAGCCGATCAGCGCGCTGGACATCGCCCATCAGGTCGAGGTGCTAGCCCTGGTGCGGCGGATGTGCCGCGCGCAGGGGCGCAGCGCCATCCTCGTGCTGCACGAGGTCAACATGGCCGCCCGGTTCTGCGATCATGTCGTGGCGCTGAAGGGCGGCGCGCTGGCCATGCAGGGCGGACCCGAGGCGCTGATGCGGCCTCGGACGCTCGAAGCGATCTATGGCCTGCCGATGGAGGTGCTGGCCCGCCCCGGCGGCGGCTGCGTGGCCGTTCCCGCCTGAGGCCGCGCCCGCGCCCGTCCGCGCCTCAGCCCCAGTAGGCCGCGCAGGTGATCGAGGCCTTGTTCCAGCCGCAGGCCAGCAGATGGGCGCGGGCGGCGCGGGCCTGGTCGGCGCGCCCGGCGAACCAGACATGCGCGCCCTCGTCCGGCCGGCGGGCGGCGGGGTGGCCCAGCAGCGCGTCCAGCAGGTCATCGCAGCGCGTCACGCGCGCATCGCCCGCCAGCGCGCCCAGGTCGGCAGGCTCGGCCCGCAGCACCGCGCGCGCCTGTCCCTGTGCCATCGGTAGCATCCGGCCGATGGCGGGCAGGGCGGTTTCGTCCCCGAAAAGCCACAGGCGCCGCGCCTGCGGGCAGGTTCCTCCGCCCGGACCTAGGACACCGACCGTCTTGCCAAGGGCGCCGCCCTCGATCCAGTTGCAGGTCGGACTGGGGCTGTGGCGGCAGGCGTCGAACTCGATCCAGCCGGTCCCGCCCGTGCGGCCGCAATCGGAGAGGGTATAAACCGCCCGGTGCAGGCTGTCGGCCCCCTCGGGCCAGGCGGTGCGCCCGCTGGCCGCAACCCGCGGCCAGACCGGATCGCGGCCGGCGGGCGGGATCAGCAGGCGGAAATGCAGGCCGGCATCGGGGGTGAACCGTTCCAGGTCCGGCCCGGCCAGCCTGACACGCCAGAACGAGGGCGTGCGGCGGCGCACCCCGACCACGGTGGCAAGGCTCAGCCCCGGCGCCAGCGCGCCCGCATCCACCCGGTCCCAGGCGATCGACAGCCCTGCCTCGGCCATCATTTCGGCGGCGCAGTCGCGCAGCGTGTCGACCAGCCGCCGTTCGGGGCCGGACAGCACCAGCCTGAGGCCCAGCGCATCGTCCACCAGCCGCAGATCGCACCCCCACAGCCGCAGGCTGATCTGGCCGGGCAGTTCGGTCAGCTCGATCTCCCACGCGGCGGCGCGCAGGCGCAGGGCGGCTGCGGCAGCGCCAGAGCGGGGCGTGACAATGCCGCTGGTACCATGGGTGCGAAGATGGGCCACGGGCGCGACCGTCCTGATGTTGACTGACGTTGTCAGGATTATAGGCCGCAGCCGGGCAGGGGGCAATCACCATCCTGCACCCCTGCCACGGACCCGCCTTGCGCCAGGCCTGCAGCGCCGCGCGCCGCAAGGCAGGCCGGTGTTCTAGAAAGGATGCCCCGCGCCACGGGGCCTGTGCCCGGTGTTCCGGGCGGGCCTGGCGCGCCTACCCTGTTTTCGGCACCCCGCGCCGCGCTGGCTGGGTGCCCAGCGCCGCGCGGCCTGCGCCCGATGTTCCCGGCCGCGCGTGCCGCCCCTAAACTGCCTTGGGTGCCCGGCGCCGCGCAGCCTGAAGTTCCGGCAGGGCGCAGCTTGGGTGCCCTGCCTTATGCGCCCGGCGCCCTGCACGGTGCAGCCTGCGCGTCTGTCCTGCGGCATCCCTGCGGCGCGCGGACTGCCGCCCGCCGGGTATCGGGCATCAGTGCCCGGCGCCCGCCCTTTTGCGCTGCGCCTTGCGGCCGCTCGGGGCCATGCCCCGGCAGGGTTCCTTTGCCCCTTGCCCCTTGCGCCTCTGTGCCGAGGCGGCTGCTGCGCAAGCGCGCAGCCGGCGCAAGGAAGGGTCAGAAAAGGGCGGGCTGCCGCGCCGTCCTACATTCCCGCATAAAGCGGGAAGCGCGTGCAGAGGGCCTGCACCTCGTCCCGGACAGCCGCCTCGACTGCGGCATTGGCGTCCTCGCCATGCGCGGCCAGCCCGTCCACGACCTGAACGATCCAGCGGGCGATCTGGCGGAATTCGGCTTCCTTGAAGCCGCGCGTCGTGCCTGCCGGCGCGCCCAGGCGGATGCCCGAGGTCACGAAGGGCTTTTCGGGATCAAAGGGCACGCCGTTCTTGTTGCAGGTGATATGCGCGCGGCCCAGCGCCGCCTCGGCCGCCTTGCCGGTAACGCCCTTGGGCCGCAGATCGGCAAGGCACAGGTGGTTGTCTGTGCCGCCCGACACGATGTCGATGCCGCCCTTCATCAGCTCGTCCGCCATCGCGCGGGCATTGGTCACGACCTGCGCGGCATAATCCTTGAAGGACGGGTCCAGCGCCTCCTTGAACGCCACGGCCTTGGCGGCGATCACATGCATCAGCGGTCCGCCCTGCAGGCCGGGGAACACCGCCGAGTTGATCTTTTTCGCGATGTCGGCGTCATTGGTCAGGATCATGCCGCCACGCGGGCCGCGCAGCGACTTGTGCGTCGTCGTGGTCACGACATGGGCATGGGGCACGGGCGAGGGATGCGCCCCCCCCGCGACGAGGCCCGCGATATGGGCCATGTCCACCATCAGCCAGGCCCCCACCTCGTCGGCGATGGCGCGGAAGGCGGCCCAGTCCCAGACGCGGCTATAGGCGGTGCCGCCTGCGACGATCAGCTTGGGCTTGTGCTCGCGGGCCTTGGCGCGGATGTCATCCATGTCCAGCCGCTGATCCTGCTGGCGCACGCCATAGCCGACCACGTTGAACCACTTGCCCGACATGTTCACCGGGCTGCCATGGGTCAGGTGCCCGCCCGAATTCAGATCCAGCCCCATGAAGGTGTCGCCGGGCTGCAGCAGCGCCAGGAACACCGCCTGGTTCATCTGGCTGCCGCTGTTGGGCTGGACATTGGCGAAGGCGGAGCCGAACAGCTCCTTGGCCCGCTCGATCGCCAGGGTTTCGGCGATGTCCACATACTGACAGCCGCCGTAATAGCGCTTGCCCGGATAGCCTTCGGCATATTTGTTCGTCAGGACCGAGCCCTGCGCCTCGAGCACGGCTTTCGAGACGATGTTCTCGGACGCGATCAGTTCGATCTCGTCGCGCTGGCGGCCCAGTTCCTTGCCGATGGCGTCGAAGATTTCCGGGTCGCGGTCGGAAAGGGCCTGGGTGAAGAAGGCGCTGTCGGTCATGGGATCCTCCGGGCGGTGTGGGCGATTGTTAGCGCCTTTGCCGGCGCTGTGCCAGAACGGCGTGCGGGAAACCGGCCCGACGCCGGCCGCGCCCTTGCCATTGCCCAGGACGGATGCAAGCTGGCGCCATGACCGCCATCCATTTCGCCGCCAACGAGACCGAGATCGCCCTCTCTGCGCTGGGCCGGCTGATGCACCGCTATGGGCAGGCGCCCGTCGGGCGGGCCGATGTGGTGGTGGCGCTGGGGGGGGACGGGTTCCTGCTGTCGGTGCTGCGCCAGAATCTCGGCCGTCCGGTCTATGGCATGAACCGGGGCACCGTCGGCTTTCTGATGAATGATTATGACGAGAACGGCCTGCCCGAGCGGATCGCCGCGGCCGAGGAGACGGTCATCAACCCGCTGTCCATGGTGGCTGGGGCGCCGGACGGGGACGAATACCGCGCCCTGGCGATCAACGAGGTCAGCCTGCTGCGCGCCGGCCCCCAGGCCGCGCGGCTGCAACTGAGCGTCAATGGCCGCGTGCGGATGGAGGAGCTGACCTGCGACGGCGCGCTGATCGCCACCCCCGTCGGGTCGACCGCCTACAACTATTCCGCCGGCGGGCCGATCCTGCCGCTGGGCACCGACGTGCTGGCGCTGACCGCGATCGCGCCCTTCCGGCCGCGGCGCTGGCGCGGCGCCATCCTGCCCAAGTCGGGGGTGGTGCGCTTTGACATCCTTGACCCGCGCAAGCGCCCGGTGATGGCCGATGCCGATTCCCGGCAGGTCGATCGCGTGCTGTGGGTCGAGGTCAGGTCCGAGCCGCGCATCGCCCACCGCATCCTGTTCGACCCCGGCCACGGCATGGACGAGCGGCTGATGCGCGAGCAGTTTGTATGATCGCTGCCGCGTGGGGGCTGTCTGCCCCCACACCCCCGAGGATATTTGCCGACCGAAGATGACCCGGCCCGCGGCCCCGGCGCCGGGCGTTGTGCCGGGCGCCGGGGCGCGCTAAAGCCTGCCCATGCTGGACAATCGCCCCCAACTGCCCCCCGAGATCGCCCGCCGGCGAACCTTTGCCATCATCGCCCACCCCGATGCCGGCAAGACGACGCTGACCGAAAAGTTCCTGCTGTTCGGGGGCGCCATCCAGATGGCGGGGCAGGTGCGCGCCAAGGGCGAGGCGCGGCGGACGCGCTCGGACTTCATGAAGATGGAGCAGGACCGGGGGATTTCGGTCAGCGCCTCGGCCATGTCCTTCGATTTCGGGCCCTATCGCTTCAACCTGGTGGATACGCCCGGCCACAGCGACTTTTCCGAGGACACCTATCGCACCCTCACCGCCGTGGACGCCGCGATCATGGTGATCGACGGGGCCAAGGGGGTGGAATCGCAGACCCGCAAGCTGTTCGAGGTCTGCCGCCTGCGCGACCTGCCCATCCTGACCTTCTGCAACAAGATGGACCGCGAGGCGCGCGACACCTTCGAGATCATCGACGAGATCCAGGAAAACCTTGCCATCGACGTGGTCCCGGCCAGCTGGCCCATCGGGTCGGGGCGCGATTTCATCGGCACCTATGACCTGCTGAACGACCGGCTCGAGCTGATGGACCGGGCCGATCGCAACCGCGTTGCCGAATCGGTCAAGATCGAGGGGCTGGATGACCCGGCGCTTGGCCGGCACATCCCGGCCGACGCGCTGGCCAAGCTGCGCGACGAGATCGAGATGGCGCGCGAGCTGCTGCCCGCCTTTGACCGCAAGTCGTTCCTGGAAGGGCACATGACCCCGATCTGGTTCGGGTCTGCCATCAACAGTTTCGGCGTCAAGGAACTGATGCAGGGCATCGGCGAATACGGCCCCCAGCCGCAGCCGCAATCCGCCGCCGAACGCCAGATCGCCCCCGAGGAAGACAGGGTGGCCGGCTTTGTCTTCAAGGTGCAGGCCAACATGGACCCCAAGCACCGCGACCGCGTGGCCTTCGTGCGCCTTGCCTCGGGGCATTTCGAGCGGGGGATGAAGCTGCTGCATGTGCGCAGCAAGAAGCCGATGGCGGTGTCGAACCCGGTGCTGTTCCTGGCCGCCGACCGCGAGCTGGCCGAGGAGGCCTGGGCCGGCGACATCATCGGCATCCCCAACCACGGCCAGCTGCGCATCGGCGATGCGCTGACCGAGGGCGAGGCGCTGCGCTTCACCGGCATCCCGTCCTTTGCGCCCGAATTGCTGCAAACCGTGCGCGCGGGCGATCCGATGAAGGCCAAGCATCTGGAAAAGGCCCTGATGCAGTTCGCCGAGGAAGGCGCGGCCAAGGTCTTCCGCCCGATGATCGGGTCGGGCTTCATCGTAGGCGTCGTCGGCGCGCTGCAATTCGACGTTCTGGCCAGCCGGATCGAGCAGGAATACGGCCTGCCGGTGCGGTTCGAGCCCTCGCAGTTCACCAGCGCCCGCTGGCTGTCCGGCCCGAAGGACGCGGTCGAGAAATTCGCAGCCACCAACAAGCAGCACATGGCGAGCGACAATGACGGCGATCTGGTCTATCTGACCCGCCTGCAATGGGACATCGACCGGGTGCAGCGCGATCAGCCCGAACTGAAGCTGACGGCGACGAAAGAGATGATGGTATAGAAATAGTGTTCTGGCGGCGCGGCTGCTGAACGATCGTTCCGCTGTAATCCATTATTTCGGAGTCGTTACGAAATGGCCTTCCTGATGGGCGTGCTGATGGTCGTCGCCCTGCTCGTGATGCCGAGCAGAAAGCGCCGTCGCAAAGGCACCCGTCTTGCTGACCGGCGTAAGCCTGATATCAAAAAGCGTCCCGTTTCGCCGCGGCCGCAGCCTGCCTCTCATCGGCCACCTGGCGCGGCGATCATCGCTGGACCTGCCTTTGTCGTGGACGGAGACACGATCACGATACGCAAGAAATCCATCCGTCTTTTTGGTATTGATGCCCCTGAACTGAACCACCCCTATGGTCGCAATGCCAGGGGTGTCTTGATCGGCCTGTGCCAGCGACAGACGATCAGGGCTGAAATTCTTTGTAGCGACGATCACGGCCGTTTGGTGGCGCGTTGCACATTGCGCGATGGACGCGATCTGTCTGCTGAGATGGTCAAGCAGGGACTTGCGCTGGATTGGAGCAAGTTTTCCGGCGGCTGTTATCGCCATCTTGAGACCGCCGATGCCCGCAAACATCTGTGGCTGGCCGATGCCCGACAAAAGGGGCGTATGCATGTCTGGGAAAGTTACGCTGCCCGCTCGGCTGATAAGCGATGACGCGGGGGTGCCCAGGGGCGCCTCCGCGTGAGATTGAAGGGCAGGCCCTTCGCTTGTCGTCGGAATACAAGGCTGATGGTCTGCTCAGGCACGAATGTAAGCCAAGCAGATCCGCATTGTATCCGGCCGCTCATTACCCCACCGTCAGATCCATCGTGATCTCGGCGTTCAGCAGCTTGCTGATCGGACAGCCGGCCTTTGCCGCCTCGGCCGCCTGGCGGATCGCGGCCTCATCGCCCTGGCCCGAGACCTGCGTGGTCAGGTGCACCCTGGTCACGGCGAAACCGTCGCCCTGCTTTTCCAACGTCACGGCCGAGGTCGTCTCGATCCGCGCATCCTTGACGCCCGCCTTTTCCAGTTGCCCTGACAGCGCCATGCTGAAGCAGGCGGCATGGGCGGCGCCGATCAGTTCCTCGGGGTTGGTGCCCTGGCCATCCTCGAAGCGGGTGTTGAAGCCGTAGGGCTGGGACGACAGCGCGCCCGACTGTGTCGAAACCTCGCCCTTGCCGTCCTTGATGCCGCCCTGCCATTTGGCCGAGCCGGATTTGATGATCGCCATGATGCCTCTCTCGCTTGCAGATGCGGGGGGAACGCGGGGCGGGGGCGGGTGGTTCAACCCAAAGACGGCCCGCCCCTGCGGGCGTCACCGCGCCCTGGCCTTCAGCCGCGGGGCGCCATCGCGGCAGGGCGGCCCGTCAGGCGCTGGTATTCGGCGATGGCGAAGCGGTCGGTCATTCCCGCGACATAATCCAGCACCACCCGCGCCCGCTCGGCGCGGTTCGGCGCCGCCAGCGCCTCGGCCTGCCAGTCGGCCGGCATCAGCCGCGGATCGTCCAGCATCATCGGAAAGACCGCGTTCAGCATGGCGGTGACATGGGCGCGTTCCTCCATCACCGAAGGGGCCCGATACATCCGGGTGAAGAGGAAACCCTTGACCGCCTTGAGATTCTGGAACAGCGGCTTGGAAAACCGGATGATCGGCCCCTCCATGGCGCGGATCGCCGCCACGTCGGGCGGGCAGGCGGCGGCCAGCCGCCCCTGCGCCACCGCAATCACATCCTCGACCATGACGCCGAACACCCGCCGCAGCGCCTCGTGCCGGCGGCGCATGGGATCAAGCGCGGGGTGCAGGCGGTCCACCTCGGCGAAGGCCGGGCCGATCAGCGGCAGGTCGGCCAGGTCGGCCTCGGTGAACAGGCCCGAGCGCAGGCCGTCATGCAGGTCGTGGTGGTTGTAGGCGATGTCGTCCGCCACGGCGGCGACCTGCGCCTCGGCGCTGGCATGGGTGTGCAGTTCCAGGTCCCAGGCGGCGTTCACCTCGGCCAGGGCATAGGGCAGGGGCGGGGCGATGGGGCCGTTGTGCTTGGCGATGCCTTCCAGGGTTTCCCAGGTCAGGTTCAGCCCGTCGAAATCGGCATAGTGCCGTTCCAGACGGGTGACGATGCGCAGCGCCTGCGCATTGTGATCGAACCCGCCCCAGGGCGCCATCAGGGCTGCAAGCGCGTCCTCTCCGGTATGGCCGAAGGGGGGGTGGCCCAGATCATGGGCCAGCGCCACCGCCTCGGCCAGGTCCGTGTTCAGCCCCAGCGCCCCGGCGATGGTGCGCGCGACCTGCGCCACCTCGATCGTGTGGGTCAGGCGGGTGCGGAAATAGTCGCCCCGATAGGCGTCCCCGTCCTGTTCGACAAAGACCTGCGTCTTGTGCTTGAGCCGCCGGAACGCCGAGGAATGGATGATCCTGTCCCGGTCGCGCTGCCAAGGGCTGCGAAAGGTCGACAGTTCCTCGCCGAAAAGCCGGCCCCGGCTGGCGGCGGGATGGCAAGCATAGGGGGCGAACACGGGCTGGGCCATCGGGCTTCCTTGCGACAAGGCTGGAGCGACCCTATAATCAGGCGGTATTGCACGGAACGGGAACGCCCCATGAACCTGCCCCCCAAGGTCACGCCCCGCGCCTTTGCGCGGCTGGCACAGATCAATGACGGCGCGCCGGGACCCGCGCTGCGCGTCGCGGTGGCGGGGGGGGGCTGTTCGGGATTTCAGTATGATATCCGCATGGACGACGCCGCCCCCGATGATCTGGTGCTTGAGGCGCAGGGCCAGCGGGTGCTGGTCGATCCGGTCTCGCTGCCCTTTCTGGCCGGGGCCGTCATCGACTGGTCGGACGAGCTGATCGGGGCGCGCTTCACCATCGACAACCCCAACGCGACCTCGTCCTGCGGCTGCGGCACCTCGTTCTCGATCTGAGCCGATGATCCTTGAAATCCTGCTGATCGTGGTGCTGACCGTGTTCAACGGGCTGCTGTCCATGTCCGAACTGGCGGTCGTGTCGTCGCGGCCGGCGCGGCTTGGCAGCATGGTCGAAAAGGGCAACCGGGGCGCCGCCGTCGCCCTGGCCCTGATGGAGGAGCCGGGCAAGTTCCTGTCGGCCGTGCAGATCGGCATCACGCTGGTGGGGGTGCTGACCGGGGCCGTGTCGGGGGCGACGCTGGGCGCGCGGGCGGGCGCGGCGCTGGCCGCGGCGGGCGTGCCCTATTCGGTGGCGCAGACGCTGGGCGTCTTTCTGGTCGTGACCGCGATCACCGCCCTGTCGGTCATCGTGGGCGAGCTTGTGCCCAAGCAGATCGCCATGGCCAATCCCGAAGGCATCGCCGCACGCATGGCGCCGGCCATGCGGATGCTGGCACGGATCGGCACGCCCCTTGTCTGGGTGCTGGACAGCACGGCGCGCCTGGCGCTGCGGCTGATGGGCATTCGCGACGGTGCCGACCGCGCCATCACCGACGAGGAAGTCCGCATGACCATCGCCGAGGCCACGCAGGCCGGCGTGCTGATGGAAGGCGAGCGCGGCATGATCGCGGGGGTGATGCGCGTGGCCGACCGCACCGCCGCCGCCATGATGACCCCGCGCCGCGATGTCGAGATGATCGACGTGAACGATCCCCCGCAGGTTGTCGTCGCCAAGGCGCGCGAGGCGCGGTTTTCGCGCCTGCCCGTCACCGAAGGTTCCAGTGACGAGATCCTGGGCGTCGTGGCGCTGCGCGACCTGATCGGGGTCGAAACCCCCGACCTGCGCGCCATGATGCGCGAGGCGCCCACCGTGCTGGATGCCGCCGATGCCCTGTCGGTGATCGAGGTGATGCGCAACACCCCCTCGCGCATGGTGCTGGTCTATGACGAATACGGGCATTTCCAGGGCATCATCACGGCCATGGACCTGCTTGAGGCCATCACCGGCGATTTCGTGGATGCCGAGGGCGAGGATCCCGACATCGTGCGGCGCAGCGACGGATCATGGCTGGTGTCGGGCGGCGAAAGCGCGGACGAATTCGCCGGCGAGACGGGCTTCCCGGTGCCCGAGGGCGATTTCAACACCGTGGCCGGCATGGTGTTGGCCATCATCAACCGCATCCCGCGCACCGGCGAGTGCTTTGATCACGAAGGCTGGAGGGTCGAGATCGTCGATATGGACGCCATGCGCATCGACAAGCTGATCGTCCAGCAGCCGCCGGCGGACCAGATGGACGGCAACGGATCTGGGCCAGCGCGGCGAGGGTTGTGACGGGCCGGAAAGCGCCGCCTTACGGGTTGCGCACCGCGATCAGTGTCACCACCAGGCCCAGGGCCAGCACCGCGACTGGGTAGGACAGCGCATAGAGGATTTCTGGTCCGGTCATGGTCGTTCCTACTCGGACAGGCCGCGCAGCACATATCTGCCCATGAAATGTAGGCAGGTGGCCAGCACGAGGCAAGTGCCCATGATCGCATAGAACCCGGCGCCGCCCTTCAGCGTCCCGTTTCCCAGCGCGATCAGCGGCGCCAGCCCGCCCACGGCGACGCAGGCCACGCCGATCCCGTTGAGGAATGTCGCGGTCAGCTTGATGCGTTCGTTGCGGGCGGATTTGGACAGGCGCTGCATGGACATTGCCTTAGGGCGCGCGCCCCCTGCCGCGCAAGCCGCGCAAGCCGCGCTTGCCGCCGCGCCGCGCCGCGCCTAGGGTCGCGGGCATGAAGATCGCCAGTTTCAATGTCAACGGCATCAAGGCGCGGCTGCACCAGCTGACCGCCTGGCTGCCCGAGGCCCGGCCCGATATCGTCGTCCTGCAGGAAATCAAGTCGGTGGACGAGGCGTTCCCATCCGGGCCGATCGAGGATCTGGGCTGGCAGGTCCACACTCATGGGCAGAAAAGCTGGAACGGCATCGCCATCCTGTCGCGCCTGCCGGTCGAGGCGGTGCGCCGCCGCCTGCCGGGGGACGAGGCGGACGAACAGGCCCGCTATGTCGAGGCGGTGGTCATGGGCGATCACTGCGCCGTCACGGTTGCGGGGCTTTATCTGCCCAACGGCAACCCCGCGCCGGGGCCGAAATACGATTACAAGCTGGACTGGATGGAACGGCTGCGCCGGCGCGCGGCCGAGCTGCTGGCCAGCGAGGAGCCTGTCGTGATGCTGGGCGATTTCAACGTCATCCCCGAGCCGCGCGACGCCGCCCACCCCGAACGCTGGGCCGAGGATGCGCTGTTCCTGCCCCCGACCCGCGCCGCCTTTCGCCGGATCGTCAACCAGGGCTGGACCGACGCGATCCGCATCGGCGATCCCCATGCCGGCCGCGGCCCGTTCACCTTCTGGGATTACCAGCGCCAGTCCTGGGAACGCGACAACGGCATCCGCATCGACCACATCCTGCTGTCGCCCCAGGCCGCCGACCGGATGCGCGGCGCGGGGATCGACCGCGACCAGCGCGCCGGCGACAAGCCCAGCGATCACGTTCCCGTCTGGGTCGAGCTGGCGGCCTGAAGGAGTGCCGCCTCGGCTCTTGCGGGGCCGGCGCCACAGCGCATAGGCTTGCGCCCCATGAGTCACAGCCCGCCCGACGAGATCGCCGAGATCACCCCGTCCGCCCCGATCTCGGTGGCGGCGCATGGATGGCGCGCCAAATGCCTGCAACGGCTGATCCGCATGGCCCTGCCGGTGCCGCGCAGCGTTGCCATTCCGGCCGCGGCGGTCCGGTTGATCGCGGCCGGGCGGATGCCGCCCGACGCCGATCTGGCGCGGCTGATCGGGGGGGCGGGCGGGCTGATCGGGGTGCGTCCCTCGCCGGTCGATCCCGAATGGGGCGGGCCGGGGACGGTGCTGAACATCGGCATCAACGAGGCCAGCCATCGCAAGCTGGCCATGACGCTGGGGACCGATGCGGCCGATGCGCTCTATCGCCGCTTTGTCCAGTCCTATGCGATCCATGTCGCGCGCCTTGATCCCGACATGTTTTCCGATCCCTCGGCCTCGCTGGCCGATGTGCTGGACGCCTATCGCAGCGAGACGGACGAACCCTTTCCGCAGGAACCCGCGCGCCAGCTGGCCGAGGTGCTGCGTTCCATGGCGCGGGCCTGGGACGGGCCGACGGCGCGGCTGCTGCGGCAGGCCAAGGGCGCGCCGGCCGATGCGCCGCTGGGGCTGATTGTGCAGAATATGGCACTGGCGCTGGGGCCGGGCGTCACCGGATCGGGCACCATCCAGTTCGTGGATGCCGTGACCGGCGCCCCCGGCATCACCGGGCGCTTTCGCGGCCAGACGCAGGGGCGGACGGGCGGGCGCGACGGCGGCTCGATGTATCTGACGCGCGATGCCCGAGGCACCTCGCTTGAGGATGCGGCGCCCGAGGTGTTCGCCGACCTTGTCCGCTTCGGCATCGCCGCGCGCGAACGCTTGCGCGAGGAAATGCAGATCGAGTTCGTCGTCACCGACGGATGCCTGTCGATCATCGATGCGGTCCGGGTGCAGCGGTCCGCCCGCGCCGCGGTCCGCATCGCGGTTGCCCTCGGGAGCGAGGGGATCATCAGCCGGGCACAGGCGCTGATGCGCGTTCAGCCGCGCGCGCTGGCCGAACTGCTGCACCATCAGATCGACCCGCATGCGCCGCGCGATCTGGTGGCGCGCGGCATGGCCGCCAGCCCCGGCGCCGCCACCGGCCGCATCGCCTTTTCCGCCGCGGCCGCGCAGGCAGCGGCGGCGCGCGGCGAGGCGGCCGTCCTGGTGCGGCGCGAGACGCTGCCCGAGGATATCCGCGGGATGCATGCCTCGGTCGGGGTGCTGACCGAACGGGGCGGCATGTCCAGCCATGCGGCGGTCATCGCGCGGGGGCTGGGGCTGCCCTGCATCGTCGGCGCCTCGGCCGTGCAGATCGACGCGCGCGCCCGGATCATGCGCGCGGGCGAGCGCGTCTTTGCCGAGGGCGACGAGATCACCATCGACGGCACCTCGGGCGAGGTGCTGGCGGGATCGGCCGAGATGCTGGAGCCGGCGCTGGACGACAGCTTTACCCAGCTGCTGGAATGGGCGGACGCGGCGCGCGCCATGGGCGTGCGCGCCAATGCCGACACGCCCGAGGATGCGCGCACCGCGCGCATGTTCGGCGCGCAGGGCATCGGCCTGTGCCGGACCGAGCACATGTTCTTTGACGCCGCGCGCCTGCCGGCCATGCGCGAGATGATCTTTGCCCGCCGCCCCGAGGATCGCCGCCTGGCGCTGGACCGGCTGCTGCCGATGCAGCGGGCCGATTTCACCACGCTGTTCCGCATCATGGACGGCTATCCGGTCACCATCCGCCTGTTCGACCCGCCGCTGCACGAATTCCTGCCCCATGACCGCGAAGGCATGCGCGAGCTGGCCGAATCGCTGGACCTGCCCCTGTCGGACGTGGTCCGGCGCGTCGAGGCGCTGACCGAATACAACCCCATGCTGGGGATGCGCGGGGTCCGGCTGGGCATCACCGTGCCCGAAATCTACGACATGCAGGCGCGCGCCATCTTCGAGGCGGCGGTCGAGGCCGGCCGGCAGGGCGAGGGCGTCGTGCCCGAGATCATGATCCCCCTGGTCAGCGCCATGCGCGAGGTCGAGCTGGTCCGGCACCGCATCGAAAGCGTGGCCGCGGCCGTCCGTGCCGAGCGGCGGGCCGGGTTCACCTATCGCCTGGGGGTGATGGTGGAAACGCCGCGCGCGGCGCTGCGCGCGGGCGACATCGCTGAACATGCCAGCTTTCTGTCCTTCGGCACCAATGACCTGACGCAGATGACCTATGGCCTGTCGCGCGACGACGCCGCGCGGTTCATGAACAGCTATATCGCGCAGCGCGTCTTTGACGAAGACCCGTTCCACATCCTCGATCAGGACGGGGTGGGCGAGCTGGTGATGATCGGGGCCGCGCGGGCGCGCGAAAGGCGGCCGGGCATCACGGTGGCGATGTGCGGCGAACATGCGGGCAATGCGGAATCGCTGTCCTTCTGCCTGCGCGCGGGGCTGGATTATGTCAGCTGCTCGCCCTTCCGCGTGCCGGTCGCGCGGCTGGCGCTCGCGCAGGAAACCATTGCCCGCGACATGGCCGACTCGGCGGCAGGCATGCCTCGCGGTTGACCATTCCGCCTCTGCCGCAGGCACAACTGAGGGGCGAAACGCGCATAGCCTTGCCGATCGGCGCCTGCGCGGTCGGCGTGTTCCCGCCGGAAAGGCCACTAATCGGCCCGGTTTCCCAGTTAACCATTTCGTGGGGTAGGCAACCCCGTCCGGCTTGGCTCATCCCCTATCCATCAGGTGTGTCGCTAAGGTGACAGCGGCCGCCATCCGATGGAAGCAGGACTCTGACCTTCATGACCAAGCTGACGACATGGCTGGCGCACACGGGGCTGTGTGTCGCACTGGCGCTGCCGATCATTCCGGCCGGAACGCATGGCGCGGCTGCGACCCCCTTCACCGCCGCGGGCGCGATCCCCGGCAACGGGCCCGAGCGCCTGCAGCAGGTCCGCGCCCAGGGACACGACGGCGCCGCGCTGCGCTGCCTGACCGAGGCGCTGTATTTCGAGGCGCGGGGCGAATCCCTTGCCGGACAGCGCGCCGTGGCCGAGGTCATCATGAACCGCGTCGATCACCCGTCATTTCCCAAGTCGGTCTGCGGCGTGGTGAACCAGAGCGGGCAGTTCAGCTACAAGGGCCGCAGCCTGCGCATGCGCGACAGCGCCGCGGCGATGCGCGCCCGCCGCATCGCGGCCGAGCTGCTGGCCGGCGCGCCGCGCACGCTGACCCAGGGCGCGACCTATTTCCACACCGCCTATGTGCGCCCCTCATGGACCAGGCGCTTCACCCGCACGACGCGGATCGGCAGCCATGTCTTCTACCGCAGCGGCCGCGGGGCGCGCATCGCCTCGAACTGACCGGGGCGTGACGGATGCCCTTGCGGCCCCGCCCTTGCGGCGGGGCCGCGTTCGTTCAAGAAAGGCGCATGGACCAGCCCCCCGACCGCATCCACCTGCGCGACTACGTCGTCTCTGCCGAGATCGGCGCCTTTCAGAGCGAGCGCGGCAGGACCCAGCGCCTGCGCTTTGCGCTCGAGGCCGAGCTGGCCGCACCCATCGCCGGCGCGGCCGACCAGGTGGACCGCATCCTCAGCTATGACGTGCTGACGGATGCGGTGGGCGATGCCCTGGCCGAACGGCGCTATGACTTGGTCGAAACGCTTGCCGAACGGATCGCGGCGCAGGTGCTGGCCCAGCCGATGGCCGCGGCGGTGACGGTGACGGTGGAAAAACTTGACCGCGGGCCCGGCGCGCTGGGCGTGACGCTGATGCGCCGGCAGGGGGGCGTGGCCCCGCTGGCGCCCGATGGGGCGCGGCCCGATGTGCTCTTTCGCGGCGCGCCGGGGGCGCTGCCTGCCGGGCCGCTGGTCATCGTGCCCGATGCGCCGCGCCTGCCGCTGCCGCAGGGGGGGGACGGGCGGCGGATCGCCCTTCTGGCGCTGGACCAGGCGGCCTGGGCGCTGGCCGGGGCGCTGGGCATCGGGGTCGCCGACAGCCGGACCGAGATCGACTGGGCCGCCGCAAACGGCCTGGCCGTGGCCTGGGCGCCGGCGCGGATGGTCGCCGATCTGGCGGACCTGCCGGCCGATCCGCAGGCGCTGACGCTGTGGCTGGCCGAACGGGTGCAGGCACCCCGGCTGTTCTGGGCGCTGCCCCCGGGCGCGCCCCTGCCGGCGGCCCCGGCGGGAATGCGCGCAGCGCAGCTGCGCGCGCCGGGCTGACGCCTTGCCCTGCGGGGTGATCTTGCGCATGTTGCCGCGACGTGACAGGCCCCGACAATGACCGAGCCTTGCTATTTCCGGCCCATTCCCGATTCCGGCGGCGGCGGCCGCTGGCGCCTTGCAGGCGGCTGGGTGCGTTTTTCGCGCCTGGAGCGGCTGGCGCGCGGAAAGCCCCCGCAGATCGTCGATGATGCGCCCGAGGCCGTGCTGGCGGCCCTGACGGCGCCGCGCCCGCCCATCCTGGGCCTGGGGATGGATGCCCCGCGCATCATGGGCATCCTCAACGTGACGCCGGACAGCTTTTCCGATGGCGGCCGCTGGACGGCGGACAGCGGCATCGCCCATGGCCGCAGGCTTCTGGCCGAGGGGGCCGACCTCATCGATATCGGGGGCGAATCCACCCGCCCCGGCGCGGCCGAGATCGCCGTGCCCGACGAGATCGCGCGTGTCCTGCCGCCCATCCATGCCCTGGCGGCCGCCGCCCCCCTGTCGATCGACACGCGCAAGGCCGATGTCGCCCGCGCCGCGGTGGGGGCAGGGGCGGGGCTGGTGAACGATGTCTCGGGCCTTGATTTCGACCCTGCCATGGCGGGGGCGGTTGCCCGGACTGGCGCTGCGGTCTGCATCATGCATGCGCAGGGCCTGCCCGCCACGATGCAGGACGACCCGCGGTATGACGACGTGCTGCTTGATGTCTATGACGCGCTGGCCGAACGGGTGGCGCGGGCAGAGGCGGCCGGCATCGCGCGCGCCCGCATGGTCATTGATCCGGGCATCGGCTTTGGCAAGACCGAGGCGCATAACCTTGCGATATTGCGGCGGATCTCGCTTTATCATGCGCTGGGCCTGCCGGTGCTGCTGGGGGCATCGCGCAAGGGCTTTGTCGGGCGGATCGGCGGGGGGGCGCAAGCGGATGCGCGCGATCCGGGCAGCCTGGCGGTGACGCTGGCGGCGACCTTGCAGGGGGTGCAGATCCACCGCGTCCATGACGTGGCGGGCACGCGGCAGGGACTGGCCCTTTGGCGGGCGATTGAAGAACAGGGGCACGGCACATGAGCAGGCAGTATTTCGGCACCGACGGGGTTCGCGGCCGGGCAAACACCCATCCCATGACGGCAGAGCTGGCGCTGCGGCTGGGTGCGGCGGCAGGGCGCTATTTCCGCCGCGACGGCACCAACGGGCACCGCGTGGTCATCGGCAAGGACACGCGGCTGTCGGGCTACATGCTGGAAAACGCGCTGACGGCCGGGCTGACCTCGACGGGGATGAACGTGCTGCTGCTGGGTCCGGTGCCGACGCCCGCCGTGGGGTTCCTCACGCGCTCGATGCGGGCCGATCTCGGCATCATGATCTCGGCCAGCCACAACCCGGCCGAGGATAACGGGATCAAGTTCTTCGGCCCCGACGGCTTCAAGCTGTCGGACGAGGCCGAGGCAGAGATCGAGGCGATCCTGGGCGGCGAGATCTCGCTGGCACAGCCCCAGAACATCGGCCGCGCCCGCCGGATCGAGGATGGCCGCGGCCGCTATGTCGAATATGCCAAGACCACCTTTCCCGCCGGGCAGCGGCTGGACGGGCTGAAGGTCGTGATCGACTGCGCCAACGGCGCCGCCTATCGCGCGGCGCCGGACGTGCTGTGGGAGCTGGGGGCCGAGGTTATCGCCCTGGGGGTCAAGCCGGACGGCACCAACATCAATGCCGGGGTGGGGTCCACCCATCCCGAGGCCTGCGCGGCGGCCGTGCGCGAACATGGCGCGGATCTGGGCATCAGCCTGGACGGCGACGCCGACCGGGTGATGATCGTGGACGAGACGGGGGCGGTGGCCGACGGCGATCAGATCATGGCGTTGCTGGCCGGCCGCTGGGCCGAGGCGGGCCGCCTGCGCGGCGGGGCGCTGGTCGCAACGGTGATGTCGAATCTGGGGCTCGAACGGTTCTTGCAGGGGCGCGGGCTGCGGCTGGAACGCACCGCGGTGGGCGATCGCTATGTCGTCGAACGGATGCGCGGCGCCGGCTTCAACCTGGGGGGCGAGCAGTCGGGGCATATCGTGATGACCGACTATGCCACCACCGGCGACGGGCTGATCGCAGGGCTGCAATTCCTGGCGGCGCTGGCCGACAGCGGCAAGCGGGCGAGCGAGCTGGTCCGCCAGTTCACCCCGGTGCCGCAGCTGCTCAAGAATGTGCGCTATCGCGCCGGGGCCGATCCGCTGTCGGCCGAGGCGGTGCGCGCCCAGATCGCCGCCGCCGAGGCGCGGCTGGCCTCGTCCGGGCGGGTGCTGATCCGCAAGTCGGGGACCGAGCCGCTGATCCGCGTCATGGCCGAGGCCGAGGACGAGGGCGTGCTGCGCGAGGTCGTGGAGGGCATCGTCGCCGCGGTGGAGCGGGCGGCGGCCTGAGACGAAAGCCGGGGGCCGGGGCCATGGCGCCGGCGAGCCGGGGGTTTTCCACCCGCTGCCGCCCAGAGGATATTGACTTGCCGAAGAAGATCAGGGCGCCGCAGCGACCGGATCGAAGTCATAGACCCAGGCAAAGCGCCCGAACACCGCGCCGGGGGCCAGCCGGCCTGCCATGCGCAGCAGGGCATGGGCGGCCAGCCGCCGCGCGCCGTCAAGGTGATAGTTGCGGGCATTGGCGCTGGCGGCATCGACGATGCGCGCGCAGCGCCCCCGGCGCAGCGCCTGATAGCGCGCCAACGCCCGCGGCTGGTCGGCATCGGCATCCAGGCAGGCAGCCAGCGTCCAGCCATCCTCGATCGCCATGCAGGCGCCCTGCGCGAGGAAGGGCAGCGTCGGATGGGCGGCATCGCCCAGGATCGCGCGGCGATCGTCATGCCAGCGGGGGGCGACCGGGTGGCGGTGCAGGCCCCAGACCGCGCAGCGGGTGACCTGCTCCAGCCAGCCCGGCACCGGACCGCCAAAACCGGCAAAGGCGCGGCGCAGATTGGCGGGATCGTCGGGCAGGGACCAGCCTTCGACCGTCCAGCTGCCGCGTTCCTCGACGGCGACGATGTTGCGCAGCCCGCCGGCCAGCGGATAGCTGACCAGGTGCCGCCCCGCCCCCATGAAGACCTGCGCGCCCGGCTGTGCCCCCGGTTCAAGCGGGATGAGCGCCCGCCATGCGGCCTGCCGGGTGAAGAAGGGCGTCTCTGCCCCGTTCAGCGCGGCGCGCAGGCGGCTGTGCAGCCCGTCCGCCCCGATCAGCAGCGGCACGTCGGGCGGCTCCTCCACGGGGCTGTCCAGACGGATCGTCACGCCGCTGGCACGGGCGGCATCGCTCAGCAGGGCGATCAGGCGCGCGCGGTGGATGGTGCGGAAATCCTGCCCCGGCCGCGCCGCCGCCAGATCCATCCGCAGCACCAGCCCGCCGCGATGATCGCGCAGCGTGACAGCCGGGCTGTCGACCGAGGCCGCGCGGAACGGCCCGGACAGGCCCAGCGCATCCAGCACGTGGGCCGCGTTCGGGCTGATCTGAATGCCGGCCCCCACCTCGTCAAGCCGGGGGGCGCGTTCAAGAACCGTCACCGCCGCGCCCCGCCGCGCCAGCGCGAGTGCGGCGGTCAGCCCGCCGATCCCGCCGCCGACGACAAGGGCAGGGCGCCCGGCCAGCGCGCCCATGGCTAGACCGCCGCCCCTGCGGGCGCCAAGGCCGGCAGGGGACAAGGCGCGCCAAGGCGCGGCCCGCCCCAAGCGCAAAGGCCGTGGGTGCAAGGGCCGAGGGTGCTAGGGCCGAGGGTGCAGGGGCGGGGGATGGCAAAGCCCGACCGGCCAGGGCCGCGCCGGAAACCGGCGGTGCCCCGTCCCCCCCGCTGGGGGAGGGGGGGCGGGGCGCGGCCCCCGCAAGGGCGCGCGGCCCCTGGGGGCCGCATCCCTGCCATGCCGGCAGGCTGCCTCATTCCTCGCGGTGGACGCGTTCCTTGCGCTCGTGCCGTTCCTGCGCCTCGAGCGTCATGGTGGCGATAGGACGGGCGTCCAGCCGCTTGAGGCTGATCGGCTCGCCCGTCATCTCGCAATAGCCGTATTCGCCCGTCTCGATCCGTCGCAGCGCCGCGTCGATCTTGCTGACCAGCTTGCGCTGGCGGTCGCGGGTGCGCAGCTCGATGGCGCGGTCGGTTTCCTCGGAGGCACGGTCGGCGATGTCGGGGACGTTGCGGCCGCTGTCCTGCAACCCTTCCAGCGTCTCGGCCGACTGGTCGAGAAGCTCCTGCTTCCATGCCAGCAGCTTTCGGCGGAAATATTCAAGCTGGCGGTCGTTCATGAAGGGCTCGTCCTCGGCTGGACGGTATTCTTCGGGCAGGAACGTCTGACGTTTCATGCTTCCTCCGGCCGGACCGGAACGACCGGTCCCGGACTGTCGGCGCTCCCAATAAAGGATGAACGGCGTGAAGGAAAGGGCCGCATGTCCGCCCGCCCTTGCAACTTGTCTGGAAGGGGCGCTGCGGCTAAGGATCGGGGCGCCCCCAGCCCAGAGGCCCGCGATGCAGTTCCGTTCCACCGACAGCTATGTCGCCCCGCCCGATCTGACACTGGCTGTCAACGCCGCCGTCACGCTGGAAAGACCGCTGCTGGTCAAGGGCGAGCCGGGCACCGGCAAGACCGAGCTGGCCCGGCAGGTCGCCGCCAGCCTTGGCCTGCCCATGATCGAATGGAACGTCAAGTCCACCACGAGGGCGCAGCAGGGGCTTTACGAATACGACGCCGTCAGCCGCCTGCGCGACAGCCAGCTGGGCGATGCGCGGGTCCATGACATCGGCAATTATATCCGCCGCGGCAAGCTGTGGCAGGCATTCGCCGCGCCGGGCAAGGTCGTGCTGCTGATCGACGAGATCGACAAGGCCGATATCGAGTTTCCCAACGACCTGCTGCAGGAACTCGACCGGATGGAGTTCCACGTCTATGAGACGGGCGAGACGATCCGGGCCGCGCACCGGCCCGTGGTCATCATCACCTCGAACAATGAAAAGGAATTGCCCGACGCATTCCTGCGCCGCTGCTTTTTCCACTATATCCGCTTTCCCGATGCGGACATGCTGCGGCGGATCGTCGATGTCCATTTTCCCGGCCTCAAGCCGCGGCTGCTGGACGAGGCGCTGAGCCAGTTCCTTGAACTGCGCGAGGTGCCGGGGGTGAAGAAGAAGCCCTCGACCAGCGAATTGCTGGACTGGCTCAAGCTGATCCTGGCCGAGGATCTGTCGCCCGAGGATCTGAGACGCCCGGCGGGCGAGGTGCTGCCCCGCCTGCACGGCGCCTTGGTCAAGAACGAACAGGATGTGGCGCTGTTCGAGCGGCTGGCCTTCATGGCGCGGCGGCAGGGGCGCTGACGGGGGCGCTTGACGGGGCGCTTGACGGGGCGCTTGACGGGGCGGCGCGGGGGCAGTGTCATGCCGGCGGATCGACCATCAAGGAACACCCGATGAAGCTGTATTTCATGCCCGGCGCCTGTTCGCTGGCAAGTCACATGGTCCTGAACGAGATCGGCGCCCAATTCGAGATCGAAAGGGTCGGCCGCGACAAGAAGACTGCCAGCGGCAAGGATTACCTGGCCATCAATCCCAAGGGCAAGGTGCCGGCGCTGGAACTGGATGATGGGCAGGTGCTGACCGAGGGCCCGGCGATCCTGCAATATCTGGCCGACAGCTCGGGCAGCGAAACCCTTGCCCCGCGCTGCGGCTCGCTGGAACGGGCGCGGGTGAACGAGGCGCTGAACTTTGTCGCCTCGACGCTGCACCCGTCCTTCAGCCCGCTGTTCCGCGACGCGTCCGAGGCCGAGCGCGAGGCGCAGCGCGCCGCCGCGGGGAAAAACCTCGACATGCTGGAACAGCAGCTTTCCGACGGGCGGGCCTATCTGACCGGCGCGGCCTTTACCATCGCCGATGCCTATGGCGCCGTGGTGGCGGGCTGGGGCGAGCATGTGGGGCTGGATATGGGCCGCTGGCCGGCGGTCGGCGCCTTTGTCGCCCGCGTCAAGGCGCGCCCTTCGGCGGTCAGCGCCATGCAGCGGGAAAGCGCGGCCTGATTTCAGGGCGTATCGGGATGGCCGGGATGATCGGCCATCATCGGCCCCGGCCCCATGCCGCCGCCCATGCCCCCGCCCATGCCGCCGCCGCCCTTGCCGGAGCCGCCCGCTGCATCGCCGCCCTGCCGGCCCTTGGCCCCGGCAGGTGACGGCCGGGCGGGGCCTTGCGGCGGGATCGCCAGATTGGCGGGCAGGGGGGCCAGGTCGAGCGCATCGCGGATGAAATCGCGCAGCGAGACGACAAGCTGATCCATATGGACGGGCCGCCCCGCCACCATGTCGCGCGCGGCCTGCTGGGCCAGCCGCACCTGCTGTTCGGTTCCCAGCAGCAGCACATCGGACAACGCGCCCTCGACCGCATCGCGGATGCGCCGGGCGCGGTCGGATGCAGGCTCGCCAAGGCTGCCCGGATCGGCCCGGGCGCGCAGATCGCGCATATGGGTGGGATCGACGGCCAGATCGCCGGTGAACGAGCCGCCCAGTGTTTTATAGGCGGCGATCAGCACCTTCAGACGTTCATTGATCTGCCGGTTCATCCGCTCGCGCCGGGCCTGAACGGTGAACATGGCCAGCACACGGATGCCCATCCCGATCAGGGTGAACAGTGCCAGCCCTAATACGGTCTGAAGCAGGCTGTGCCAGTTGCTGAAATCGAGATTGCGCATTCCTGCCAAGCCACCATTGCTGCGCGCCGATTAGCGCGGACCGGGCCGAAGGACGGCCCCGGCTGCCCCGTTCCATGCCGGCCCGGCCCCTGCGCCGGAATGGACAGGATCGCCCCGGCCCCCCGGTCAGCGCAGCCCGGCTTCCTTCAGCAAGCCCTTGCGCTTGGCCTCATAGTAATAGCCCTTGGAATACCAACGCACGGCATTGTCAGGATTGCCGCCCGCCACGACATAGGCGCCCCTGAGATACTTGACCCCGTATTTGAGGTTCGTTTCGGCATCCAGCAGCCCCGAGGCCGATCCGGAATAGCCCATCCCCCGCGCGGTCGCCGGCAGCATCTGCATCAGCCCGTAATAAGGGCCATTGCGTGCGCCCGGCCGGTGGCGGCTTTCCCGGATGACGACGCGATGGACCAGATCCTCGGGAACACCATAGAGCGAGGCGTATTTGCGGATCAGCGCCCGCAGCTCCGGCGTCTCGTTGGGATACAGCGCCTCGCGCCTGGCCTGCTGCGCCCGCGGCTCGAGCAGATAGCGCCGGTCGTGGTCGATCTGATCGCCACAGCCTGCCACAAGCGCCGCCAGGGCCAGCATGCTCAGCCGGGAAAGAAGGGGGTTCATCAATGTCGCGCCCGTATGCTGTTTCCTTGGGCGCGACCATAGCGCCGCGGGCCATGGGCGTCCGGCACAAAGACGCGCCCCGCATGGGCATGCGGGGCGGATCGGCGGGTTGTCGCCTAGATCGGCAAAAGACTGCCTAGACGTGGATCGCCCCGTCCCCGCAGGCCAGCGCGGCCTCGCGCACGGCCTCGGACACGGTGGGATGGGCGTGGCAGGTCAGCGCCACGTCCTGCGCGGCGGCGCCGAACTCCATTGCCACGCAGATCTCGTGGATCATCTCGCCCGCGCCGGGGGCGATGATATGCGCGCCCAGAATACGGTCGGTGTCGGCATCGGCGATCAGCTTGACGAAGCCTTCGGCCTGCAGCATCGCCTTGGCCCGCGCATTGCCCATCAGGGGGAACTTGCCCACCCTGATCTTGCGTCCCGAGGCCTTGGCGGCCTCTTCGGTCAGGCCGACGCTGGCGACTTCGGGCGTGGTGTAGATCACGCCGGGGATCACGTCATAATTCACATGCCCGTGCTTGCCCGCGATGATCTCGGCCACGGCCATCCCCTCGTCCTCGGCCTTGTGGGCCAGCATCGGGCCGGGAACGGCATCGCCGATGGCATAGACGCCCGGAACGCTGGTCGCCCAATGGGCGTCGATGGCGATCTGCCCGCGATCGGTCAGCTGCACACCCAGCCCATCCAGCCCCAGCCCGTCGTGATAGGGGCGCCGCCCGGTGGCGACCAGAACGACATCGGCCTCGATGCTCTGCGCCTCGCCGCCTTTCCGGAGGGTATAGGTGACTGTCGCCGGGCCTGTCTCGCCGGCTTCAACGCCCGACACCGCGGCCCCGAGGATGAAGGTCAGGCCCTGCTTGGCGAGGATCTTCTGGAACTGCTTTTGCACCTCGCCGTCCATGCCGGGGGTGATGGCGTCCAGGTATTCGACAACCGTGACCTGGGTGCCCAGCCGGTTATAGACCGACCCGAGTTCCAGCCCGATGACGCCCGCCCCGATAACGACCATCGTCTTGGGGATCGAGGGCAGCTCGAGCGCGCCGGTCGAATCGACCACCACCCCGCCGGCATTGTCGATCGTCACGCCCTTCAGCGCCGTCGATACCGAACCCGAGGCGATGACGATGTTGCGCGTCTCGTATTCCGTGTCGCCGACCTTGACCTTGCCGGGGGCGGGGATGCTGGCCCAGCCCTTGAGCCAGTCGATCTTGTTCTTCTTGAACAGGAACTCGATGCCCTTGGTATTGGTGGCGACGGTTTCGGCCTTGTAGGCCTGCATCCGGTTCCAGTCGATGTCCGCATGGGCGTTCATCAGGCCCAGCGTGGCAAAATTCGCATGCATCTCATGCGCCATGTGCGAGGCATGCAGCAGCGCCTTGGACGGGATGCAGCCCACGTTCAGGCAGGTGCCGCCCAGCGTCTCGCGCCCTTCGACGCAGGCGACTTTCAGCCCCAGCTGCGCCGCGCGGATGGCGCAGACATAGCCGCCGGGGCCGGCGCCGATCACGATCAGGTCATACATCGCTTTGTCCTTGTCTGAAGCGGCCGGACCGGGGGCTTCGCGCCCCCGGACCCCCGCGGGATATTCATGTGCAGAAGAAGATCACAGAAGCGCCGTGACGATCATCGCCATCGTCGCCAGAAACCCGGCCATAAAGATGACCGAGCGCCAGGGCGACCAGCCGAATGCATAGGCGAGGACATAAAGGATGCGGGCCAGCAGATAGACCGCCGCGCAGATCGCCGTTCCCCGGCCGTTCGATGCGGTGAACTGCACCAGCACCACGGCGATGGTGAAGAAGGCGAGCGCCTCGAAATGATTGTTGACCGCCCGCCGCAGACGGCCCGTCAGGGCCGAGAATGCCGGCTCGGCATCGCGCGGGCCGGCATTCCAGCCATCCAGCCCGTCGCGGTGCATCGACCAGGCCGCCAGGCCGATCTGGACCGCCTGCAGGATCGCGGCAAGGCCGAGGACGGTCAACTCGGGGGTGGGCGCGACGCTCATGCGGTCTGGACCGTGTGGAACGCGGATGCCTGCACCCCGGCGCGGCCGTTGAAGACCTGCCCGGCGCTGTCAAGGTAATCCATCGCCCGCTTGCCGTCGGCAACCTGATACAGCACCCAGACGCGCTGCGCCCCCTCGCGCCAGATCTGCAGAACCGACAGCGAGGCATGGCCCCGATCCTCGGCATCCGCATCGAAGGCGGCGCGGAACTGGGCATAGTCGGCGATGTCGTAGCGGGCGATGATCTGGTTGGTCATGAGCGGTCGTCCTTTGGTCTGGCAAATCCCGCAGGCGCAATCCGGCCTGGGGCGGATCCGGGCGTTCCGGGCAAGGGAAACGCCCGGGCCCGGTCACAGATCCATCAGCAGCCGGCGCGGGTCCTCGATCGCTTCCTTGACGCGCACGAGGAACGTCACCGCGCCCTTGCCGTCCACGATCCGGTGGTCATAGCTCAGCGCCAGATACATCATCGGGCGGATGACGATCTGTCCGCCGACCACGACCGGGCGGTCCTGGATCTTGTGCATCCCCAGGATGCCCGACTGCGGCGGGTTCAGGATGGGCGAGGACATCAGCGAGCCATAGACCCCGCCGTTCGAGATGGTGAAGGTGCCGCCCTGCATGTCCTGCATGGTCAGCTTGCTGTCGCGGGCGCGCGCGCCCAGCTCGGCGATTTCCTTCTCGATCTGCGCAAAGGATTTCTGCTCGGCATCGCGCACCACAGGAACCACCAGCCCCGTGGGCGTGCCGACCGCGACGCCCATGTTGACATAGTTCTTGTAGACCACGTCGCCGCCGTCGATCTCGGCATTGACCTCGGGCACTTCCTTGAGCGCATGGCAGCAGGCCTTCACGAAGAAGGACATGAAGCCCAGCTTGACCTTGTGCTTCTTTTCGAAGGCGTCCTTGTATTCGGTCCGCAGGCCCATGACGCCCGACATGTCCACCTCGTTATAGGTGGTCAGCATGGCGGCGGTGTTCTGCGCGTCCTTGAGGCGGCGGGCGATGGTGGCGCGCAGGCGCGTCATCTTGACCCGCTCCTCGCGCCCGGCGGCCTGCGCGGCCTGCGCCTGGCGGGGGGCAGGGGCGGGCTGGGGCGCCGCGGAATGCTGGGGCGCTGCCTGGCCCGAGGCCGCGCGGGACACGTCTTCCTTCATCACGCGCCCGTCGCGGCCCGAGGGCTGCACCTGGTCGCGGCTGACGCCGGCCTCGGCCATCGCCTTTTTGGCCGAGGGCGCATCCTCGATGTCGCTGCGGCCCGCACCCTTGCGCGGCGTCATCTGTTCGGGACCGGCGCCGGGCGAGCCGACCTGCCCGGCCGTCACGCCATCCTCGCCGCCCGCGGCGGGGCCGACGGGGTTGCCGCCCTGCGCGCCGCGCTCATAGGACGCGCCCGCGCCCGACGGGCCGGCGCCCGACTGGCCCGCGCCCGCATGCGACGGGGCGGCGCCAGAGGCGCCCTCGCTGATGACGGCCAGCCGTGCCCTGGCGTCAACCGTGGCGCCTTCCTCGGCCAGGATCTCGGCCAGCACGCCCGAGGCAGGGGCCGGAACCTCGACCGAAACCTTGTCGGTTTCCAGCTCGCACAGCATCTCGTCCTGCTGGACGGTGTCGCCGACCTTCTTGAACCAGGTGGCGACCGTTGCCTCGGTCACGCTTTCGCCCAGGGTGGGCACCATCACGTCAACGGATTGTCCGGCCATCTTCGGCGTCTCCTTGGCTGCGGCGCGCTGGCCGGTGGTCTGCTCGGCGGCGCCCTGCGCCGCGGGGGCGGGCGCCTGGGCCGCGCCGCCTTCGGTGATCTGCGCAAGCAATGCGTTCGGGCCGACCGTGCCGCCTTCGGGCGCGACGATCTCGGACAGCACGCCGGCGGCGGGCGAGGGCACCTCGACCGTCACCTTGTCGGTTTCCAGCTCGCACAGCATCTCGTCCATGGCGACGCTGTCGCCCGGCTTCTTGAACCAGGTCGCGACAGTGGCTTCGCTGACGCTTTCGCCCAAAGCGGGCACGCGGACTTCGGTGGTCATCTCAGCTCTCCAGCGTGATGGCTTCGGCGACGAGCTGTTCCTGCTCGACCTTGTGGCGACTGGCCAGGCCCGTGGCGACCGAAGCCTGCGCGGCGCGGCCGACATAACGGGCGCGGGGGTGATCGGCGCCGACGCGGTTCAGCACCCATTCCAGGTTCGGCTCGACAAAGGACCAACCGCCCTGGTTTTTGGGTTCCTCCTGGCACCAGACGATCTCGGCCTGACGGAACCGCCCCAGCTCCTTGGCCAGCGACTGCGCCGGGAAGGGATAGAACTGTTCCAGCCGCAGGATATAGACATCCTGCGCCCCGGCCGCGTTCCGCGCCGCCAGCAGGTCGTAATAGACCTTGCCCGAACAGACCACGACCCGCCGGATCGCGTCGTCGGGGGCCAGCTGGAAATCGACATTGCCGCGCTGCGCGTCATCCTGCAGCACCCGGTGGAAGGTCGAGCCGGTGGTGAAGTCCTCGGCGCTGCTGACAGCCTGCGGATGGCGCAGCAGCGATTTCGGCGTCATCAGCATCAGCGGCTTGCGGAAGCTGCGGTGGATCTGCCGGCGCAGGATGTGGAAATAGTTGGCCGGGGTCGTCAGGTTGGCGACGATCCAGTTGTCCTCGGCGCACATCTGCAACCAGCGCTCCAGCCGGGCCGAGGAATGTTCCGGCCCCTGGCCTTCGTAGCCATGGGGCATCAGCACCACCAGGCCCGACATGCGCAGCCATTTCTTTTCGCCCGACGAGATGAACTGGTCGAACATGATCTGCGCGCCGTTGGCAAAATCGCCGAACTGCGCCTCCCACAGGGTAAGGGCGTTCGGCTCGGCCAGCGAATAGCCGTATTCGAAGCCGAGGACCGCATATTCCGACAGCATCGAATCGATGACCTCGTAGCGGGCCTGCCCTTCGCGCAGGTTGTTCAGCGGGTAATAGCGCCGCTCGCTTGTCTGGTCGATGAAGGCCGAATGGCGCTGGCTGAAGGTGCCGCGCGTCGAATCCTGCCCCGCCAGCCGCACCGGATGCCCTTCCAGCAGCAGGCTGCCGAAGGCCAGCGCCTCGCCCGTGGCCCAGTCAAAGCCGCGGCCCGTCTCGAACATCTGGCGCTTGGCCTCCAGCAGACGGCCCACCGTCTTGTGCAGGGCAAAGCCCTCGGGGGCGCGGATCAGCGATTGCCCGATCTGGTCCAGCGTCTCGGGGGCGATGCCGGTATTGCCGGGGGTATATTCGGCGCCCTCGGGCGCCAGACCGGCCCATTTGCCGTCCAGCCAGTCGGCCTTGTTCGGCTTGAAGTTCTTGCCGACCTCGAACTCTTCGTTGAGATGGGCCTGGAAGGCGGCCTTCATGTCCTCGATCTCGCCCTCGGGGATCAGGCCGTCCTTGACCAGCCGCTCGGTGTACAGCTGCAAGGTCGTCTTGTGGGCCTTGATGTTGGTGTACATCGCCGGGTTGGTGAACATCGGCTCGTCGCCTTCGTTGTGACCGAAGCGGCGATAGCAGAAGATGTCGATGACCACGTCCTTGTGGAACTTCTGCCGGAATTCGGTCGCAACCTTGGCGGCGTGAACCACCGCCTCGGGATCGTCGCCGTTCACGTGGAAGATCGGCGCCTCGACCATCAGCGCGATGTCGGTCGGATAAGGCGAGGTGCGGCTGAAGGACGGCGCGGTGGTGAAGCCGATCTGGTTGTTGACGATGATGTGGATGCACCCGCCCGTGCGGTGGCCGCGGATGCCAGACAGCTGCAGGCATTCGGCCACGACGCCCTGTCCGGCAAAGGCCGCGTCGCCGTGCAGCAGCACCGGGATGACGCTGGTCCGGTCGACATTGTCGCCATACTGGTCCTGCTTGGCACGCACCTTGCCCAGCACCACGGGGTTCACCGCCTCCAGATGGCTGGGGTTCGCCGTCAGCGAAAGGTGCACCATGTTGTCGTCGAACTGCCGGTCGGCCGAGGCGCCGAGGTGATATTTCACGTCGCCCGAGCCGTCCACGTCATCGGGCTTGTAGCTGCCGCCCTGGAATTCGTGGAAGATGGCGCGGAACGGCTTGGACAGCACATTGGCCAGCACCGACAGGCGGCCGCGATGGGGCATGCCGATGGCGATCTCATGCGCGCCCAGCGCACCGCCGCGCTTGATGATCTGCTCCATCGCCGGGATCAGCGCCTCGGCCCCGTCAAGGCCGAAACGCTTGGTGCCCATGTACTTGACATGCAGGAACTTTTCAAAGCCCTCTGCCTCGACCAGCTTGTTCAGGATGGCCTTGCGGCCCTCCTGGGTAAAGGCGATCTCCTTGCCGTAGCCCTCGATCCGCTCCTTCAGCCAGGCGGCCTGTTCGGGGTCCGAGATGTGCATGAACTGCAACGCGAAGGTGCCGCAATAGGTGCGCTTCATCAGCTCGGTGATCTGGCGGATCGAGGCGACCTGCAGGCCCAGCACGTTGTCGATGAAGATCGGCCGGTCCATATCGGACGCGGTGAAGCCGTAGGTGGCGGGGTCAAGCTCGCCCAGGGGGGGCATCTCGCGCATGCCCAGCGGGTCGAGATCGGCGAACAGATGCCCGCGGATGCGGAAGGCGCGGATCAGCATGATCGCGCGCACGCTGTCCAGCACCGCCTGGCGCATCTGCTCGTCGGACAGGGTGACGCCCTTTTCATCGGCCTTTTCAGTGATCTTCCTGATCGCCGCCTTGGCCTCGGCCTCGCGCGCCATGGGCCATTCGCCGGTCAGGGCGGCGGTGTTCTCGTCGCCGGGCTGGGGCGGCCAGTCGGCCCGCGCCCAGCTGGCGCCCCGCGCCTCGCGCGTGACGGTCTGGGGGGCATCGCCGAGGCTGCGGAAATAGTCATCCCACGCCTGATCGACCGCGGCGGGATCATTGGCCCACTGGCCGTAAAGCTGTTCGACATAGGCGGCGTTCGCCCCTTGCAGGAACGAGCTGTCACGGAAGGCGGCGTTGGGGGATTGGTCGTTCATGGGGGCACCTGACCGGCTGGGTCTTGTGAAAGGGCGCCGGCCTTTGCCGGCACCTGCGGGGTCGTCGTCCGCCCCTACCTAGGCAGGGGCGGGCGGTCATCCAATGGGGGTCAGCGGCCCATCGCCTTCTGCACCGCCTCGCCCAGGCCCGCAGGGCTGTCGGCGACCACGATGCCGGCCTCTTTCATCGCGGCGATCTTGCTTTCCGCATCGCCCTTGCCGCCCGACACGATCGCCCCGGCATGGCCCATGCGGCGGCCGGGGGGGGCGGTGCGGCCGGCGATGAAGCCGGCGGTCGGCTTCCAGCGGCCCTTCTTCTTCTCGTCGGCAAGGAACTGCGCCGCGTCTTCCTCGGCCGCGCCGCCGATCTCGCCGATCATGATGATCGCGTCGGTTTCATCGTCGGCCAGGAACATTTCCAGCACGTCGATATGTTCCATCCCCTTGATCGGATCGCCCCCGATGCCGACGGCCGAGGACTGGCCGAGGCCGACATCCGAGGTCTGCTTGACCGCCTCATAGGTCAGCGTGCCCGAGCGCGAGACGACGCCCACCCGCCCGCGCTTGAAGATGGACCCCGGCATGATCCCGATCTTGCATTCGTCGGGCGTCATGATGCCCGGGCAGTTCGGCCCGATCAGGCGCGATTTCGACCCCTGCAGGGCGCGTTTCACCTTCATCATGTCCAGCACCGGGATGCCTTCGGTGATGCAGACGATCAGCGGGATTTCGGCGTCGATCGCCTCGAGGATCGAATCGGCCGCGAAGGGCGGCGGGACGTAGATGACGCTGGCGTTGGCGCCGGTGCGCTCGACCGCCTCGTGAACCGAGTCGAAGACGGGCAGGTTCAGGTGCGTCGTGCCGCCCTTGCCGGGCGTGACGCCGCCGACCATCTGCGTGCCATAGGCGATCGCCTGTTCGGTGTGGAAGGTGCCCTGAGAGCCGGTGATGCCCTGGCAGATGACCTTGGTGTTCTTGTCGACGAGAATGGCCATATTCACAGGTTCCTTAGCTGGGCAAGACTTTTGTAGGGCAGATAACCAGCGTCCTCTTTGGAAAGCGGGCGCCCCCATTTGCAATCATCTTTTTTACGCGCGTCGGCGCGCTCTTTACTTTTCTCCAACCACTCCGGATTGTTCGTGCGGAAGGTGAGCCAATCGAGTTCGAGTTTTCCGCCCGTGCTTTCCCAAATCCCGATTTCGCCTAGATAGGCATACAGTTCGCTCGTCCCCTCTTTTTTTTGGTAGAGCGCCTCCGCATCTTCGAGCGTCGAAAACTCTCTTGTTTCCCAGCCAACGTCATCGTGCGGGGACTTTGTCCATCCGCAAGAGAAGGGCGTTTCAAGCTCGGCGAATGTGGGTTTAAGACGTTTGCTCGTCATTGTTTAACCGCCTTCACGATCTTTTCGGCCCCATCGCGCAGGTCGTCCGCCGCGATCACGTCCAGACCGCTTTCGCTGATGATCTTCTTGCCCAGCTCGACATTCGTGCCTTCCAGCCGGACGACCAGCGGAACCTTCAGCCCCACTTCCTTCACCGCGGCGATGATGCCCTCGGCGATGATGTCGCAACGCATGATGCCGCCGAAGATGTTGACCAGGATGCCTTTGACGTTCGGATCGCTGGTGATGATCTTGAACGCCTCGGTGACCTTTTCCTTGGTCGCGCCGCCGCCGACATCCAGGAAGTTCGCCGGTTCCGCGCCATACAGCTTGATGATGTCCATGGTGGCCATCGCAAGACCCGCGCCGTTGACCATGCAGCCGATCTCGCCGTCCAGCGCGATGTAGTTCAGGTCGTACTTGGACGCCTCAAGCTCCTTGGGGTCTTCCTCGGTCTCGTCGCGCAGCGCCATGATATCCTTCTGGCGATACAGCGCGTTGTTGTCGAAGCCGACCTTGGCGTCCAGCACCTTCAGCTGGCCCTGCTCGGTCACGATCAGGGGGTTGATCTCCAGCATCTCCATGTCCTTCTCGACGAAGGCCTTGTAGAGGATCTTGACCAGCGCGACGCACTGCTTGACCTGATCGCCCGTCAGGCCCAGCGCAAAGGCGACGCGGCGGCCATGCCAGTCGGACAGGCCCGAGGCCGGATCGACGGTGAAGCTGACGATCTTTTCGGGGGTCGCATGGGCGACTTCCTCGATGTCCATGCCGCCCTCGGTCGAGGCGACGAAGCTGATCCGCGACGATCCGCGGTCCACCAGCAGCGCGAGATACAGCTCGCGGGCGATGTCGCTGCCGTCTTCCAGGTAGATGCGGCCCACCTGCTTGCCGGCCGGGCCGGTCTGGTGCGTGACCAGCGTCTTGCCGAGCATCTGGTTCACGTTGGCCACGACTTCCTCGACCGACTTGGCCAGGCGCACGCCGCCCTTTTCGCCGGCTTCGGCTTCCTTGAACCGGCCCTTGCCACGCCCGCCGGCGTGGATCTGGGATTTGACGACCCAAAGCGGGCCGGGCAGTTCGCGGGCCAGGGCCTCGGCCTCGGCGGCGTTCAGGACCGGACGGCCCTCGGACACCGGAGCGCCGTATTCCTTGAGCAGTGCCTTGGCCTGGTATTCGTGAATGTTCATGAACGCTGTTCCCGCAACTGAAGCATTGCGCGGTTCCTTATCCCAAGCGCCCCCCTTGACCAATGAAGAAGGTTGCAAACGACCGTCCGCAAGCGGAATACCGCGCCTGTGTGATCACGTTCCGGAAGGCTGTGATCACAGGCGCCGCCTGCGTGATGCAATGCCCGTGCCAACGCGTGCCGCGATGGGCAAACGAGTCTCGGCTGCCGGGCAGAACGCCTTGACCGGACAGCGGCATTGACCACCGCACGGGCGGGGGGCGGGGGGCGGGGGGCGGGGGGCGGGGGGCGGGGCCGTCAGCAGTTGGGCTTGGCCTCTCGCGCGGTTCCCCGGCAAGGCCCAGGGGGGTGTCAGGCCAGCAAGGCCCCCAGCACTGCCCCGCTCGCCAGCAGGGCGGCGGCCCACAGCATCCGGCGCGGGCCGCCGGGGTCGATGACGACCAGCGCGGGGGCGGGATTTGCCAGCCGCTCGACCTGGCGATCGACGATGGCGGGCAATTGCGGCCCATGCCGGCCCAGCGCCTGCAGCACCCGCAGCCCGTCGCGCAGCGCCGCAGGCGGGCCGAGATTGTCGCGGATATAGCGCTCGACCACCGGGCGCGCGGCTGCCCACATGTTGATCTGCGGATCGAGCGTGCGGGCGACCCCTTCGACCACGACCATGGTGCGTTGCAGCAAGATCAGCTCGGTCCGCGTGGGCATGCCGAAACGCTCGGTCACCTCGAACAGATGGGCCAGCAGGTTGGCCATCGAGATGCGCGAGGCGTCGGCGTCGAAGATCGGCTCGCCCACCGCGCGCAGGGCACGGGCGAACTGCGCCATGTCGCGGTCGGCGGGAACATAGCCCGCCTCGAAATGGACGCGCGCCACGCGCCGGTAATCGCGCTGGATGAAGCCGTAGAGGATTTCCGAATAGATCCGGCGGGTGAATTCGTCGATCTCACCCATGATGCCGAAATCCAGGGCGATGATGTCGCCACTGGGGCTGATGCGCAGGTTGCCGTGATGCATGTCGGCGTGAAAGAAGCCGTCGCGCAGCGCATGGTTCAGGAACAGCTGGATCAGCCGCTCGGCCAGCGCATGGGTATCGTGGCCGGCGGCGCGGATCGCGGCCACATCGGCCATCGGGATGCCCTCGGCCCAGTCGCTGGTCATCACCCGCCGCGCGCTGAGCGGCCAGTGCGGCAGGGGAACCGACAGCCCTGCATCCTCGCGCGTGTTCTCGGCGAATTCCGAGGCCGAGGCGGCCTCGAGCCGCAGGTCAAGCTCGCCCAGCACGACCGACTGGAAATGGCCGACCACATCGCGCGGGCGCAATCGCCGGCTGGCCGGCGACAGGCGCTCGATCAGGCCGGCGGCCAGGTGGAAGGCGTCGATGTCGCGGCGGAAGGCAGTCTCGATGCCGGGGCGCAGCACCTTGACGGCCACGCGCGCGCCGGTGTCGGCGCGCACCGCCTCGTGCACCTGGGCGATCGAGGCGGCGGCGACAGGTTCGGAAAAGGCCGAAAACAGCACCTCGACCGGCGCGCCCAGATCGGCCTGGATGACCTGCCGGGCAACGGCGGTGGGAAAGGGGGGCAGGCGGTCCTGCAGCATCCGCAGCTGCTGCGCCATCTCGTCCCCGACGACATCGGGGCGCGTGGACATGATCTGGCCGAACTTGATGTAGGCCGGGCCCAGCGCGGTGATCGCCCGCGTGATGGGCGGCAGGGCCGGATCGCCCCGATAGCCGAGCCATGCGAAGGGCAATCCCATGATGCGCGCGGCCGCGCGCACGCGGCGCGGGGCCTTCATGGCGTCAAGCGCCGCCCCCATCGCCCCGGTCCGCTGAAAGGTCGCGCCCGTGCGGATCAGCCGCCAGATGTTGTGAGGCCCGCGCATCAGCCCGAGGTCCGCGCGGCAAGGGGCAGGGCGCCGCGATCGGACCGTCCGGTCCGGCGCCCCCGCATGGCAGGTCCCGTGCTCACAGCTTCCACCCAGAATGCAGCGCGGCGATGCCCATCGAAAGGTTGCGATATTGCACCCGTTCGAAGCCGGCATCGCCGATCATGGCGGCAAAGCTTTCCTGATCGGGGAAGCGGCGGATCGATTCCACCAGATACTGATAGGAATCGCGGTCGCTGGCGACCAGCTGTCCCAGCGGCGGGATCACGTTGAAGGAATAGCGGTCATAGGCCCATTGCAGGGCGGGCACCGGCAGCTGGCTGAACTCCAGCACCATCAGCCGGCCGCCGGGGCGCAGGACGCGGAACGCCTCGGCCAGCGCGTCGGGGATGCGGGTGACGTTGCGGATGCCGAAGCTGATCGTGTAGCGGTCAAAGCTGGCATCCGCGAAGGGCAGGGCCATCGCATCGCCCGTGACCCAGGACAGGCGGTCCGCGAGGCGGCCCGCCTCGGCCCGCTTGCGCCCTTCGACCAGCATCGATTCGGTCATGTCGCAGACGGTGACGCTCGCCCCCGGCGCCCGGTCCAGGAAACGGAAGGCGATGTCCCCGGTTCCGCCCGCCACATCCAGCAGGCGCTGGCCGTCCCGCGGGGCCAGCCAGTCCATCATCGCGGTTTTCCACAGGCGATGGATGCCGACGCTCATCAGGTCGTTCATCACGTCGTATTTCGAGGCGACGCTCGAGAACACCCCGTGCACGAGGCCGGCCTTGTCCTCTTCAGCGACGCTCTGAAAGCCGAAATGGGTTTGCCTCGATGCGCTGTCGGTCATAGCTCTCGTCCGTCGCCCGCCTGTCAGGCCGGCACCATGCAGCGGATGGGCGGGAAATGCCAGAACTGCCAGAGGTCGAAACGGTTCGCCGCGGTCTTGCGCCGCATCTGGCGGGGCGGCGCATCCTGCGGGTGGACCAGCGCCGCCCCGACCTGCGCTGGCCGATGCCGGTCGATCTGGTGCAGGTTCTGACCGGGGCGCGGGTCACGGAGCTGCGGCGGCGGTCCAAGTATATCCTGGCCGACCTGGACCGCGGCCCCAGCCTGTTGATCCATCTGGGCATGTCCGGGCGCATCAGGATCGAGGGCGAGGGGCTGGGCCGCTTTCACCATGATCCCTCGATCCTGCCCCGGCACGATCACCTGGTGCTTGAAACCGAGGATGGCGCCACCATCACGCTGAACGACGCCCGCCGGTTCGGCGCGGTCGATCTGGTGCGCGAGGGCGCGCCCCATCCCCTGCTGGCCGCGCTCGGCCCCGAGCCGCTGTCGCAGGATTTCACGCCGGCGGTGCTGGCCGCAGGGCTGGCGGGCAGGAAGATGCCGGTCAAGGCGGCGCTGCTGGACCAGCGGATCGTGGCGGGCCTTGGCAACATCTATGTGTGCGAGGCGCTGTTCCGCGCCGCCATCCATCCGGCCCGCGCGGCCGGGCGCATCGGGGCCGCCCGGACGGGCGCGCTGCACGCCGCGATCCTGGCGGTGCTGGAGGAGGCGATCGCCGCGGGCGGATCGTCCTTGCGCGATCATCGCCAGGCCAGCGGCGAGCTTGGCTATTTCCAGCACAGCTTCCGCGTCTACGGGCGCGAGGGCCAGCCCTGCCTGCGGGCAGGATGCGCCGGCACGGTGCGGCGGATCGTCCAGTCCGGCCGCTCGTCATGGTATTGCCCCGCCTGCCAGCACTGATGGCCCGCTGGCATCGCGATCACGCTTTTGCTAGCAGGGCAGCCAGGGCAACACAGGGAGAGCTGCCATGGCCTACAAGACCATCCTGGTCGAGATCGCCGATCACGTCGCACTGATCCGGCTGAACCGACCCGAGGCGCTGAACGCCCTGAGCGGCGAGCTGATCGGAGAGCTTGCCGCAGCCGTCAGCGCCGCGGATGCCGACCCGGCGGTGCGCTGCCTGGTCCTGACCGGCAGCGAAAAGGCCTTTGCCGCGGGCGCCGACATCCGCGAGATGGCGGCGAAATCCTATGTGGACGTGCTGACGGGCGATCTGTTCGGCCCGCAGATCGACCAGATCAACCGCTGCCGCAAGCCGATCATCGCCGCCGTGGCGGGCTATGCGCTGGGCGGGGGATGCGAGCTGGCGATGATGTGCGATTTCATCATCTGCGCCGAGAATGCCAAGTTCGGCCAGCCCGAGATCAACCTGGGCGTCATCGCCGGCATCGGCGGCACGCAGCGCCTGACGCGCCTGGTGGGCAAGTCCAAGGCGATGGACATGAACCTCACCGGCCGCTTCATGGACGCGGCCGAGGCGGAACGCTCGGGTCTGGTCAGCCGCGTGGTGCCCCTCGACAAGCTGCTGGACGAGGCGATGGGCGCGGCGCGCAAGATTGCCGCCAAATCGGCGATCGCCGCCATGGTCGCCAAGGAGGCGGTGAACCGCAGTTACGAGACGACGCTGCGCGAGGGGCTTTTGTTCGAACGCCGCGCCTTCCATGCCCTGTTCGCCACCGAGGATCAGAAGGAAGGCATGAGCGCCTTTGCCGAAAAGCGCGAGGCGCAGTTCCGCGACCGCTGAGCGGCAGGCGATTTGGGCTTTCCCCCGCGGACGGATGCCGTTATAAGCCGACGCTTACATGCGCGTGGGCCCGCTTAGGCGAGAATCGGGACCGTCCCCATCGGGGGCGGCGGATTTGGGTCTTTTGCGCAAATGACATAACGCAACCGACCTGACAGAGACCCCTGACCCATGGCCAATACGCCCCAGTCCAAGAAACGCGCCCGCCAGACCGAACGCCGCACCGAAGTCAACAAGGCGCGCCGTTCGCGCATCCGCACCTTCCTGCGCAAGGTCGAGGAAGCGATCGCCGGCGGCGATGCGGCGGTTGCGGCCGAGGCGCTGCGCGTGGCGCAGCCCGAACTGATGCGCGGCGTCACCAAGGGTGTCGTCCACAAGAACACGGCATCGCGCAAGATGTCGCGCCTGGCCTCGCGGGTTAAGGCCCTTTCGGCCAGCTGATCGCCGGCCCTCGATCTGCCGCAACAGGCGCCCCCCGCTGGCCGGGGCGGCGCCTGTTCGTTTTCGCGCATGCCTGCGCATGTTATGGCAAGTAGCTGTATTTTCAATGAAAAATCAACGGCGTCTGCCATGGGCCAGATTCGCGGCGCAAACAGCCTGTCAAGTTGATAGTTCAGTTGCAGGGTCTTTGCTGTTGGCGATAGCTTGATCCAAGCGATTCACCTCGCGACATGGGAAGACGGTCCAGGACAGGCGCTTTTACGCCTCGCCGGACGATGCGCCTGGCAACCGGCGCCTGGCTTGGCCGGGCACGGGCAACCGACGCAAGCCCGCTCCGGCTGCCACCGGATGCAGGCGACCCGGAACAGAGCGATGGGGCCGGTCAGGCCCGCGGCCCCGTATTGCGCGGCTGGTCGTCCTGTTGCCGTTCCCTTGTCGCGGGCCGCGGAACGCAATGGCCTGCCGGCGTTCCCGGCGGGGACTGGGGACAAAGGAACGGACGGAATGGACAAGCTGTGGGCGCAGGCGCGGCCGGAACTCGAGTCTCTGGTCGGTGCCAACAACTACGTCACCTGGCTGGCGCCCCTGAGCCTGCGCGCCATCGAGGGCGGCGCAGCCGACATCGCCTGCCCGACGCGGTTCCTGTCCGACTGGGTGTCCCGCCATTATGCACGCCCGATCATCGACGCGCTGACCGCGCAGGGCGCGGCCGTCGAGCGCGTGACCTTTACCGTCGCGGCCGCCCCCGCGGCTGCGGCCCCTGCCGGGCCTGCGGCCGCGGGCGCGCGCCCCGCCGCCCCCGCTCGGCCCCGGCCCGCCCCGCGCGAGGACGAGCTGTCCGCCCCCATCGACACCCGCTTCACCTTTGACAATTTCATCGTGGGCAAGCCGAACGAGCTGGCCCATGCCGCCGCCCGCCGCGTGGCCGAGGGCGGTTTCGTGACCTTCAACCCCCTGTTCCTCTATGGCGGGGTGGGCCTGGGCAAGACCCACCTGATGCACGCCATTGCCTCGGAACGCCGCAGCCGCGACCCCGATGCGCGTGTTCTCTACCTGTCGGCCGAACAGTTCATGTACCGCTTCGTCCAGGCGCTGCGCGAACGCACGGTCATGGATTTCAAGGAACTGTTCCGCACCGTCGATCTGCTGATGGTCGATGACGTGCAATTCATCGCCGGCAAGGATTCCACGCAGGAGGAATTCTTTCACACATTCAACGCGCTGGTCGATCAGGGCAAGCAGATCGTGATTTCCGCCGACCGCGCGCCGGGCGAGATCAAGGATCTCGAGGACCGGATCAAGTCGCGCCTGTCCTGCGGCCTGATCGTGGACCTGCATCCCACCGATTACGAACTGCGCCTGTCGATCCTGCAATCCAAGACCGACCTGTTCCGCGCCACCTATCCCGGCTTGCAGATGGGGCAGGGCGTTCTGGAATTCCTGGCCCACCGCATCACCTCGAATGTGCGCGTGCTGGAAGGCGCGCTGCAGCGCCTGTTCGCCTTTGCCAGCCTGATGGGCCGGGAAATCGACCTGGACATGACGCAGGAATGCCTGACCGACATCCTGCGCGCCTCGGACCGCAAGGTTTCGGTCGAGGAAATCCAGCGCAAGGTGGCCGAACATTACAATATCCGCCTGTCCGACCTGGTCGGGCCAAAACGGGTCCGCACGCTGGCCCGGCCGCGGCAGATCGCCATGTATCTGGCCAAGCAGATGACCAGTCGCAGCCTGCCCGAGATCGGCCGCCGCTTTGGCGGGCGCGATCACACCACGATCATGCATGGCGTGCGCAAGATCGAGGAGCTGTGCGCGGCCGACAACAGCCTGGCCGAGGATGTCCAGCTGCTGCGCCGGGCGCTCGAGGCATAGGGCGCGCGCCCGCTTGACCCTTGACAGAGAGTGGCGAAACTGAACATGCCGCCGCCGGCGACGGCGCGACGACATCCGGAAGGCAGGGCAAGATGAAGTTCTCGATCGAAAAGGCGGTGCTGGTCAAGGCGGTGGCGCAGGCCCAGTCGGTCGTCGAACGGCGCAATACCATTCCCATCCTCGCCAACGTGCTGATCGAGGCCGAGGGCGACCGCGTCAGCTTTCGCGCCACGGACCTGGACACCGAGGTGGTGGACCAG
This sequence comes from Paracoccus contaminans, assembly GCF_002105555.1. Classification (NCBI taxonomy): domain Bacteria; kingdom Pseudomonadati; phylum Pseudomonadota; class Alphaproteobacteria; order Rhodobacterales; family Paracoccaceae; genus Paracoccus; species Paracoccus contaminans. The sequence goes on from NZ_CP020612.1 coordinate 1,854,067, forward strand.
GCCCCGGCGACGGTGGAGCGGCCCGGCGCGACCACCGTCAGCGCGGCGCTGCTGAACGAGATCGCGCGCAAGCTGCCGGACGGCGCTCTGGTCAACATCGCCGCCGACAGCGCGGCCAACCGCCTGACGGTGCAGGCGGGGCGCACCAATTTCAGCCTCGCCACCCTGCCGCGCGAGGATTTTCCGGCGATGGCCTCGACCGAATATGCGGCGAACTTTGCTGCCAAGGCCACGGTGCTGCGGCGGCTGTTCGACAAGTCGCGCTTTGCGATCTCGACCGAGGAAACGCGCTATTACCTCAACGGCGTCTATATGCACGTCGCCGAAGAGGGCGGGGCGGCGACGCTGCGCTGCGTGGCGACCGACGGGCACCGGCTGGCCCGGATCGACGCCGAACTGCCCGAGGGCGCGGCGGGGATGCCCGGCGTGATCGTGCCCCGCAAGACGGTGGCCGAGCTGAAGAAGCTGCTCGACGACGACGAGGCCGAGATCGCGGTTTCGGTGGGCGAGACCAAGATCCGCTTTGCCACGCCCACGATCACCCTCACCTCCAAGGTGATCGACGGCACCTTTCCCGACTATACCCGCGTGATCCCCAAGGCCAACAGCCGCCGGCTCGAGGTTGACGCCGCCGATTTCGCCCGCGCGGTGGACCGGGTGGCGACGGTCAGCAGCGAACGCTCGCGCGCGGTCAAGCTGGCGCTGGATGAGGATCGGCTGGTGCTGTCGGTCAACGCCGCCGACGCGGGCGCGGCCGACGAGGAACTGGCCGTGGCCTATGCCGACGAGCCGCTGGAGATCGGCTTCAACGCCAAATACCTGCAGGAAATCGCCGCCCAGATCGACCGCGAGAACGCGGTGATCCTGTTCAACGGCGCAGGGGACGCCGCGCTGATCCGCGAGGGGGGCGACGAATCAGCCGTCTATGTCGTCATGCCGATGCGGGTATGAGCCGCGCGGCTTGACCCTTTCCCGGCTGAGCCTTGCGCAGTTCCGGTCCTGGCCGCGGCTGGCGCTGGACATCGACGACCGGCCGCTGGCGCTGTTCGGGCCGAACGGCGCGGGCAAGACCAATATCCTCGAGGCACTGTCGATGCTGTCGCCGGGCCGCGGGCTGCGCGGGGCCGTCCCGGCCGATCAGGCGCGGCAGGGGGTGGAGGCGGGCTGGCGCATCCGCGCCCTGCTGGGCGATCGGCAGGTCGAAACCGGTGCCGGTCCCGGCGAAGCGCGTGCCGTCCTGATCGACGACAAGCCGGTTCCCCAGGTGGCGCTGGGCCGGCTGGCGCGGCTGATCTGGCTGACGCCGGCGATGGACCGGCTGTGGACCGATGCGCCCGAGGCGCGCCGGCGCTTTCTCGACCGCCTGACGCTCAGCTTTGCGCCCGATCATGCCGAGGCGGCGCTGGCCTATGACAAGGCGATGCGCGAGCGCAACCGCCTGCTGCGCGACGAGATCCGGGACGAGCGGTGGTATCGCGCGCTGGAACGGCGGATGGCGGATGCGGGCGCGGCGCTGACCGCCAACCGCGCGCAGGCGCTGGACCGCATCGCCGCCGCCCAGGCCGGCGCGCGGACCGGCTTTCCCGCCGCGCGTCTGGCGCTGCTGCCGGGCGAGGGCTCTTCGGATGATCCCGATGCGGACAGCATCGCCGACCGCCTGGCAGGCACCCGTTCCCGCGACATGGCGGCGGGTCGCACGCTGACCGGCCCGCACCGCGCCGATCTGGGCGCCTGGTGGGGGCCGCAGGACATGCCGGCGGCGCTGTCCTCCACGGGTGAGCAGAAGGCGCTGCTGTTGTCGCTGATCCTTGCCAATGCGCGCGCCCTGGCGGCCGAGCGGCCGATCCTGCTGCTGGATGAGGTCGCGGCCCATCTGGACGCGCACCGGCGCGCGGCGCTTTATGACGAGATCACGGCGCTGCCCGCGCAGGCCTTCCTGACCGGGACCGGACGCGAGCTTTTCGACGCCTTCGGCCCGCGCGCGCGCTATCTGTCGGTCACGCGCGAGGGCGCCGTCTCTCGCGCGGCCGAGGAGGATCCCTGATCCATCCCCGCGCGGGCGGCCTTCACCCGCCCGTTCCGGGCGCTCAGTGCAAAGGGTCGCCTCAGGCCAGGGGTTCTTCTGCACTCAAGTATCCCAGGTCCGGGGCAGGGCCCGGTCCGGCGGTCACGCCATGACGACCTCGGTCAATGCGAACCGCGTGACATCGACCAGCCCCAGATCCGAGATCCGCAGCTCCGGGATCACCACCAGCGCCAGCAGGACATGCTGCATGATCGCGTTGTTCATGGTGCAGCCGCAGCTGCGGATCGCCGCGTTGACCGCCTCGGCCGCGGCGGCGACCTCGGCTGCGGGGGCATCCGACATCAGCCCGGCAATGGGCAGCGCGACATGGGCAAGCTCGGCCCCATCCCGGAACACCGTGATGCCGCCCTGCAAATCGGCCAGCCGGTTCGCGGCCATCGCCATGTTCTCGGCGCAGCTGCCCACGACGATCATGTGGTGGCTGTCATGCGCGATGGTCGAGGCAACGGCCATCCGCCCCCGATAGCCGAAACCCGACACAAAGCCGTTCACCACCCCGCCTGTGCCGCGGTGCCGCTCGACCAGGGCGATGCGGGCGATCTCGCCCCCCGGCACGACCTCGCCATCCTCGATTGGCAGCGTGGCGCGCAGCGCCTGTGTGGGGGCCTGGTTCTCGACCACGCCGATCACCCTGACCTCGGCCCGCGCGCCCGACGCGGGCACCCGGAAATCGGCGGCTGCCAGCCGGCGCCCCAGATGAACCGACCGGCGGGCGCTGTGCGGCCAGTCGATCCGGGGGCAGTCCACCAGCAGGCGCCCGTTTTCCGCCACGACACGCCCCTGCGCGACCACCACCTCGACCGGCAGCGCGCTCAGGTCCGAGGTCAGGATGACATCGGCCCGCCGCCCCGGCGTGATCGAGCCGAGCTCGCGTTCCAGCCCGAAATGCCGCGCGGTGTTCAGCGTCGCCATGCGGATCGCCGTCAGCGGCGCGCAGCCGCAGGCGATGGCATGGCGCACCACGCGGTCCATGTGCCCGTCATGGACCAGCGTTCCGGCATGGCTGTCATCGGTGCACAGGATGAACCCCGACGGGTCCAGCCCCCGCTCGGTGACAGCGGTGATCTGCGCCGCAACATCATGCCAGGCAGAGCCGTAGCGCAGCATTGCCGCCATCCCCTGCCGCACACGGGCGATGGCCTGGTGTTCGGCCACCGTTTCATGATCATCCGCGGCGCCGCCTGCGACATAGGCCGCAAAGGGGCGGCCCAGATCCGGGCTGGCATAGTGCCCGCCGACCGTCTTGCCGGCCGCGCGGGTTGCCGCGATTTCGGCCAGCATGGCCGGATCGCCCGCGGCGACGGCGGGAAAGTTCATCATCTCGCCCAGGCCGATGATCCCGTCCCAGCCCATGGCCTGCGCGACCTCGCCGGCGGTGATCGGATGGCCGGTGGTTTCCAGCCCTGGCGCCGAGGGCGCGCAGCTGGGCATCTGCGTGAGCATGGTGATCGGCTGGATCAGGCTTTCGTCGCGCATCAGCCGCACCCCATCCGGCCCCAGCACGTTGGCGATCTCGTGGGGGTCGTGCATGATCGTGGTCGTGCCGTGCGGGATGACGGCGGCGGCAAAGCCGGCCGGGGTCAGCATCCCCGATTCCACATGCATATGCGCGTCGATCAGCCCCGGCACCATGAAACGGCCGGCCGCCTCGATCACCTGGGTATCAGGGCCGATATTGGCACCGGCATCCGGGATCACGCAGGCGATGCGCCCCCCGGCAATGGCGATGTCGTGGCCGGGCAGCAGCTCGCCCGTATGGACATTGACCCAGATGCCGCCGCGGATCACCATCTCGGCCGCGGCCCGCCCCGCGGCGACCTCGACCAGCTGTCCCTGCACCGCGCCCCATTCCCTTGCCATCGGCCACTCCCTGTTCAATCCCCGCAGCTTGCGGCAGGCTGGGCGGGAAAGGAAGCGGGATGGAATGGGCGGGCGAGGCGAGCGTGATCGCGCGGCGCAGGCATGGCGAACATGCGGTCATCCTGACCGTGCTGACACGCGATGCGGGGCTGATCCGCGGCATCGTGCCGGGCGGGGCATCGCCCAGGCGCGCGGCGATGTCCCAGCCGGGCAGCCGTCTTGCGGTGCGATGGCGGGCGCGGCTGGACGACCAGCTGGGCGGCCTGACGATCGAGCCGGTGCGCGCCCGGCCGGGCCTGATGGCGGACGGGCTGGCGCTGGCGGGCCTGAACGCGGTGACGGCGCTGATCGCCTGGGCGCTGCCCGACCGCGACCCGCATCCGCGGCTGAGCGACGCGACCGAGGCGCTGCTTGACGCGATGGATGCGGGCGCCGGCTGGGCGGACGACTATCTTCGCTGGGAGCTGCTGCTGCTCGACGAGCTTGGCTTCGGCCTGTCGCTGGACCGCTGCGCGGTGACGGGCGCGCGCGCGGGGCTGGCCTATGTCTCGCCCCGGACCGGCCATGCCGTGACGGCCGAGGGCGCGGGGGCTTGGGCTGCCCGGCTGATCCCGCTGCCTGCGCCGCTGAACGGCCCGGCGGGGGGCATGGCCGAGGCGCTGGCGCTCAGCGGCCATTTCCTGGGCCGCGTGGCCGAAAGCCATGTCGGCCGCCCGGTGCCGGCGGCGCGCTCGCGGCTGGCGGCGCGGCTTGGCAAGCGTCTTCTGCACGGAAATATCCCGGGGTCCGGGGCAGGGCCCCGGTCCGGCGGTCCGCCGTGAAAGGGGCCGCGCGGCGGCGGCCTGTCCCCTGCCGCGCGGCCGTGCGATCAGTCGCCGGTGCGCTCGGCGGTGATCCAGCCCAGCGGGCTCTTGACCTTCAGCACGCCGCCTGCCCATTCGATTTCATTCGCCTGGGTGATGGCGTTCAGGAAGCGCCCCTCAAAGCCCTTGTGCCCGCAGGGATTGTCGGTCCAGGTCATGTTGGACACCTGGAAGGCGGGCAGCGTGGCGGCATTCACCCCGGTATAGGTGTTGCACGGGCCGTTGCCCGAAAAGGCGTTCTTGGTCAGGCGGATGGTCGCATCGCGGGTCGGAACGGCCTCTTTGCCAAAGCCGACGACGGTATAGGTGCCGAAGGGGATGCCCCCTTCAAAGCCCTTTCCCTCGTCCCCCGGTGCGGGCTGCTGGGGACCGCATGAGGCGAGGGCGGCAAGGGTGGCCGCGGCGGCAGCGGCGCGGACGACAGAGATCATGACAACATTCCCCACGAACATCTCGAAACTTTCCCGCCGCCGATGACATCTGCGCGGCGCGAAGTCCATGCACGCCAGCGCGAGGCGGCTTTCCTGCCACAGGGCCGTGCCTTTGGGGCAACGCCGCGATCATCCGAGCAGGCGGCGCGCGATCACCTGCGCCTGAATTTCGGCAGCCCCCTCGAAGATGTTGAGGATGCGGGCATCGCACAGCACCCGGCTGATCGGGTATTCCAAGGCAAATCCGTTGCCGCCATGGATCTGCACCGCGTTGTCGGCCGCGGCCCAGGCCACGCGGGCCCCCAGCAGCTTGGCCATCCCCGCCTCAAGATCGCAGCGCCTGTCATGGTCCTTGGCCCAGGCGGAATGATAGGTCAGCTGCCGGGCGATCATGATCTCCACGGCCATCAGCGCCAGCTTGTCGGCCACCCGCGGAAACTCGATCAGCGCCTTGCCGAACTGCCTGCGATCCTGGGCATACTGCATCCCCATCTCCAGCGCCGACTGCGCCACGCCGACGGCGCGGGCGGCGGTCTGGATGCGGGCGGATTCAAAGGTCTGCATCAGCTGCTTGAAGCCCTGTCCCGGCTGCCCGCCCAGCAGGTTGTCGGCCCCGACCCTGAAGCCGTCAAAGCCAAGCTCGTATTCCTTCATGCCGCGATAGCCCAGCACCTCGATCTCTCCGCCCGTCATGCCGGGGGTGGGAAAGGGATTGTCGTCGGTGCCGGGGGTCTTTTCGGCCAGGAACATCGACAGGCCGCGCCAGTCGGTGCTGTCCGGGTCGGTGCGCGCCAGCAGCGTCATCACATGGGTGCGGGCGGCATGGGTGATCCAGGTCTTGTTGCCGGTGATTTCCCACCCGTCCGGGGTGCGCACCGCGCGGGTGCGCAGCGATCCCAGGTCCGAGCCGGTGTTGGGCTCGGTGAACACGGCAGTCGGCAGGATCTCGCCCGAGGCCAGCGCCGGCAGCCATTTCGCCTTCTGCTCCTCGGTGCCGCCGCACAGGATCAGTTCGGCGGCGATCTCGCTGCGCGTGGCAAGGCTGCCGACCCCGATATAGCCGCGCGACAGCTCCTCGCTGACCACGACCATCGAGGCCTTGGTCAGGCCCAGCCCGCCATACTCCTCGGGGATGGTGAGGCCGAACACGCCCAATTCGGCCAGCTCGCCGATGATCTCTTGGGGGATCAGCACATCCCGCAGGTGCCAGCCATGGGCATGGGGGATCACCTTGTCGTCGGCATAGCGGCGGAACTGATCGCGGATCATGTCCAGATCCGCGTCCAGCCCCGCATTGCCGAAGGTCGCGCGGCCCTGATTATCCTGCATGAGCCGGACCAGATGCCGGCGCGCGGCCGGGCTGTTGCCGCCCAGCGCCGCGCGGGCGGCGTCCGTGGGCTGCCAGTCGATCCCCAGATCGGACAGGCGGGCGAATTCGGCCTGCGCCATCGGGATGCCGCCGGCGATCTGCGTCAGGTATTCGCCAAAGCCGATGGTCAGGATCAGCCCTTCCATCTCGCCGAAGGCGTCCCCCAGGCGATCGGCCCAGGCCGCAAGCTGGCGCAGCGATTCGACATAGGTCGCCAGCCAGGACAGCGCATGGGCCGCGTGCTGTTCGCATTCGAGCGCGGCGGCATCGATCCTGCTGCCGCCGACGCGCGATCGCAGCGCCTCGGCGGCGCGGTCCAGCAAGGTGTCCAGTTCGGGCAGAACCGCGCGGGCGGCGGCGGCGGTCAGCAGGGCAGGGGCATCGAACATCGCGGAATGATCCTGTCGCAGGTGTCACCCATCCTTGTAAGGCCTTCGCAGGCGCAGCGCAACGAACATGCAGTAATCGCATCCGCCTGCGCAGGATAGTTGCGCAGCCACCCGGACGGGCGGGCCGGATGCCGGCGGGCCTTGCCCTTGCCGGCGCAGCGGCTAGGCTGGCGCGGATGTTCGGCCTTGATCCCCAGACAGTCATGATGGCGGCTGCCGTCACGCTTTTTTCCGGGTTCGTGAAGGGCGCGATCGGCTTTGCCATGCCGATGATCATGATGTCGGCCTTCGGATCGTTCCTGCCGGCCCATATGGCGCTGGCGCTGCTGATCCTGCCGACGCTGGCGACCAATATACAGCAGGCCGGGCGGCAGGGGCTGCCCGCGGCGCTGGATTCGGCCCGCCGCTATAAATGGCACATCGCCATGGTCGCGGTCTTCATCTTCGTCTCGGCCCCCTTCGCGCGCATCCTGCCGCCCTGGCTGATGTATCTGGCGCTGGGCCTGCCCATCACCGTCTTTGCGCTGTGGCAGCTGGCCGGTGGGCATGTGGGGCTGGCCCCGCGCCACCGCCGTGCCGCCGAGATCTCCAGCGGCATCATCGGCGGGCTTTACGGCGGCATTTCGGGCATATGGGGGCCGCCGCTGATCGTCTATCTGCTGGCCATCCGGGCGCCCAAGCAGGAACAGATCCGCGTGCAGGGGGTCGTGTTCCTGCTGGGGGCGGCGGCGCTGACGCTGGCGCATCTGCGTTCGGGCGTGCTGAACGCCCAGACGCTGCCGCTGTCGGCGCTGATGATCGTGCCGGCCTTTGCGGGCATGCAGATGGGCTTTGCCGTGCAGGACCGCCTGGACGTGGCGCAATTCCGGCGCTGGACGCTGGTTCTTCTGGTGCTGACGGGGCTGAACCTCGTGCGCCGGTCCTTGATGATGGGATGATGATGACGACAGATGCCGCCGACCTTACCGCCCGCCTGATCCGCTGCCCTTCGGTCACCCCCCAGGAAGGCGGCGCCCTGACGCTGCTTGACGGATTGCTGCGGGATGCGGGCTTTCACACGGTCCGCGTGGACAGGGCTGGCACGCCCAATCTGTTCGCCCGCTGGGGCGAGCGGGGCGCGGCGCGCAGCTTCGGCTTCAACGGGCATACCGATGTCGTGCCGCCGGGCGATCCGGCAAGCTGGACGCATCCGCCGTTTTCGGGGGCGCTGGTTGACGGCATGATCTGGGGCCGGGGGGCCACCGACATGAAATCGGGCGTCGCGGCCTTCGTCGCCGCGGCCATCGACTTCGTGACCCGGACGCCGCCGCCCGAGGGTGCCGTGATCCTGACGATCACGGGCGACGAGGAGGGCGTCTCGCGCGACGGCACCATCGCCCTGATGGACTGGATGCGCGAGACGGGCGAGCGCATGGATGCCTGCATCGTCGGCGAGCCGTCCAACCCCGAAGTGATGGGCGAGATGATCAAGATCGGCCGCCGCGGCAGCCTGACGGCGACCTTCACCGCCATCGGAAAACAGGGCCATGCCGCCTATCCGCACCGGGCCAACAACCCGCTGCATGCGCTGGTGCGGCTGCTGGCGGGGCTGACGGCGCAGCCGCTGGACGAGGGGACGGGGCATTTCGACCCGTCGGGCTTGCAGGTCACCACCATCGACTGCGGCAACCCGGCGTCCAACGTGATCCCGGAAAAGGCGACGGCGGTGGTCAACATCCGCTTCAACGACAGCCATTCGGGCGACAGCCTGACCGCCATGCTGCGCGAGCGCGCCGCGGCGGTCGAGGCGGAAACCGGCGTGCGCATGAACGTCGAGGTGTTCGTGTCCGGCGAAAGCTTCCTGACCGCGCCGGGGCCGTTCGTGGACATGGTGCAGGGCGTCGTGGCGGAAAGCACGGGCATGCGGCCGGTGCTGTCCACCTCGGGCGGCACGTCGGATGCGCGGTTCATCAAGGATCACTGCCCGGTGCTGGAATTCGGGCTGGTCGGCGCCTTCATGCATCAGGTGGACGAGCGCGTGCCGGCCGATCAGGTCCGCCAGCTCAAGGACATCTACCAGGCCATCCTGACACGGTATTTCGCATGAAGATCACCGTCACCGACGACCTGGATGCCTGCATGGCGATCCGCATCAAGGTCTTTGTCGAGGAACAGAAGGTTCCGGCCGAACTTGAAGGGGACGAACACGATGCCGACGCCGTTCATCTGCTGGCGACCGCCGCGGATGGCCGGCCGATCGGCACTGCCCGTCTGCTGATCGACGGCGACAAGGCCAAGATCGGGCGCGTTGCGGTGCTCCGCGCGGCGCGCGGGACGGGGGCAGGGGCGGCGCTGATGCGGGCCGCGCTGGACGAGCTGCGTGCCCGCGGCGTGCGCATGGCCGGCCTTGGCGCGCAGACCCATGCCATCGGCTTCTACGAGCGGCTGGGCTTTGCGGCCTATGGGCCTGAATATGACGATGCCGGCATCCCTCACCGCGACATGACGCTGGATCTGCAGGCCTGATCGGTGCCGATGCCGGGCCTTGGGCCGGGCATGGAGAGAGCGCCGCAGACCGGGCGCGGGCCAAAAGGGGCGGAGCGGCGGAGGTGCCATGGCCTGGCACGCGGGCGGCGCCTTGCCCTGGAGGCGCCATGCCGCTGACAAGGCACCTGTGGACAGGCCGCGGCTTTGGCCCTGTATTCGCAGCAAGGGGCAGGGCGGCGCCTGTTCCAGTCGAGGCCGCGCCCCCGAGGCGCGCCCGGAACCCGAGGGCTGCGACGGCGCGCAGCCCTCGGGCCTGTCTTCAGTTCCGCGCCAGCAGATCGGTGATGCGGCGGACGGTGGCGCGACGGTTGGCGCGGACATCCCCTTCGCGTGCGATCTTGGGGAAGGCCTCGCCATAACCCTGCACGACCATGTTCTCAGGCGGAACCTGGAAGAATTCGGTCAGCGCCAGCGCCACCGATTCGGCGCGCCTGTCCGACAGGGCAAGGTTGGTCGCATCGCCGCCGGCCGTATCGGTATGCCCTTCGATCAGGTAGATTTCGGCAGGGTTTTCCCGGATGCTGTCGGTGATGACCCGGCCCAGCGAGGCTAGCGACTGGGCCTGGTCGGCCTTGATCGCGGCCGATCCGGTGTCGAAGGTGATCGACTGGATGTCCACGGGCGCGACAAGGGCGCGAACCTCGGGGATATTGCGGATCTGGCTCAGCGTGAAGGTGCGCCCGACCGCGGTTTCCCGGCGCAGCGCCTCGCGCAGGGCCAGGTCCGAAACCGGCTGGCCGGGCGGGACCGCCGCGGGCTGGGCGGGCGCGGGCAGGGTCGCCACGTCAACGGGCCTGACCGCCGCGGTCTCGTCGATCAGCGCCGTGGTGGTGCCGTCGGGGCGGATCACGGTGCGGCGCAGCACGCGCAGGTCGGCATCGCGGATGGTCACGACCTGGCTGCCATCCTCGCGGGTGACGACGGTGCGCGACGATCCATCGGCGAACTGCTCGTTCTGGACAGTCGAGCCGGGGCGCATCAGCAGGGCGTTGTCGTCCTTGATCAGCTCCTGGCTGCCATCGCGGCGCGTCACCACGACCCGGTCGCCCGTGTTGAGCGCGACCGCGCGGTTGTTGGACAGCACCTTCCCGACGACCATCCCCGCCAGCGCCGGCAGCACGATGCCCTTGAGCGCGTCTTCAAGATCGTTCCCGTCGTCGTTCCGGTCGTTCCGGTCGTTCCGGTCGTTCCTGCGGCCGTCGCTGTCCCAGCCGCGGTCATCGCGGCCGCCGACGACCACCGGGTCCGAGCCGTCCCGGTAGCGATCGCCCCCGCCGGTCACGACCCGGCCCTTGCCTGCCGCCGCCGCGGCGGCCGCATCATCAAGCGCGCGGCGCGCGCGGCCGTTCAGGTCCGTTGCAAAGTCCTCGGTCGCATCGCGGCTGTTCTCGCGCGTGACCTGCGTCTTGTCCCCGACCACGACCGGGGCAGCCCCCCCGACAAGGGCCGCCGCCGCGGGCACGGCCGCCGCCGCAGCCGCCTCGAGCGCGGCATCGGTCTTGCGCGCGCGTGCCTCGGGAATGGCCCTTGCAGCGGCCTGCGCCTCGGCAAGCGCGGCCTGAGCCGCGTCCTGGCGGCCCGGATTGCCCGGATTGCCCGGAACGATCACCGGGGCGCCGGCCTGCCCCTGGTCTGCCTGCCTGGAATTGCCCTTGCCGGGATCGGCCGCCGGCCCTTTCCCATCCGGCCCTGCATCATTCCGGCCGGGATTCTGCGGCCCTGACGGGATCACGACAGGCGCCGCCCGACCTTGCCGTTCGGCCAGGGCGCGGGCGATCTCGTCGGGCGACTTGCCCTCGGCCTGCGCCCTGCCGGGGGCCTTGTCTGCCTGCGTCGGGACGATCGCCGGGCCGGTTTTCCCCTCGCCATCGGCCGCGCCTGCGCCCTTGCCCTGCCGCTCGGCCAGGGCGCGGGCGATGTCCTCGGGCGATTTGCCTTCGGCCTGCGCCTTGCCGGGGGCTTTCTGGCTGGCCTTGTCCGCCTGCGCCGGGACGATCACCGGGCCGGTTTTTCCCTCGCCATCGGCCGCGCCTGCGCCCTTGCCCTGCCGTTCGGCCAGGGCGCGGGCGATGTCGTCGGCCTTTCCTGCCTCTGCCGGGGCGCGGTCCGCTGCGGCGCCCTTGCCCGGCGTGACGACGACCGGGGCAGGGCCGCGCCGTTCGGCATCCCGCTTTTCACCGTCCTGCCGCTTCGGCTGTTTTTCCACGCTGCGGGCGGCGGCGGGCTGGTCCGCCTTGTCGCGGTCCTGCTGTGCGGCTGCTTTGGCCCTGGTCTCGGCATCCTTGCGCGCCGGATCGCCTTTGTCGTGATCCGCCTTGTCAGCCTTGTCCGCCTTGTCCGCCTTGTCAGCCTTGCGCGGCTCGTCCCCGCCCGATTGCAGCTTCCTGTCGGCGCCGGGGGTGCGCCCGGCTTCTGCTGCAGGCAGGGTGGCGGCCGCCTTTGGCGCGGCATCACGGCCCGGTTCGGCTGGTGCCTTGCGCTTCGCCTCGGCCTTGCTGTCCTGCGATTCGGCTTTGCGCGCCCGCTCGGCCTTCTGCTGTTCGGCCCGTTTTTCCGCGCCGCCATCCTTGGGGTCGGCGGCCGCGCCGGGCTGGGCCTTTCCGGCCTTCTGCTCGGCCTTTTCCCGTGCCTTCTGCCGCGCCTCGGGTTCGGCCTTGCCCCTGCCCTTGCCCTCATCTGCGGGGACGACAACGACGGGATTGCCGCCGGCCTGGGCAAGGATCAGCCGTGCGGGGCCATCGCCCGCCGGGGCGGCGGCCTGCGCGGTGACCGGCTGCGCCAGGCTGATCGAGGGCAAGACAAGGCTGAGGGCGACGGTAAGGGCGGTGGTGTCGCGAAAGATGCGGCGCATGGCGGTTCCTGATCCTTGGGGGCGGGCTTGCGCCCAGGGGCGCGAACAGCCCGCCATGGCGGGGCGTTGCACAGCAAACCACACTGCCCGCCTGTCGTTCCTTGGACAATCGCGTGATCCGATCAAAAGCTGCGTGATTTTTTCGTGAGCAGCATCGCGCCCCGTCCCCGCCCGCCGTGCCGCGCCGCCTGCCGCATCGCGCCGTGCCTCTTGAAAAACGCGGGGTTTGGCGGCATATCGCATCGGTCCGCCGTCCCGCGGACGCCCTACAGGAGAGATCATGGCCAAGGAAGAGATGCTCGAATTCCCCGGCGTCGTGAAGGAACTCCTGCCCAACGCGACGTTCAAGGTCGAGCTCGAGAACGGCCATGAGATCATCGCGCATATGGCAGGAAAGATGCGCAAGAACCGCATCCGGGTTCTGGCCGGCGACAAGGTCCAGGTGGAAATGAACACCTATGACCTCAGCAAGGGGCGGATCAATTACCGCTTCAAGTGACGAAGGCAGGATGCCGCGGCTGGTGCTGGCCTCTGCCAGCCCGCGACGGCTGGAACTGCTGGCCCGCATCGGCATCGTGCCTGATGCGGTCGTTCCCGCCGATATCGACGAAACCCCCCGCCGCGACGAGCCGCCGCGCGATTACGTCGCGCGCATGGCCGCGCAAAAGGCCGCCGCGGTTGGCGCGGCCGTTCCTGATGGGGGCGGGCCCGCCGTCGTGCTGGCGGCCGATACCACGGTCGTCGCGGGGCGGCGCATCCTGGGCAAGCCCGCGCATGAGGTTGAGGCGGGCGCCTTTCTGCGCCTGCTCTCGGGCCGCCGCCATCACGTGCTGACCGCCGTCACCGTCCTGGCGGGCGGGCAGGCGCGTCATCGGCTGGTGGATACGACAATCCGTTTCCGCCCTTTGCCGCCCGCCGAAATTGCCGCCTATGTCGCCTCGGGCGAATGGCGCGGCAAGGCTGGCGGCTATGGCATCCAGGGCCGGGCCGGCGCCTTTGCCCCCTGGATCCAGGGATCGTTCAGCGCCGTCGTCGGCCTGCCCCTGGCTGAAACCGCAACGCTGCTGGCCTGGGCCGGCATCACGCCCCATGGGGATGAGCGCGCATGAAGGGTCGCCAGGTCGTTCTGGGCCGCCACTGGGGCGAGGAGGCTGCCGCGCTGATGGTGGACGGGCGGCTTGAGGATCTGCTGTTCGACCTGTCGGCGCTGACGCCGCTGCCGCCGGGCGCGATCTGCCGGGCGGTGGTGGATCGGCTGGTCAAGGGACAGGGCGGCGTCTTTGTCCGCCTGCCCGATGGCGAGCGCGGCTTCCTGCGCGATGCAAAGGGGCTATCCGAGGGGCAGGCGCTGATCGTTCAGGTCACGGGCGTTCCCGAGGATGGCAAGGCGATTCCGGTGACCCAGCGCGTGATCTTTCGCGGTCAGACCGCGCTGGCGACGCCGGGCGCGCCCGGCGTGAACGTGTCGCGCCGCATTCGGGACGAGGCCCGCCGCACCCGCTTGGCCGAGCTGGGCCAGGCCGCGCTGTCGCAGGCCGGCGATCCCCCCATGCTCGGCCTGGTGATGCGCAGCGCGGCGGCCGGCGCCGATGAGGCAGAGATCGCCGAAGAGGCCGCCGGCCTTGCCGCCTTGGCCGCCGAGGTGATGGCGGATGCCGCCGGCCGTCCCGAGCTGCTGGTCGATGCCGATCTTCCCTGGCGGGCGGCCTGGACGGACTGGGCCGACCCGCCCCCTGATTCGATCGATCAGGGTGATGACAGCTTCGAGGCGCATGGCGTGGCCGCCGCGATCGACGCCCTGCTGGACGAGGAGCTGGACCTGCCGGGCGGCGGCTTTGCGGTGATCGAGGCGACGCGCGCGCTGGTTGCGGTGGACGTGAATACCGGGCGCGACATGACGCCGGCCGCCGCGCTCAAGGCCAATATCGCGTTGGCGCGCGATTTGCCGCGCCAGCTGCGGCTGCGCGGCCTGGGCGGGCAGGTGGTCATCGACTTTGCCCCCAGCCCCAAGCGCGAGCGCGGCACCATCGAACAGGTGCTGCGCGCCGCTTTCAAGGCCGAGGGAACCGAGACGGTGCTGATCGGGTGGACGGCGATGGGGCTGTTCGAGCTGAACCGCAAGCGCGACCGCGTGCCCCTGGCCGCCGTCGCCGCCGCGGCGGGAACTGACTGATGCGCTGCCCGGTCTGTGCGCGCCCGCCCGATACGAAATACCGCCCCTTCTGTTCGCGGCGCTGCGCGGATCTCGATCTCGCCCGCTGGCTGCGCGGCGATTATGCCATTCCCGGCGAGCCGGCCTGCGGCCTTTCCTCCGACAGCCAGGGTGAAGGCCTGCGCGAGCGCGGGGAATGACGTTTTGCCTCTGGACAGCGCCGCGCGCCTTGTCTAGGAACGCCCCACCTGCGGGGCACCACCCCGCCGGCGCCCGGATAGCTCAGTTGGTAGAGCAGCGGATTGAAAATCCGCGTGTCGGTGGTTCGAATCCGCCTCCGGGCACCATGATTTCTTGTTGAGGTCAATGGTTGCCGGGTCTGTCCCCGCTGACCACACGCTGCCTCCTCAGGGTTTCCAGCGCGGTTTACCACTTTCCAATCGTGATCCCGGCGCGTTCCGTGCTTGCGCTTGCTGGGTTTTGCTTGGGCCGCAGACTTGCGGATCATCGCCAGCCTGCTGCGGCCAGTAGCGGCCTTGGCGCGGGCTTGATGCCTTGCGCGGGGTCAGGTCGTTCAGCCGATCTCCTGTGCCCGCCCGAACAGAGTCTCGAGAAGCTTCAGGATTCCATGGCCCTGGTGCAGGTTCAGGCGGTCGTGGCAGCTTTCCTTCAGATAGGTCAGGTAAGGGCAGTCGTTCGTGAAATCGCTTTGACAAACATGCGGTCATTATC
The DNA here is from genome assembly GCF_002105555.1 of Paracoccus contaminans. Classification (NCBI taxonomy): domain Bacteria; kingdom Pseudomonadati; phylum Pseudomonadota; class Alphaproteobacteria; order Rhodobacterales; family Paracoccaceae; genus Paracoccus; species Paracoccus contaminans. The sequence continues at coordinate 1,869,326 of NZ_CP020612.1, forward strand.
ATGGACTGCGATTCATGATCGTGAAGCAAGTCTCCCCGTCTCCTGACCTGTCCGGGTTGTTCCGCCGCCTGCAGGGGCCGCCGACCATCGCCCGCCTCGGCGAGGAATGGGTCCGGCCACGGTCCAGCAGCTTCAACCTGATCAAAGCCTCGGGGCTGCGCGGCGATCTGCGCGAGCTGGCCCCGCTGAGCGGCCATTTTCCCAGCCGGCGGCATTGCCAATTCATGCAGGGCATCATCCGCGCCGATGCGCCCGCCGGGCAAATCCACCCATTGCCGATGGATCTGGCCGACAGGACGAGGAAAGCCGCGGCGGCAGGCTTCATTCCATCGCATCCTGATAGATCAGATCGTGCCCGTCACTCGCGCTCAGCTGGATCGCCCTGCCGACTGCGAGGCCGGGGTTACGGCGGCAATCGCCCGCACAGGCCGGCGCATTGCCCACGGTTTCCAGACAGGGATGCGCTGACGAAGGCCCAGCGACGCCTTGCCGTGGCAATGGGCAGGGCCGGCAAGCCGATCGCCGGCACGGACCTGGGCCTGCCGACGCGGCTGATCGTCGGCGATGTCGCGCTGCGCCATGTGATGTGCCTGATCCGCTTGGCCCCCGCCGCCCCCCTGGCTGGCGGAGAGGCCGCAGCAGGCAATCCCCGTCAAAACGCCCATGCAGGCCGAGCCTGCGAATGATTGCCACTGTCATGACGTCACTGCTGATCGTGATGCTGCTGGGCGGCAGCCCGGCCGGTTTTGCACTGGCGGCCTTAGGCTTTCCGGGGCTCAGCCCGGTCCGGTCCGGCCCTGCCGCCGATGCGGCGCCTGCGGACCCGGGCAAGGCCGGCGGCGGCATCCGGCGCGGCAGCGCCCGGCCGGGTGAGGCAATCGACGATCTTGCCCCGCCCATCCCCGCCGGGCCGGGCTGACATTCCCTTTCACCACAGCAAGAAGAGATCCCCATGAAGACGATGCTGACACCCGGCCTGTTCGGGTTGGGACTGATCCTGGCCGGTTGGCCCGCTTGTGCCGAACTGCCCTCGTCGGTGCGGCGCGAGCAGGCCAGCGTGGCCGGGCTGGAACAGCCGGCCGAGATCATCGTGGACCAGTGGGGCGTGCCGCATATCTATGCCGGCACCGACCGCGACGCCCTGTTCCTTCAGGGCTTCAACGCGGCGCGCGACCGGCTGTGGCAGATCGACCTGTGGCGCAAGCGCGGCCTGGGGCGGCTGTCGGAAAGCTTTGGCCAGTCCTTCGTCGCGCAGGACCGCGCGGCGCGGATGTTCCTTTATCGCGGCGACATCGAAAAGGAATGGGCCGCCTATGGCCCGAACGGCAAGACCTATGCCGAGGCCTTCGTCGCCGGCATCAACGCCTATGTCCAGCAGGTGCTGGACGCGCGCCAGCCGCTGCCCGTCGAGTTCGAGCTGACCGGATCAAGGCCCGAGCTGTGGTCGCCCGAGGACGTGGTGCGCATCCGCAGCCACGGCCTGACGCGCAACGCCAGTTCCGAGGTGGCGCGGGCGCGGATGACCTGCGCCAAGGGGCTTGAGGCCGACCGGCTGCGCCAGAAGCTCGAACCCGAATGGACGCCGTCCATCCCCGAGGGGCTCGACCCCTGCACCATCCCCGAGGACGTGCTGAAGGATTATGAACTGGCGACCCAGAACGTGAAGTTCGAGGCGGCCAAGGCCGAAGGAGATGCCGCCAAGGCTGACGCGCCGGCCCCTGATGCGGCGGCCAAGCCCGCCGGGGGATCGGCACCCGCCGCTGCGCCGGCCCAGGCCGCAGGGGCGGCAGCCCCGGCGGCAGATGCCGCCCCCGCCGCCGCAGCGCCGGCCGGGCCTGCGCCGACGCACGAGAACAACCAGTCCTCGGGCGACAAGCGGTCCGATGCCGACCCGGCGTCGTTCCTGCGCGTCACCTCGGCCAACGTGCAGGAAATCGGGTCGAACAACTGGACCATCGCCGGCAGCCGCACCGAAACCGGGCGGCCCATGCTTGCCAATGACCCGCACCGGGCGCATGGCGTGCCCTCGCTGCGCTATGTCGTGCACCTGAACGGGCCCGGCATGTCGGTGATCGGCGCGGGCGAGCCGGCGCTGCCCGGCATCTCGATCGGGCACAACGGCAAGATCGGCTTTGGCCTGACGATCTTCGCCGTCGATCAGGAAGACCTGTATGTCTATGAGCTGAACCCCGAGAACCCCAACCAGTACCGCTACAAGGACGGCTGGGCCGACATGGAGGTGATCGAGGACACCGTCGCCGTCCGCGACGGCCAGCCCGAGAAGGTGACGATGAAGTTCACCCGCCACGGTCCGGTCCTGAAGGTCGACGAGGCCAACCACCGCGCCTATGCCTTCCGCAGCGTGTGGTTCGAGCCGGGCACCTCGGCCTATTTCGGGTCGGTCGACTACATGGGCGCCAGGAACTGGGAAGAGTTCTCGACCGCGATGGAGCGCTTCTCGGCGCCGTCCGAGAACCAGGTCTATGCCGATACCGAGGGTAATATCGGCTGGATCGTCGGCGCCATGTCGCCGTTGCGCCAGAACTGGGACGGGCTGCTGCCGGTGCCCGGCGACGGGCGCTATGAATGGGAGTTCCTCGACCGCAAGAAGCTGCCCTCGGTCTACAACCCGCCCGAGGGGTTCTTTGCCACCGCCAACCAGATGAACCTGCCCGAGGGCTATCCCTACAAGGAGAACAAGGTCGGCTTCGAATGGTCCGACCCGGCCCGCTTCGACCGCATCACCGAGGTGCTGTCCAAGGATGACAAGGTGTCGCTGGCGGATTCGATGGCGCTGCAGAACGATGATCACAGCATGGTCCAGCGCCGCATGGTCGCCCTGTTCAAGGGCCTGACCCTGCCCGATGATGCGGCGCAGGCCGATCGCGACGCGCTGGCCCTGATCCAGGGATGGGACGGGGTGACGGCTGCCGACAGCGCCGCCGCCGCGGTCGCCGAGGTGCTGCTCAGCAAGCATCTGGTCAAGACCGCCGGGCCGCGCCTGGTCGGCGATGACATGGCCAAGCTGCTGGGCCGCGGGGCGATCACCTCGATCGTCGACCTGCTCGACGCGCCCGATGGCCGCCTGGGGGCCGACCCCGCCAAGGCGCGGGACGAGATCCTCGCCAAGGCCCTGGCAGGCGCCGTCGCCGAGGTGACAGAGGCGCTGGGGCCGGACCAGAAGGCCTGGCGCTGGGGCGATCTGCACAAGGGCAAGTTCACCAGTTCGGTCGCGTCGCTGGCCCGGCCCGGTCTTGCCAGCCAGTTGAACGTCGGGCCTTTGTCGATGGGTGGATCGGCCTTCAGCCCGCGGGCCGCCAGCTATAACGACAAGTTCGAGGTCACCTCGGGCGCTTCGTTCCGCATGGTGCTGGATGTCGGCAACTGGGACGCAAGCCGCTTCATCAACACGCCCGGCCAGTCGGGCGATCCGATGAGCGCGCATTACCGCGATCTGGCGCCGCTGTGGGCCGCGGGCGATTATGCCCCGCTGGTCTATTCGCGGCAGGCCGTCGAGGCAGCGGCCGAAAAGGTCATCTCCCTGACCCCCGGCAACTGACGGGGCTGCGCCACGCGGCAGCTCGAGGGGCGGCCCGCCGCCCCCCGGACCCGCGGCGCCCGGCAGGCGAGGCGGAGTTGCCCGATCGCTGAGCCCTCTGGCGCCGGTGCGGGGCGCCTTGCGCGCCGCGACGGGCAATGCCCCGCGGCCCGTCCTGGGGCCCCGCAGAGATGTGCAGGGCGGCGGCCCGCGCGGCAAGATCGCCGCATGCAGGGCGCCGGGCCGCCAGACGGCGGCCACGCCTGGGCCACAGTCTCTCCACGCTCTCTCGACAATCGGCTGCGAGAGGGCAGGGCATGATCAACCTTGCCCTCAAATCCGTGCTGCATGGCTGGCGGCGCTATCTGCCGGTGGTGATCGCCGTCGGCATCTCCGGCCTGATGATGGTCGCGCAGGCGGCGCTGGCGATGGGGGCGTTCTCGCTGTCGGCCGCGCCGGTGCGGCTCAGCGCCGCCGATCTGTGGGTCGGGCCGGCCGACGCCAAGGCCCTGGACCAGAGCCGGGGCCTGTCCATGCTGGCGGTCGGCCGTCTGTGGCTTGACCCAGACATCGCCACGATCGAGCCCTATGGCGCGCCCGCCTATGTGACCATCGGCGAGACCGAGGAAACCGGCGAGTTCGGCACGGTCCTGGCCCTTGGCACCGGCGACGGGGGCATGGTGCTGTCGCGCGCCGTCAGCCCCGATCTGCGCCGCAGGCTGGCCGAGCCGGGCACCGTGGCGCTGGACAGGACCGATGCGCGAAGACTGGGCGTGGGCATCGGCGGGCGGATCAAGGTCAACCGCAGCCCGGTTCGCGTGGTCGGGCTGCTGGATGGCGTCAAGGCGCTGTTCGGCGTGCAGCTGCTGGCCTCGGACCTGACGGCGCGCGATCTTGCCGACGGCATGGGCGGGGGGCGGCGCCCCGGCCTTCTACCTCGTCAGGCTGCGCCCCGGCGCCGACCCCGAGGCGGTGGCGCGGCGGCTGACCGATGTGGTGCCCATTCCCGAATACCGGGTCTGGCCGCCCGGCGAGCTGTCTGCCTCGACCGTGCGCTACTGGGCGCTGGAATCGGGGGCGGGGACGCTGTTTCTCGCTTCCTCGGCCATCGCGCTGGTCATCACGCTGATGGTGGTCAGCCAGACGCTGGGCGCCGCTGTCGCGGGGGCGATGCGCGAATATGCGGCGCTGCGGGCCTATGGCATCGGCTTTCGCTCGGTGCAGCGGGTGGTGATGAAGCAGGGCCTTTATGTCTGCGCCGCCGCCTTGGCGCTGACCGCCGCCGCCTCGGCCGCGGTGCTGTGGTTCCTGCATCTGCGGGGCGTTGCCTCGGAAATGCCCTTGCCGCTGGCGGGTGCCGTGGGGGCCGGGCTGGCGCTGACGGTGGTCGTATCGAACCTGTTCGCGCTGCGCCGGCTGCGTCGCGCCGATCCGGCCTCGCTGCTGCGGTGATCCATGATGCATGATCCGACCCTTACGGTCCTGTCGGGCACGGGCCTGTCCAAAGCCTTCGGCAAGGGCGGCAAGGCCGTGCAGATCCTGCATGGCCTTGACATCGCACTGCCGCGCGGCGCGCTGTCGCTGGTCAAGGGGCCGTCCGGCTGCGGCAAGTCCACGCTGCTGGCGATCCTCGCGGGGCTGACCGCGCCCCATGCGGGCACGGTCGATGCGCTGGGCGCACGGCTCTGGGCGATGAAACCCGCCGCGCGCGATGCCTTTCGGCTCAAGCATATGGGCTTCATCTTCCAGGGTTCGATCCTGTTTCCGGCCCTCAGGGCGCATGAGCAGATCGAACTGGTGCTGGGCCATATGGGCATCCCCGCGCGGCAGGCGCGCGAGCGGGCGATGGCCGCGCTGGCGGATGTGGGCCTGGGGCCCCGTGCCGCGCTGCGCCCCGATGCGCTGTCAGGCGGCGAAAAGCAGCGCGTGGCGATCGCCTGCGCCCTGGCCAAGCAGCCGCGACTGATCTTTGCCGACGAGCCGACAAGCGCGCTCGACACCGAGAATGGCGAGATGGTCAGCCGCCACCTGCGCCGCCTTGCCAGCGAACATGGCGTCACCGTGATCTGCGTGACCCATGACGACAGGCTCAGCCCCTTTGCCGACCGGATCTATCACATGCGGGCCGGCCGGATCGACCGCATCGAAACCGAGGTTGCCCGATGAAATACGCCTTTGCCCTGTGCCTGTTCGTGATCTTTCTGCTGGGCATCTTCTTCTCGCCCCGCCCGGCCCGTGCGCAGGATGGCGGGGCGGCGCCGCTCGAACAGCCGGCAGGCCAGTGGATCGCGGTCGCGCGCGGCGTGGTCGAGCCCTCGGACGGCCTGATGCGGCTGGCGGCGCAGCGCGAGGGGCTGATCGAGGCGGTGCTGGTCGAGGAGGGCGATCACGTCACCGCCGGGCAGGAGCTGGCACGGCTCAATGACAAGGCGGCGCAGGTGCAGTTGGACATCGCGCGCGCCGAGGTCGGGCAGGCCCGCACGCAACTGGACCTGGCAAAGCTGCGGGCCGGCAATGCCGCCGACGACCGATCCCGCCTTGCGCCTCTGGCCCGCGCCGATGCCCTGCCCAGGCGGCAGATCGACGAGGCCAGGCGCGCCGCCGCGATCGCCGCCATGGAGGTCACCATCGCCGCCCAGAGCCTTGCGCTGGCCGAGGAACGCCTGAAGGTGCAGGAGGCCGAGATCGATGCCCGCATCGTCCGCGCCGGTGGACGGGGTGATCGTGCGCCGCAGCGCGCGGCCCGGCGACGGCACCTCGACCAGCACCGTGACCGAGATGTTCCTGTTGTCCCCCGACGGCCCGCGCGTGCTGAAGGCGCAACTGGACGAGCAGTTCGTCGGCCTCGTCCATCCCGGCCAGAGGGCCGAGATCATCCGCGAGCGTGACGACGGCAGCCGCATCGCCGGCACCGTCAGCCGCGTGGCGCCGGTGTTCGGCAGCCTTGCCGCCGCCGGCCAGTCGGCCGCGCGCGGGGACGAGGCGCGCACGCTTGAAATCTCCGTCCGGCTGGACGGCCCCAGGGACCAGGTCGACCGTCTGGTTCTGGGACAACGCCTGATTGCAAGGATCGCACGATGAAACTGTTTCCTGCCCTGACCCTGTCCGCCGCCCTGCTGTGCTCGGCCTGCGCCGCGCTGCCCGAACTGGACGGCAAGCCGGTGACGGCGCAGCGCCTTGCCGATTTTCAGCTCGCCTCGGCGCCCGTCTGGACGATGGATTTCGGCGACGGGGGGCTGCGGCGGATGCTGGCCGAGGCCGATGCCGCCGGGCTTGACGCGGCATCGGCCCGCGCGCGGTTCCGGGCCGCCGATCTGGCCCTGGATCAGGCCCGGGCGGATCGCGGCCTTGGCCATTCGGCCGATGGCTCGGCCGAGCGGACATCGCTGGCGCTCAACGCCTCGCTTCGGTTCGAGCCTGACCTCGCGGGCAAGTTCGAGGCGGCGCTGCGGGCGGCGATGCTGGAACATTCCGCCAGCGGGCTTGACCTGCTGATCGCGCGGCGGACGCTGGCGCGCGAGGTGACGCAGGGTTGGGTCGCGCTGGCCGAGGCGCGCACCGAGGCGGCGCGCGCATCCGGCGACATTGCCGCCGAGGAAAGATCCCTGTCGCTCCTGCGGCTGCGCCGAGCGGCGGGCGAGATCACCGGCACCGACATCGCCGCGCGCGAACAGGCCCTGGTGCGCGCCCGCGCCGATGCCGCCGGTGCATCGGGCCGGACGGCGCTGGCCGAGGCGCGGCTGCGCGCGCTGGGGGTGCGGACGATCCCCCCCGCCATCGCGCTGAAGGGGGCGGCGCGCCCCAAGGTGCCGGCGCGCACCGATCTGGCCGCTACGCAGGCGGTGCCCGGCGTCTACGCGGCCTGGCTGCGGTTTCACGCCGCCGATGCGTCCCGCGCCGATGCGTCCCGCGCCGAGGCGCTGGCCGCATCCCGGCCGCGGCTGGTCGTGACCTCCTCGATCGCGGCGACGGCCAGGACGCTGGCGGGGCTGGTCGCGGGCAACGGGGCGGCGGTGACAAACGCTGTCCGGCTCGAAGGCGCGATCCTCGACAACGGCGCGGCGCGGCGCAACCTGGACAAGGCCCGGCTGTCGGTGGCGCAGGCTGAGATCGACTGGCTGCGCGCCCGTAACCAGTCCGAGATCGCCGCGCTTGAGGCCGTGACGGCCCGCCAGACCGCCGAGGCGGGGCTGGATGCCGCGCTGTCGGGCTGGAAGAATGCCAGTGCCGATCTAGCCCGCGTCCGCGCGCGGCAGGTAGCGGGCGAGGCCGACGCGCTGGAGCTGGCCGAGGCCGAGCGCGCCGTCGCCACCGCGCAGCGCGACATAGACCGCGCCCGCGCCGAGGCCTTCCGCGCCGCCGCCGCGCTGAACGATGCCCTGCCGCCCCCGGTCGCCGGATGCGCCGCCGCGGCTGGCGCGCCCACGGCACCGGCCATATGAGAGAGAGATGGACGCCAACCCCCATGCCCTGATCCTGATCGTCGAGGACGAGGCCGAGATCGCGCTGATCTTGTCGCGCTATCTCGAGGCGGCAGGCTATCGCACCCTGTCCGCCCGCGACGGCGAACAGGCCCTGGCCCTGACGCAGACCTTGCGCCCCGACCTGATGCTGCTTGACATGAACATCCCGCGGCGCGACGGCTTTCAGGTGCTGTCGGCGCTGCGGGCCAGGAACGACAGCCTGCCGGTGATCGTGGTCAGCGCGCTGGCCGAGGATGTGGACAAGCTGTCGGCCCTGCGCATCGGCGCCGATGATTATGTGACCAAGCCCTTCAATCCCAAGGAAATCGTCGCCCGCGTGGCCGCCGTCCTGCGCCGCATGCGCCCCGCGGCCGAGGCGGGCATGCGGGTCGGGAACCTGCTGCTGGACCCGCTTGCCCGGCGCGTGACGGCGGAGGGTGTCGATGCGGCGCTGACCGAAAGCGAATATCGCCTGATG